>NZ_JBVHWW010000053.1:0-19536 GCF_055563995.1 Streptomyces sp. NPDC029164 | reverse complement strand
GAGATGGGGAGGGGCAGGAGTGGGGGCCAATGGACACCTCTGCGGGGGCGCGTGGTGTTGTTGGGGCTCCCAAGGGGGGGGGGGGAGGCGTCTTCGCCCGTCCTCCGCCCGACGACTCCGAGCCGGTGCACGAGCCGTTGGCGGGCGGTCGCGGTGCCCCAGGTCCAGTCCTGGTGGGGTATCCGGTCCAGGTGGTCCGTCCCGTCGCGGTGTGCCCGCTGGACCAGCGCGTCGCCGCGGATCAGCCAGCCGGCGCACGCGTCGGTGAGCCCGCCTTGGACTTCCGAGCCCGTCGCGGTCCGCCACGCCTCGCGGTACGCGTCCTCCGCCCGCTCCAGCAGCGGCTCCGACGCCGAGGTGACGCACCAGCATGTCGGAAAGCCGATGCGCAGGTAGGCGAGCTCCATCACGCCGCTGCCCAAGGAGGCTTGTTCGAAGTCGATGAATCTGATCCCCGATGCCGTGTGGAGATCGTTGCCGGGGCAGGGGTCCCCGTGGAGGAGGGCGTGCCCGGGTGCCTGGTCGAGCCTGTCGACGAGGCCGTCGAGTTCGCCGGACACACCGGGGGTGACCGGGACCTCCAGCGCAGCGGCCAGGCGCAGGAAGGACTCGGCGTCGGCCTGGTTCGGGCCCTGCCATCGGGGAAGCACCCCGGCGTCCTCCGGGCGGGCCGTGGCGTGCAGCCGTGCCAGCGCGGCCGCGTACCCGACGATCCAGTCACCGGCCGGACGTTGGTGTTCGAGATCCTCCAGTACCAGGACCCGCTCGCCGGGATCGGTGGCCAGCAGGGCCGGCACCACGGGAACGCCGGCTCGGGCCGCGAGCCGCAGGGCGGCCACCTCGCGGGCGTACCGTTCGTCGGCACCGGGACCGCCGACGAGCTGCTTCACCACCGCTGTTGATGCCGGCAACTCGACGCGCCACACCCGCGAGCGAGGGCTGCTGCTCAGTCTGAGAGGGTGTTCGGGCACTCCCAGCTCGGTCCGTAACGCGTCTCCGAACGGCAGTCGTGTCCCCATCGGCTCATCCTCCCACTCGCACGAACCGGCGGAGCGTTGCCTGCCACGTCTCGCACCACAGCGCGCCCTGCACGACACCGAGGGTCTGCGTTCTGCAGGATTCGCCCGCTGTCCGCGGCAGGGCCGCCTCGATCCCGGGCAGCAGGTCCTGCGCGAACTCCGATCCCATGTCGAAGGCGAGGTACCGGCTCCTGCGGGTGGCCGGTTCCACGGCGAACACCTGCGCATGGCGCTGCCGTGTGGCCCCGTCCGTCGACTCCAGCAATTTTCGCGCCTGTTCGACGGTCACCTCCCGCAGTCCGCATGCGCCGGTCTGGTCGCCGTCGTGCCCGTGGCCGAGGCAGTGCGCGCGCAGGGTGTCCGCCAGCAGTGTGGCCGGATCGGCGGCCAGTGCCTCCTGTACGTATGTGTCGAAGTGCTTCGCGGCTCCGGCGACGACGAAGGGCTCGACATGGAGCAGCAGGTCCTGGAGGGCGAAGATCCCGCCCGTGCCGCCCTCCCGCACGCGCCGCGCACGTTCGTCGAGGATCCCGGTCATCAGCTCCCGCAGCGGTTCCAGCGCGGCCACCCGCTTGGTGACCTTCGGGAACGGCGTCAGGCCGTGCCGGGTGACGGTGTAGCCGTAGCTTCCCCGCACGGTGCCGGTCAGTTCGGTGCGGATCGGCTCGCGGAACGCGGGATCGCCCAGTACGGATTCGACACCGTCGGTGCCCCGGCGCTGTATCCATTGCAGGGCGAAGACACGCTGCCCGTCGCCGGGTTCGGCGAGCGGCATTCCCGCCCGCCGCATCAGGACGAGCAGTTCGAGGTCGACGCCGACGCCCCAGAAGTCACCGCCCAGAGATCTGCTCTCCAGCCCGAGCAGCGGGTCGCGGGTCTCGCCCGCCTCGCGCATCCGTGCCGCGATCGACGCCACCACCGGTTCCAGGCCGGCGACGGGCCGGCGCAGGCCCGCGTAACGCCGGAGGAACAGCGTCAGCCAGGCGTTCGCCGCCCGCGCGGACGCGGTGGAGTCGGGCTCCGCCCCTCCGGTGAGCCGTTCCAGCAGGCCGAGGCGTGCCATCAGGGCGAGCCAGGCCTCGGCGGCCTCGGTCTTCGCGACGGCCGAGGAGCCCCGGGGCTCCGGCAGATGGGTCCTCAGGTGCCCTGCCGTGTCGGGGTGTTCCGCGAGATCCCGCTCCAGCGGCGCCGCCCAGGCCTCCCACACGGGCGCCGTCGCCGTCGCCAGTGCGCCGGCTCGCAGCAGCAGGCGGAAGATCTCGGTGTTGGTGTCGTCGGCGGCCAACGGGCCGCCGCCGATTCCCTCCGCCAGCTCCACGGCGAAGGACGCCGGGATGTCCCGCTGCCGGTGGTGCGTGACCCCGTCCCGGACGAAGGAGGTGGGGATCCGGCTCTCCCTTCGGCAGGATTCGAGGACGAGCCTGCGGTAGCTCTCGTACGCCTCTTCCGCCGTCGAGCGCGCGGCGATGTCGTCCCGGTACTGCCTGAGCAACTTCTCGTCGACGACGCCGAGCGCGCGGAACTCCGCGACGAGCTCCCACAGAGCACTCTCGTCGATGCCGCCCTGTCGCTTCTCGGCGGCGCGTGCCTCGGTGTAGAGCGGCCTGGCCATCGCCACGCTGCCCGCCGCGGCCACGATCCGCGCACCCTCGTCCAGGGCGAACGGCAGCAGCTCCGGATGAGGTGCCGTCAGCTTCTTCAGGCTCGCCGAGAGCTGGGTCGCTGCCCGGCCCGGCTTCGCTTCGGCCGTCTTCGCGCACGTGCGCAGCGGAGCGAGCAATCGCATCGCCTGCCGCGCCAGCTCCGGGTGCACCCGGCAGACCCGGGACAGGAAGTCCAGGGGGCGTACCGGTGTCCGGCCGACCGGTGTGGGCTCCTCCGCGTCGGGTTCCAGGCCCAGCGCCCGCGCCACCGCGTCCTGTGCCCCGACCGCCCGGGCCACGACCAGCCGTACGAAAGGCCCGCCGTCCTCCAGGAACGGCGATCCGTAGCGGCGCGCGGTCAGCGGTTCCTCGTGCGGACCGGCCGGGTCGCCCGCGAGTACCGCGCCCGCATCGAGGAGCCCGCGTGCGTCGGCAGGCTGCCGCTGCTTCGGAGGGCCGGCATCCGGTGCGCCCGCCGCGGCGTGGTCCGCGCACGCGACGAGAAAGGACTGGTACCCGCTAGCCGCGTCGGCGGGCATGGTCCTGAGCGAGCGCCCCTCAACGGCTTCCCGCTCGTCGTAGAGAGCCGTGATCGCCCTGATCCCCTCGGACCAGACGGTCCTCGGCACCACGTCGTACGTCCCTGATCCCTGCCGCCCCCGGACGTCGGTGAACCAGAAGTCGTGCAGGCTCACCGGAGCCACAGGTCCCTGGTAGCGCAGGTCGGCCACCATGCCGTGCCGGCGCCCCTGGTGGCCGAAGGTGAATCCGGCGCGCTCCCCGCTGATGCGTCCGCCGAACCGCGCCACCGAGCGCTCGAAGCGGGCCCCGGATTCGTACGAGGCGCCGTAGAAGACCGTGATGCCCTCGCGTGTGCTCTGGATTCCAGGGGCGGGCGCGGGCGAGCAGTCCGGCCGTACGTACACCGCGCGGTGCAGTTGCTCGAGCCCCTGCTCCCCGCCCAGCGGATCCAGCAGTGTGCGCCAGCGTTCGAGCAGCCCGGTGCCGCGCGGGTCGAGGAGTACCGGATGCGGGACCATGACCACGGCGTCGTCCAGCTCGTGTTCCCCGTCGAGTCCCGTCAGCACCAGCGCACTGCCGCCCGGGCGCGGCGCGATGCCCGTGAGCACCCCGGCGCGCCGCACGTCCGGCTCGCCCTGCGACCCGTCGCCCGCCCCGTCGTACGGCGCGATCACCGCGTACCGCAGAGCGCGCTGCCAGTACGGGTCGGGCCATACCTGCCGTATCAACGCGGCGGGCACCGGCAGGCATTGCGTCATCCACCGCTCGACGCTCGTCTGTGCCTGGACGGCGTGGTCGCCGATCCATTCCGCCAGCGCGGTCAACTCCGCCACCAGCGGGTCCGTCTTGAGCGCGGGCGGCACCTTCTTCAGCTCGCGCCCCGCCGCGGTACGGCAGCGGAGCACCGGCTTCGGCCCTGCCCAGGGATCGAGTGTCAGCTCATGGTCCCCGGCAGCCCTCCATGCGGTGGTCGAACTCATCGCGTGTACCCCCGTGGTGCATCGGTGCCCGCGCACGTACGAGCAGCCGATCACAACCTACCGGCCCCCACTGACAGCCGACCGCCTGAGCCCCACCGGCCTGCCGTCCCGAGATGCCGACCGTCGGGTGGGTGACTAGTATCTTCCGTAGGTAACTGTGGCAATTGCGGGAAACACACCCTTTGCCTGCAGTGATGCGCCGGCATGCGTGGCGTGCGGATTTCGCACCAGCCCCGAAGGTCCGTGACCCGACGAGGTCGCGTTGACGGCGGGCGGCACTCTCCACATCACCTGTGCAGGGAAATTTATGGACACAGGTGCGGCGCGTGCACACATCTCATGCGGAAGGAGGAAAAGAAGTCTTCGTGCTCATAGCAATGATGAAGGGTTCTGAAACCATGCGAGCAATGAGAGTGAAGCGACTCTTCGCGGTGTCTGCCATCGGCGTTCTGATGGCCGGCGGCGCCGCGCTGGGAGCCGCAGGTACGGCTTCGGCAGCGACCCCGACCCACTCCGCCACTCATGTGACCGGCGGCGGCTGGGACCACGACAGGGGCGGCCACGGCCACGGCTGGTACGACGACGATGACGACGACTGGGGCGGCCGCGGAGGATACGGCCACGGAGGATACAACGACGACTGCTGACCAGCCGGGAAAGACGCTGTGCGGCTCCAACGCGGGCCGCACGGCGTCGCCTTTCGGTTCTTCAGTGAGCGAGCCGTCCGTGTGAGGTGTCCGGACCCACCGTTCCCTCCCCTTCCCGCGGACGCCAGGTGAGGGTGACCGAGATCGCGGCCTTGGCCTCGCCGTCCGCCAGCAAGGCGACGGCCTTGCCCGGCTTCGCCAGCAGCTCGATGCCGAAGGTGACACTGACCTCGTCGGGGCCGGCGGCCAGCGCGGAGTCGAGCACGGCGGAGCCGATGCCGCTGACCAGTTCGTTCAGCTGGTCCACGCGGGCGGTGAGATGGTCCAGCGCGCCCACGTCCTCGTAGGCGGGTTCGTCCGATCCGCGGGGAACGTCCTCGGGCCGCATCACGCTGACCCGCGCCAGTACGGTCTCCCCGCCCGGAAGTTCGATCTGCTGGATCCGCCGTTCCATCGGCTCTCCCCCTGCCACGAACAACCGGCCTTCGCCTGTGCCCCGTTGACCTCGCCGGAGGTCATTGTGCACGTCGTGACCGGCCCATGCGGGGCGATCCCCTGATACACGGGGCGCATCACGGCCGGATATGGTCGTACCGGACGTCCCCGGCCCACCCCCGCCCCGGGCCGCCCCTGCCCCGGCAACCCGCCCAGGCACCCTCCCGCCCCGCCCCGGCCCGTCGGCCGCCTATCCCGGACGTTCCCCACCCTCATGAGCACCAACACGGTCCTGCGCCCCGAGTCCACGCCTGCCCCGGCACCGCGCCCTTCCACGAAGGGAGCCGGGCGGGCCCCGGCCAGGCCCGCCCCGGCGGCGGCCCTCCACAGCATCTGCGCGGCGACCGCCGTCCTGCTGGGCCTCGTCGCGATCGGCGCGATGATCCACGAACCGGTACTGATACCCCCGCTGGCCGCCAGCGCCGCGCTGGTCCACAGCGCCCCGGCCCTGCCGCTCGCCCAGCCGCGCGGGGTCGTCATCGGCCATCTGGTCGGCTGCGCCGTGGGCTATTGCGTACTCGCCGTGGCGGGCAGCAGCGCCTGGGCCGCGGCCGTGGCGGCCGGTATCACGCTCGCCGTGAACATGGCCGCCCGTACCCCCCACTCGCCGGCCGTGGCCACCGCCGTGATCATCCTGCTCCAGACGCCGGACCCTCGCCGGTTCGTCCCGCTGCTGTTCGGTTCGGCGGTCCTGCTGGTCCTGACCGGATACGCCGCTTCCCGCGTGCGCCGCAACGCTCCGCGGTACCCCGCCTACTGGTGGTGATCCGGCCGGCGCCCGATCGGCGGTTCGGCAGCCGCTCGGCTGAGGTCCTGCCGCCGACGCCGACGCCTACGATCAACTCCACGGCCGCTCCGCCCGATCACCGGGCCGGCGGCTCCGGACGCCGCTGCGACCACGGCCTCACCGTCTCCAGCTGCGCCGCCACCCGGAGCACGGTCACCTCGTCGTCGCGGCGGCCCACCAGTTGCACGGCGAGCGGCAGCCCGTCCGGCCCGAGGCCCGCCGGGACGGACGCGGCCGGATGCCCGGTGACGTTCCACAGCGCGGTGTAGGCGACCATCGGGCGCGAGCGCGCCAGGGCCGTCAGCAGCCCGGCACCGTCCAGCGCGCCCACCGGGCGCGGGCGCTCGGCGATCACCGGGGTCAGCAGCAGGTCCATGGTGGTGAACATCCGGTCCGCGCGGACCGCCAGCCGCTCCCCCGCCCGGATCCCGCGCTCCACGGCCGATTCGGGGACCAGCCGGGCGAGCGCGAGGGTGCTGCGGGTGCGCCGCTCCAGCAGGTCGGGGCGCTCGACCGCGGCGGCCTCCGCCCGTACGCCGCCGCAGAACTGCGCGGCGAACGGGGCCGTGGCGTCCGGGTAGCGGGGGTTGACCTCGCGTACGTCGTGACCCAGTTCGCGCAGCGCCCGTACGGTCTCCAGCATGGCCTCGACGTGGGTCGGATGGGGGCGTACGCCGGGCACGGCGGGCTTGGCGGAGTAGCCGATGCGGAGCCGGCCGGGCCGGGTCTCCAGCGCCCGTAGCCAGCCGGTCGTCACGGGGCTTGCGCTCCAGCGGTCGGCGGGGGTGGTGCCGGCGAGGACGTCGTAGAGCAGGGCGGTATCGCGCACGGTGCGGGTCAGCGGCCCCACGGTGCCGAGGGCGTACCAGAGGTGGGCGTTCGGGGCGGTGGAGACCCGGCCGCGCTGCGGTTTGAGGCCGAAGAGTCCGCAGCAGGCCGCCGGGATGCGGATCGAGCCGCCGCCGTCGCCGCCGAGCGCCGCCCCGACCAGTCCGGCCGCGACGGCGGCGGCGCTGCCGCCGCTGGAGCCGCCGGGGGTGCGGGTGATGTCCCAGGGGTTGCGGGTGTGCCCGTGGGCCACGGACTCGGTGAAGGGCCACTGGCCGAACTCGGGCATGGTCGTCTTGCCGATGACGACGGCACCGGCGGCACGCAGGCGGCGTACGGCCTCGGAGTCGCCGGTCACGGGGGTGTGGTTGGCGGCGCCGCCGAAGGTGGTGACCTGCCCGGCGACGTCCAGCTCGTCCTTGACCGCGATGGGGACGCCGTGGAGCGGGCCGTCCGCCCCTTCCGCGTCCCGGGCATCGGCCTCGGCGAGGGCCTGCTCGACGAGGACGACGCGGAAGGCTCCGAGGACGGGATCGAGCCGGCCGATGCGGCGCAGCGCGGCCTCGACGAGGGCGCGGGAGGTGGTCTTGCCGGTGCGGACCAGTTCGGCCTGCCGCTCGACGGACTGGTACATCGACTCCGCATCGTCCCGGCCCTGGTCCCCCCTCTGCTCCGCGCGCTCCCCGCCGTGTGCGCCGTCCCTGTCCATGGCCACCCCTCCCGCTTACCTGTCGGTAACTCCGGGCCAGGCTGTCGTCCCGCCGCGTGCACGTCAAGCACCCGTACTCGGCCGACGTGCGGCGACATGCCCTGTCACACGCCTGTGACAGTCGGCGGACACGGCGATGAACTCACACGGCCAATCTCTTTATCAGGGACAAACACCGCATTCCGGAAAGCGTCCCCTGCTTCCGAGGTCGTGAGCAGAGATGACCGAGACGAAACGTCGGAGGAAATCCCATGAGCCTCACCCTCACCGCACCCACCGCCGAAGCCACCCTCCTCGCCCCCCGCGAACAGGAAGCCCTCCGCCACATCGCCGCCGGACACACCTACCTCCAGACCGCCCGCCACATGGGACTCTCCAAACACACCGTCGACGCCTACCTCCGCCGCATCCGCGCCAAGCTCAACATCAACAGCACCGCCGAAATGACCCGCACGGCCATCACCCTCGGACTCTGACACCGGCCTACGAGGCGCTGGGTACGGGACTCGGCCGAGCCGCGGCCCGGTCCGCGACGAGCCGGACCGCCGCGATCGTGAGGTCCGGGTCGTGGAGCTGGACGTAGTGGTCGCTGCCGGTCGCCAGCAGGTGGGGGGTCTGCGGCCGCAGGCCCACCAGTGCCTGCTGGGCCTTGGGCCAGGCCGTCTCCAGCTTCGCCAGGAGGCCCTTGGACATGGCGGGCGGCGCGGCGAAGGGCTCGGTCTTGCTGAGCACCGCGACCGTGACCGGTGGGAGCGGGCCGCCGCGGTCGATGGCGGTGACTCCACCGTCGATGTCGACCTGCTCGAAGGCCGGGTCGGCGTCGAAGGGCGTGCCCGGATGCCGTAGCGCCTCGACGTACGCCGCCCAGTCCGCCCCCATCGCCGGCTTCAGCGCGGGCCCGAGCGCGTCGACCAGGACCAGCCCGCGGGTCCGCTCCGGGTGCTCCTGCGCGTACCGCAGGGCGAGCATCCCGCCGAACGAGTGCCCCACCAGCAGGTACGGGCCGGGTACGTGCCCGGCGGTCAGCACCCGGTCCAGGTCCTGGACCATGGCGGGCAGTTCGCGGCTGCCCTGTACGGGCGTGCTGCGGGTGGTGAGCGCCGGCGGCTGCGTGTAGCGGATGGTGCCCGGGCGGTCGTAGGTGCACACGCGGGTGAACGCGGCCACGCCCGGCAGCACCGCCGGGGCCTTCGGCACGGGCGGCGTGGTGTCGGTCAGCGACCACGGGTCGGAAGCCTCGTGCAGCCCGGACAGGAGGACGACGGTGGGGCTCCCGGAGCCGGAGCAGCGCAGATAGAGGCTCCGCCCACCGCCGACGTCCACCTGCTGCTCGATGTCCCCGCCGTCGGGCCCGGGCGTGCCCGCCACCAGCAGGACGATGGCGACCGCAGCCGCCATGACCCCGCCCGGCGCGCGCCATCGCATACCCCCAGCGTCCCCCGGCCCCCACCACCCCGCCAACCAGACCCGGCCCGGCCCTCCCGGGTGAGCCGCGTCTCACCTGGCCGCCGCCGCTTGTCTGTGCAACAAGTTGCATAGCAAGATCGCGGCATGGCGCTCGAACACGCGATCCTCGTCTCCCTGCTGGAGAAGCCGGGCTCCGGCTATGAGCTGGCCCGCCGCTTCGACCGGTCCATCGGCTACTTCTGGACCGCCACCCACCAGCAGATCTACCGCGTGCTCAAGCGCATGGAGAGCGACGGCCTGCTCACCGTCCGCACCGTCCCACAGCAGGGCCGGCCGGACAAGAACGAGTATTCCGCCGCCGGTCCGGGCCGCGCCGCCCTCGCCCAGTGGCTGCACGAGCCGATCGAACCCGAGAGCCTGCGGCACGACCTCGCCGTGAAGATCCGCGGCGCGGCCTTCGACGACCCCGCCTCCCTGATCCGCGAGGTCGAGCGGCACCAGCAGGCGCACCGGGACCGCCTCGCCCGCTATCTCGCCGGGGAGCTGCGCGACTTCACCGGGCCCGACGCCCCCTCCCCCCTGGACGCCGGTCAGGAACTCCAGCACGTCGTTCTGCGGGGCGGAATCGCGCAGGAGCGGATGACGATCGCCTGGCTCGACGACGTCCTGGCGACCCTCCACCGGCTCGCCCGGCCCACCCGGACCGTCCAGGGCGGGCAGACCACGCCCAGCGCGCTCACCACTCCCGCCCCGCCCGCCCCGCCTGCTCCGCCCACCACGGCCGCCTGAACCGCACGGCACGCACCCCCACACACCCCCACGCGGCCCCACCAGCCCCATCTCCTCCCGCCGCGCGTCCGCGCGACCTTCGACTCCCACCCCTCGGAAGGTGACTCGCCATGTCCGACCCTCTGCTGTTCCACCCGCACACCTACGACCCCGCGCACTTCGACCCGGAGACCCGCAGGCTCCTGCGCGCCACCGTCGACTGGTTCGAGGCCCGCGGCAAGCGCCGGCTCATCGAGGACTACCGCTCCCGCGCCTGGCTGGCCGATTTCCTCGCGTTCTCCGCCAAGGAAGGGCTCTTCGCGACCTTCCTGACCCCGGCCCCCGCCGCCGGCGAGGGTGCGCCCGACAAGCGCTGGGACACCGCGCGCATCGCGGCCCTCAACGAGATCTTCGGCTTCTACGGCCTCGACTACTGGTACGCGTGGCAGGTCACCATCCTCGGCCTCGGCCCGGTCTGGCAGAGCGACAACGCGGCCGCCCGTGCCCGCGCCGCGCAACTCCTCTCCGAGGGTGAGGTGTTCGCCTTCGGTCTGTCCGAGAAGACCCACGGCGCCGACATCTACTCCACCGACATGCTGCTGGAGCCCGACGGCGACGGCGGCTTCCGCGCCAGCGGCTCCAAGTACTACATCGGCAACGGCAACGCCGCCGGCCTCGTCTCCGTCTTCGGCCGCCGCACCGACGTCGAAGGCCCCGACGGCTACGTCTTCTTCGCCGCCGACAGCCGCCACCCGGCCTACCAGCTGGTGAAGAACGTCGTCGACTCCTCCAAGTACGTCAGCGAGTTCCGCCTCGACGACTACCCGGTGGCCGCCGACGACGTCCTGCACACCGGCCGCGCCGCCTTCGACGCGGCCCTGAACACCGTGAACGTAGGCAAGTTCAACCTCTGCACCGCCTCCATCGGCATCTGCGAGCACGCGATGTACGAGGCCGTCACGCACGCGCACAACCGGATCCTCTACGGCCGCCCCGTCACCGCCTTCCCGCACGTGCGCCGCGAGCTGGCCGACGCCTATGTCCGCCTGGTCGGGATGAAGCTGTTCAGCGACCGCGCCGTCGACTACTTCCGCTCCGCCGGACCCGACGACCGCCGCTACCTGCTCTTCAACCCGATGACCAAGATGAAGGTCACCACGGAGGGCGAGAAGGTCATCGACCTGATGTGGGACGTCATCGCCGCCAAGGGCTTCGAGAAGGACAACTACTTCGCCCAGGCGGCCATCGAGATCCGCGGGCTGCCGAAGCTCGAGGGCACCGTCCACGTCAACCTCGCACTGATCCTCAAGTTCATGCGCAACCACCTGCTGGACCCGGCTGAGTACGCGCCCGTACCGACCCGCCTCGACGCCGCCGACGACGGGTTCCTGTTCCGGCAGGGACCGGCCCGCGGTCTGGGCTCCGTACGCTTCCACGACTGGCGTCCCGCGTACGACGCCTACGCCGCCGTGCCCAATGTCGCGCGCTTCCGCGAGCAGGCCGACGCGCTGTGCGCGTTCGCGGCCACCATCGCCCCCGATGAGAAGCAGAGCGGCGACCTCGACTTCCTCCTCTCCGTGGGCCAGCTGTTCGCCCTGGTCGTCCACGGACAGCTCATCCTGGAGCAGGCCCGCCTGACGGACCTGGACGAGTCCGTACTCGACGAACTGTTCTCCGTCCTCGTACGCGACTTCTCCCAGCACGCCATCGAGCTCCACGGCAAGGACTCCACCACCGTCGAGCAGCAGGCCTGGGCACTCGGCGCCATCCGGCGCCCGGTCGTCGACGAGGCTCGCGCGGCCCGCGTCTGGGCGCGCGTCGAGGCGCTCTCCGGCGCCTACGAGATGACGCCGTAGGGGCTCGGCCCCCTCGGCGGCCTGCCGCCGAGGGGGCACCGCTTCATCTACGAGAGCGGCGCTGACCAGGGGTTTCCTCGGTAGGGACGAGCGAGCCGCGGGCCACGGGCGGGCCCTGTCACACGCCTGTGACAGTCGGCGGACACGGCGATGAACTCACACGGCCAATCTCTTTATCAGGGACAAACACCGCATTCCGGAAAGCGTCCCCTGCTTCCGAGGTCGTGAGCAGAGATGACCGAGACGAAACGTCGGAGGAATCCCATGAGCCTCACCCTCACCGCACCCACCGCCGAAGCCACCCTCCTCGCCCCCCGCGAACAGGAAGCCCTCCGCCACATCGCCGCCGGACACACCTACCTCCAGACCGCCCGCCACATGGGACTCTCCAAACACACCGTCGACGCCTACCTCCGCCGCATCCGCGCCAAGCTCAACATCAACAGCACCGCCGAAATGACCCGCATGGCCATCACCCTCGGACTCTGACACCCCCGGTGTCAGTGGGGGCCGGGACCATCGCTCCATGACTGACCGTGCTGCCTTGATCACCGCCTACCGGGATGCCGCCGCAGCGACCTTCGACGAAGAGCCCGACCACGGACTGAGGGCCGAGAGCACGCGCAGCGCATGGACCCGGCTCCTGCACGCACTGCTGCCGACAGAGCCGGCCGACGTCCTCGACACCGGCTGCGGCACCGGGTCGGCGTCCCTCCTGCCGGCCGAGGCCGGGCACCGGCCGACGGGTGTCGACCCCCTCTCACCCCGGGCGGCAGGTCCGCAAGGGCGCAGCCGTTGCCGACCGCCACGACGGCCGCGGCCGGCTCGTCCCGCCCGGCCACCGAGTCGAGCAGCGCCCTCAGGGCGGGCATCCGGTCCCCCATGGTCAGCACGGCCACACCCACCCGCGGTCAGCTCACGACCACTCCCCTTGCTCCCGGCACCCGGTGCACGGCGAGCGTACCGCCGGCCAACCCCGGAGACCGGCCCGGCTAGCCGCCGGGGGTGAAGGTCACCGGGAGGGTCCGGGGGCCGCGGAGGCCGCCGGGGCGCCAGCTGATCTCGTCCGGGGCCACGGCGAGGGCGAGCCCGGGGAGTCGGCGCAGGGCGGCGCCGATGGCGATCTGGCCCTCCAGGCGGGCCAGCGGCGCGCCCAGACAGTAGTGGATGCCGTGCCCGAAGGCGAGGTGGGGGTTGTCCTGTCGGGTGATGTCCAGGTGGTCGGGGGCGGGGAACCGGGCCGGGTCGCGGTCGGCGATGGCCGAGGCGATCAGCACGGTCGCGCCGCGCGGGATGGACGCGCCCGCGATCTCGACGTCCTCGCGTGCGAAGCGGGCGATGCCCGGGCTGACGGGTCCGTCGTAGCGGAGGAACTCCTCGATCGCGCCCGGCAGCAGCTCGAGGTCGGAGCGCAGCAGGTCGAGCTGGTCGGGGTGGGCGAGCAGCATGGCGATGCCGCCGCCGATCAGGTTGACCGTGGCGATGTAGCCGGCGACCAGCAGCAGGAACACCATGGCGATGAGTTCGTCCTCGCTCAGCTGCTGTTCGGCGTCGCGGGCGGTGATGAGGCCGCTCAGCAGGTCGTCGCCCGTGGCTGTCCGTTTGGCGCGGATGAGCTCGGTGACGTACGCGCGCATGTGCTGCCACGCCTCGTTCACCACGGCGGGATCCGGCGGCTCCGCGCCCCGCATGATCATGCGGTCGGTCCAGCCCTGGAAGTCGTGACGGTCGTCCACCGGGACTCCGAGCAGTTCGCTGATCACCGTGACCGGCAGCGGCAGCGCGAAGTCCGCGATGAGGTCGGCGCGGCCGTGCGGGGCGACCGCGTCCAGCAACGCGTCGGCGATGGCCTGGATCCGGGGCCGCATCCCGGCCACCCTGCGGGCGGTGAACGCCTTGGAGACCAGGCGGCGCAGGCGGGTGTGGTCGGGCGGGTCGCTGCGGAGCATGTTGCTCAGCATCGACTCGCGTTCCGTTTCGGGCAGCTGCCGCAGGAGGCGGGTGTCCGAGGCGTCGCGCACGTCGCTGCTGAGGCGGGGTTCGGAGAGGGCCGCGAGTCCGTCTTCGTAGCGGGTGACGAGCCAGGCCTCCAGGCCTCCCGCGATGACGACCCGCCGGACGGGGCCGTCCTCGCGCAGCTGCCGGTACAGGGGGAAGGGGTTCGCGACGAAGGCCGGGTCGGCGTAGGGGAGAAGGACCGGCCGCTCGCTCATCATGCCTCCAGAAGTACGTCGCCTTCTCTGTGGAGCGCGATGATATACGCCTAACTCTCCCTGAATGTCGGTTTCCGGCCACGCCCGTCGCTGCCCGCCCTGCGGGAGGACCGCGTCACTTCAGGCCGATCTCCTCGCATGTGGCCTTGAGCTTGTCGGTGCAGATCTCCTCGATGGTGAAGACACCGTCGAGGACCACGGTGCTGCCGATGTTGTTCCTGGTCACGGAGGTGCCGGGAATGAGCACGGACGGCACGCGCTTGGTGGTCGGGCTGCTGACCATCTGGTTGATGATGCCGTCGATCTTCTCGCCTTCGGCGAGGGTGACGGCGAGCTCCGCGGCGGCCTCGGCCTCGCGGGCGTACGGCTTGTACACGCTCATGTACTGTTCGCCGGCCACGATGCGCTGCACGCCGGCGAGTTCGGCGTCCTGACCGGTGACCGGGGGCAGCGGGTTGACGCCCGCGGCCTTGAGGGCGGCGATGATGCCGCCGGCCATGCCGTCATTGGCGGAGTAGACGGCGGTGATCTTGTCCTTGCCGAGGGCGGAGATCGCGGCCGCCATGTTGCTGTTGGCGTTCTCCGGCTTCCACTCGACGGTGTCGTACTCCTTGCCGACGTTCACCTTGCCGTCGAGGACGGAGCGGGCACCGGATCTGAACTGAGCGGCGTTCGGGTCGGTGACCGCGCCGTTCATCATGACGATCTTCCCGTTCCTGGCCTTGTCGCCCAGGGCCTCCAGCAGCGCCTTGCCCTGCACGCGACCTACGTCCTCGTTGTCGAAGGAGGTGTACGCGTCGATCGGCCCCTCGGCCAGACGGTCGTAGGCGACGACCGCGACGCCCGCGGCCTTGGCCTTGGCCACCGCCCCGGCGATCGTCTTGGCGTCCACCGCGTCGATGATCAGGGCATCGACCTTGTTGTCGATCATCGTGTCGACCTGGGCGTTCTGCTTCGCCGCGTCCCCCGTGGCGTTGGCGTAGACCACCTTGCCCTTGCCGAGCGTCAGGAGGGCGACCTTCTTCTCGATCAGGGGCTTGTCGAACTTCTCGTAGCGCGCGGTCTCGTTCTCGGGGAGCAGGAGGCCGATCTTGACCGCGCCCTCACTCCCGCCGGCCCCGCCGGTTCCGCCGTCCGCGCCACCGCAAGCGGCGAGCGTGACGGTGAGGGCCGAAACGGCGAGTCCAACGGCGGCACGACCCACATACACGTTCACGAAGTGAACCTCCCTGACGGGGCCGTGTCCGAACGGCCGAGGTGGGGCAGTCAACGCGGCCGCTCCACCGCCGTCAAGAAGTGAAGTGTTAACGACCTGGCAACGTTGTCTTGACCTCCCCGCAAATGACCCATGCCGGTGTTTTATCCCCTACCTGCACCCTTACTTCCTGACATCGCGTCAACTTCTGAACGAATGGTCCAGGCCAGGCCGCGCCGGCGAAACCCGGCTGCGGCAGGCCCCCGGTGTGTCGGTCCCGACCGTCAAAGGTGCCGTCCGGCACGGTGGGCGCATGGCCGAGAACGACACCAACCGGACCAGCCGTCGTGCTGTTCTACGAGCCGCCGGTGCGGCCGGGGCGGCCGCGCTGGCCGCGGCCTGCGCCGGTCCCGCCGGCACACGGGGTGCGGCAGGACAGCCGTCGGCCTCGACACCCCGGCCGCCGGCCGGCAGCGGCACCCCGTCCTGCGTCCTCGCCGTCGAGGCGGGCGCAGGCCCGTACTACCTGGACCTGGACCGGGTGCGTTCGGACATCACCGAGGGCATGGGCGGAGTGCCGCTCCGGCTGGACCTGACGGTGGTTCGGGTGTCGGAGGGCTGCCGGCCGCTCGCGGCCGCCACCGTGGACGTCTGGCACGCCGACCCCTCGGGCGCCTACTCCACCGGCAAGTCCACCTTCCTGCGCGGCGCGCAGGTCACCGACGACGCCGGCCGCTGCGCGTTCCGGACGATCGTGCCCGGCTGGTACGCGGGGCTGGCACCCCACATCCACTTCAAGGTGCACCCCGACAGCCGGACCGAGACGACCTCGCAGCTCTTCTTCCCCGAGGACCTCCTGCTGAAGGTGTACGCGCGCCAGCCCTACGCGCGCCGCCCCGCACCGGAGCACCCCAACCAGCGGGACAGCCGCTACAGGGCCGCCGGCGCCGCCATGACGCTGACCGTGTCGCCCGACGGGGACGGCTACCGCGCCGCGTACACGGTGGGAATCGCCTGAGCCGGGCGACGGCCGGGCGACCGCCCGGGTGCGCTCCCTCGCCGGTCAGGCGGGCGAGGCGCCGAAGGGGTTGTCGATGACGTAGCGCCACAGACCGTCCGGGCCGCGCCGGGCGACGTCCGTGGCGGTCCCGGCCAGCCGGACGGCCGCGCCGTCAGGTCCCGTGCCCTCGATGCGCCAGTCGACGATGAGCAGCGCGAGGTCACCCGCGGTGTACGTGTGACGGGGGCTGACCTCGATCGGCAGGCCCAGCGCGAGGAACTCGGCCATGGCCGAGGCGAGCTCGGTGCCCGTCAGCGGGACTCCGGGCCGTGGGACGAAGACGGCGTCCGACTCGTACACCTGGGCGACTGCCGCCCGTTCGCCGGTGTTGAAGGCCGCGGCGAACACGGCCGGATGTTGCCGGGGGTCGGTGGTCAGGACGACAGTGGGCGCATGATCGCGTTCGAGGTTCATGACCACAGCCAAGCCGATGCCGAAATGGGTCACCAAAGGGAAAGCCACGCCGGCGGGTGGGACCCCGAGCTGGTTGCGGACGCCGGCGGGCGCACCCGGCGACCGGAGCCGGACTGCCCGGTGGAGCTGGCGCTCGCAGCCGTGTCCGGGCGCTGGACCACGCTCGTGCTGCGGGAACTGATGGGCGGGCCACTGTCGTTCGGGGCGCTGTCGGCCCGGCTGCCCGAGATCAGCCCGAAGGTCCTCACCGAGCGGCTACGGTCCCTGGAGGGGCGGGGTCTCGCCGTCCGGGAACGGCTGCCCGGCTTCCCGGTACGCACGCGCTACGGGCTCACCGCGGCCGGTGCGGCCCTGCGGCCCCTGCTGGTCGAGCTGTACCGGACCGGGGTGGAGCTGGCGCAGGCAGGGGCGGAGACAGAGACGGGGACGGAGACCACCGAGGGGGGCCAGGGCCGGGGCCGGGCTCCGGAAGGATCCGCGGTCCAGTAGTCTGAACGCGTTCAACCGCTGTGTTTCAGCCATGGCGCTACGAGGGGGACATGGTGAGAGCCGTCGCGTCGAGCGGCAGAACCACTGCCGGCGAAGCCGCTCGCGGAAGTGCTCGCGGAGGTGCTCGCGGAGGTGCTCGCGGCTGGGTTCACCCGTGGCAGTTCGGGCTCGCCGTGTGCGCCCTGCTCGCCCCCGTGCCGCCGGCGCTCCTGGCCGGCGCCTACACGGAGGGCATCGGCTACCCCGTGTTCGTCTCCGTCACGTCCCTGCTGGTGGCGTGGCCTCTGTTCCTCCGCCACCGCCGGGCGGCGTTCGTGCGGACCTCGGCCATCGGGGGGCTCGTCCTCATGATGTGGTCGTACGTGGGAGCCCTGGGCGGGCTGGGCGTCTTCTTCCTGTCGGTGCCCCTGATGTGGCTGGCCGCCTTCGCGGACCCGCGCCGCAGGCCGGTACCCGCGGCCGTCATGACCGGAGCCGGCGCCCTTCTGATGGTGGCGATGGCGACCGTGCCCGGCTTCTGGTGGCGCGCCTGACCCGGACAGGGCCTGGGCTCGGGCCCGTTCTGCGCAGCGCCTCGCGTCGCTCGGGGTTTTCCGCCGGATCACCCGGCTAAAGTAGGGCGTATCGCCCCAGCCACTCGTCGTCGCCGCCAGTCTGGTCACCGCGGTCACCTCAGCCACCGCGGTCATCTCAGTCACCGCAGTCATCGCCGACACCGGCGCCCCGGCAGACCCAAGGCCAGCAGGAGGATCGTGGCATGCCCTCGCCAGACACCGCGGTGGACGTCCTGATCGTCGGCGGTGGGCCGGTCGGGCTCACGGCCCGCGCGCTGCTCCAACGCTGGGGCGTGCGGACCATGTTGGTCGAGAAGCGCTCCGAGCTGTCCCCCTTCCCCCGCTCCCGGCTGGTCAACGCGCGCTCGATGGAGATCTTCCGGCAGCTGGGCATCGCTGCCGAGATCACGGCCAAGGCGTTCCCACGGGAATTCGGCCGCATCCGCTTCCGCGACACGCTGTACGACGACGACTTCGCCACTGCGGCGATGGTCGGGGTCAACGCGCCGATCCCCGAAAGCCCCGTCATCGGCGTGGCGACCTCGCAGGACCGGCTGGAGCCCATCCTGCTCGCCGCGGCGGACGCTCCGGTGCGGTTCGGGGTCGAGCTCGTCGGCCTGGCCGAGGAACCCGAGAGCGTCGTCGCCGAACTCGTCGACCGCCGCAACGGTGGTCGGATGCGCGTCCGCGCCCGCTACGTACTCGCCGCCGACGGCGCGAACTCCACCGTCCGGCAACGGCTGGGGATCGACACCACCGGACCGGGAGCGATGGCGGCCGTCACCACCGTCGTGTTCGATGCCGAGCTCAACACCTGGTGTGCCGACCAGCCCGCCGGGGTCTACTTCACCGCCCACGGTTCCTTCCTCCCGCTCTACCCGGAAGGGGGCTGGGCCTGGCTGGCTCCCACGCCCGAGGACCCGGAGCGCGCCGACTGGGCCGGCCTCGTCTCGCGCGCCCTCGGCTCCGGCCCCGGCCCCGGATCCGGCGGCGACCACGGGGTGCGGGCCGATGTGGTGCGGGTCCAGCACTGGGTGATGAACGCGTTCGTGGCGGATCGCTTCCACCACGGCCGGATCCTGCTGGCGGGCGACGCCGCGCACGCGATGCCCGTCATCGGCGGGCTGGGCATGAACGCCGGCCTCTCCGACGTGCACAACCTGTGCTGGAAACTGGCGGGCGTGCTCCACGGCTGGGCCGGACCGCGCCTGTTGGAGACGTACGCGACGGAACGACAACCCGTCGCCCACCTGACCCTCCGCCAGGCGGTGTCCAACACCCGCCTCATGTTCCAGGCGCAGAGCCTGCGCCAAGAGCAGCTCGAATCCAGCGAAGCCGCCCCGGCGCACATCGAACTTCCCTGGTCGGACCGGTACTTCGCCCAGCTCGGCCTCGTGCTCGGCGTCGCCTACCGCTCCGCGGCCGTCCTCGTCGACGGCAGTCCCCCGCCGCCCGAACCATCCGAACCGTCCGAGCCGTCCGAGCCGTCCGACGTGGGCACGGACTACGTCCCCTCCGCGGAACCGGGCCACCGCATGCCCCACCTCTGGCTCACGCACGACCGCTCGACGCTGGACGCGTTCGGCGAGTGGTTCACCCTGCTCACCCCGGACCCCGCCGGCTGGGATCGGCAGACCCCCGCTCCGTGGCCGCTGCGCGTCGAGACCCTCGCCGAGGAGCACGCGGAGCTGTGCGGCCTGTCCCCGGACGGAGCACTGCTCGTCCGCCCCGACGGCCACGTCGGCGCCCGCTGGCCCCACCGTCCGCCGGACGGCTCCGCCCTCGTCCGCGCCCTCGCGGCCGTCACCGGCGCGACAGCGCCCCCGTAGCCCGTACGACGACGGCCGTGGGGGGGGGGGGGGGGGGGGGGGGGGGGGGGGGGGGGGGGGGGGGGGGGGTGTGCGGGGGGGGGGGGGGGGGGGGGGGGGGGGGGGGGGGGCCCGGAGGGGA
>NZ_JBVHWW010000052.1:0-40932 GCF_055563995.1 Streptomyces sp. NPDC029164 | reverse complement strand
GCCCGGTTACATTCCGAACCCGGAAGCTAAGCCTTTCAGCGCCGATGGTACTGCAGGGGGGACCCTGTGGGAGAGTAGGACGCCGCCGAACAATCTTTCAAAGGACCCTTGGTCCAGCGTTCAACGCTGGGCCAAGGGTCCTTTTTTGTTTCACCTCTTTACGCCGAAGCGCGGCCATGGGTTGGTTGCGCGAGAATGACTAGCGGTACCCCGAAGACAGGAGTCACACCCATGTCCAACTCTCCCGACGATCGTCCGGAGCGCGAGCCTCGGCGCAACGACGGCGGTGACAGGGGCGGCTACCGCGGGGGCCGTGACGACCGTGGTGGCGACCGTCCCCCGTTCCGTCGTGACGACCGTGGTGCCAGTGGTCGTCCGTCCAGTGGTGGCGGCTTCCGTCGCGATGACCGTGGCGGGCGTCCCGCCGGCGGCGGTGGCGGCGGTGGCGGCGGTTTCCGCCGTGACGACCGCGGTGGCGACCGTCCCAGCTACCCCCGCCGTGACGACGACCGTGGTGGTCGTCCCTCCGGTGGCGGTGCCGGCGGTGGCGGCGGCTTCCGTCGCGACGACCGTGGCGGGGACCGTCCGAGCTTCCCCCGCCGTGACGACCGTGGCGGCGACCGCCCGTCCTACCCCCGCCGCGATGACCGCGGGGGCGAGCGTCCCTCGTACCCGCGTCGTGATGACGACCGTGGTGGCTTCCGCGGTGGCCGTGACGACCGTGGTGGCGACCGCCCGTCCTACCCGCGTCGCGATGACCGTGGTGGCGACCGTCCGTCGTACCCGCGTCGTGATGACCGTGGCGACCGTCCCACCGGCGGTGGCGGCGGCGGCTTCCGCCGTGACGACCGTGGCGGGGACCGTCCGAGCTTCCCGCGCCGTGATGACCGTGGTGGCGACCGTCCGTCGTACCCGCGTCGTGATGACCGTGGTGACCGTCCCACCGGCGGTGGCGGCGGCGGCTTCCGTCGTGACGACCGTGGCGGGGACCGCCCGTCCTACCCGCGCCGCGATGACCGGGGTGGCGAGCGTCCCTCGTACCCGCGTCGTGATGACGACCGTGGTGGCTTCCGTGGTGGCCGTGACGACCGTGGTGGCGACCGCCCGTCCTTCCCGCGTCGCGATGACCGCGGTGGCGAGCGTCCCTCGTACCCGCGTCGTGATGACGACCGTGGTGGCTTCCGTGGCGGCCGTGACGACCGTGGTGGCGACCGCCCGTCCTACCCGCGTCGCGATGACCGCGGTGGCGAGCGTCCCTCGTACCCGCGTCGTGATGACCGTGGTGACCGTCCCACCGGCGGTGGTGGCGGCGGCTTCCGTCGCGACGACCGTGGCGGCGACCGCCCGTCCTACCCGCGCCGTGACGACCGCGGTGGCGACCGTGGCGGGTTCCGTGGTGGCCGTGACGATCGCGGTGGTGACCGTGGTGGCTACCGTGGTCGCGATGACCGTGGCGGCGACCGCGACTTCCGCTCCGACCGGGACCCGGTCAAGCGCCTTCCGATCGACGAGGACGTCACCGGTCTCGAGATCGACGCCGATGTGCGCCAGGAGCTGCTGAGCCTGCCCAAGGGCCTGGCCGAAGAGGTCTCCAAGAACCTGGTCATGGTCGCGCGGCTGATCGACGAGGACCCCGAGCAGGCGTACGCGTACTCGCGCATCGCCCTGCGCCTGGCCTCCCGCGTCGCCGCCGTCCGCGAGGCCGCCGGCTTCGCCGCGTACGCCACGCAGAAGTACAGCGAGGCCCTCGCGGAGTTCCGTGCCGCCAAGCGCATGACCGGCTCGGTCGAGCTGTGGCCCGTCATGGCCGACTGCGAGCGCGGCCTCGGCCGTCCGGAGCGGGCGCTGGCCATGGCCGGCGAGCCCGAGGTGCAGAAGCTGGACAAGGCCGGCCAGGTCGAGATGCGTCTGGTCGCGGCCGGTGCCCGGCGGGACCAGGGGCAGCTCGAAGCCGCCATCGTGACCCTGCAGAGCCCGGAGCTGGCCTCCAGCTCCGTCCAGCCCTGGACCGCGCGCCTGCGGTACGCCTACGCCGACGCCCTCCTGGCGGCCGGCCGTGAGGACGAGGCGCGCGAGTGGTTCGGCAAGACCCTCGAAGCGGACAAGGACGGGGCCACCGACGCCTCGGACCGTCTCGCCGAACTCGACGGTGTCGAGTTCGTCGACGCCGCCGTCGACCTGGCCGACGTCGATGTCGATGGTGACCTCGACGTCGAGGACGTCATCGACGACGAGGACGACGACGATGAGGACGACGAGGACGCGGCGGAGGTCGCCGCGGCCGAGCGCGCCTCCGACGTCGCCGAGTACTACGACGAGGACGACGAGGAGTACGAGCCGCTGGAGCAGTCCGCGGCCGACGCCGACCTCGACGACGCCGCGCAGGACTCGGGCCGCGACAAGGCCTGAAGCACGAGCACGGTGAGCGCATGAGAAAGGGCGGTACCCCCCGGCGGGGTACCGCCCCTTTTCGCGTCCGGAGTGGTTCAGCCCAGCCCGCGCAGGACCAGCCCGGTGGCCGGTTTCGGTCCGAAGGAGGTGGACTTGCGGGGCATGGTGACGCCCTGGCGGGCCAGGTCCCGTACGACTTCCTCCCGTACGGGGTGGAGCAGGACGGCGGTGCCCCCGTGGCGTTCGGCCATGGCCACGGTGGACGCGGCGTCGTGGATGTACGTGATCTCCTCGGGGGCGTCCGGCACGTGCCAGAGGGCGTCGAGCAGGGTCGCGTGCAGCACGGTGGCGTCCAGCCGGCGCCAGGCCTCCGGGCGGTCGTGGCGGACCGTGCGGTCGAGGAGCGCCAGGTCGGGATCGGTGACCAGGTGGAAGGTGCCGTCGCCGGTGAGCAGGAAGGCGTTGCCGCGTTCCGAGGCGTCCGCGAGGGCGTCCAGGGCGAGCGGGAGCGGTCCGTCGACCGGGGTGACGCGGAAGTGGCCGCCGAGGGCGGCGAGGGCGTCGGAGACCGGGAGCCGGCGCAGCATCCGGTGGATCGCGCGGACCTGGAGCGGGTAGCGCGCGGTATCCACGAGGAGGACCAGCCCGAAGTCCCACGCCGTGGGGGAGCCGTGCTCCTCCTGGAGGCGCAGGTACGTGGCCCAGCGGTGGTGGCCGTCGGCGATGAGGGCCTGGCGGTGGCTGAGGTCCGCCGTGACGGTGGCGAGCTCGTCCGGGTCCGTGATGGCCCACAGGCGGTGCTGGAAGCCGTCCTCGGTGGTCGTCGACAGCAGGGGCGTGCGCTGGGCGGTCCGCTCGACGACCGCGGCCGCTCCCGTGCCGGGGTCTTCGCCCCGGTAGGTGAGGAGCAGGGGTTCGAGGTTGGCGGAGGTGGCCCGCATCAGGCCGGCCCGGTCGGTGACCACGTCCGGCATGACGTCCTCGTGGGGGAGGACGATGCCCGCGTCGGCGGTGGACAGGGCGAGGGCGCCGATGACGCCGCGCTGGAGCAGGCCGGCCTTGCGTTGTTCGTACACGTAGAGCGCGGGCTCGGGGTCGGCGCTGAGGATGCCCTCGGCGAGCCAGTCGTGCAGGGTGCGGGCGGCCTGTTCGTTGCGTGCGGCCGGGGTGCCGGCCTGCGGGAGGATCAGGCGGACGATGTTGTGCGGGTCGGCGGATTCGAGGTGGTCGACTCCGTCGGGGCGCACGACCACGTCGTACGGCGGGGAGGTGACGGCCGCGAGGCTGCCGACACGCTCCGGGACGTAGCGCAGGCCATGGAACGGGATCAGTCGCAGCCCTTGGTCCGCGGTGCCAGGTGTGGTCATTGGTGCATGGTAAGTCGCGTCTCGCCATGCGGGATGATCGGGGCAGTGCAGAATCGGACAAGATCGTTCTCCCCCGGCTACCGCCGGGAGGGCCCTCAGAGGAGCGAACGCGATGACCCGGCAGAGCAGGACCAGTCCCGCGGCGAGTGAGCAGAGTCTGCACCAGGCGTACGACACCGCGCTGCTGGACCTCGACGGAGTGGTGTACGCGGGCGGCGAGGCCATCGCGTACGCCGTGGAGTCACTCGCCGCGGCCCGGGCCGACGGCATGCACCTCGCCTACGTCACCAACAACGCGCTGCGGACCCCGGACGCGGTCGCGGAGCACCTGGGCGAGCTGGGCATCCCGACGGAGGCCGCCGAGGTGATCACGTCCGCGCAGGCGGTGGCCCGGCTGATCTCGGAGCAGGTGGAGCCGGGGTCGAAGGTGCTGGTGATCGGCGGGGAAGGGCTGCGGGTCGCGCTGCGCGAGCGCGGACTGGTGCCGGTGGAGTCGGCCGAGGAGGAGGGCCTGGCGGCGGTGGTGCAGGGGTACGGGGGTCCCGAACTGCCCTGGGGACGCTTCGCGGAGGCCTCGTACGCGATCAACCGCGGGGTGCCGTGGTACGCGTCGAACACCGACCTGACGATCCCGGGGGTGCGGGGGATCGGGCCGGGCAACGGGGCCGCGGTGGAGGTCGTACGGATCGCCACGGGCGCGGAGCCGCAGGTGGCGGGCAAGCCGCTGCCCCCGATGCACCGGGAGACGGTGCTGCGGACGGGGGCGGAGCGGCCGCTGGTGGTGGGGGACCGGCTCGACACCGACATCGAGGGTGCCTTCAACGGGGAGGTGGACTCGCTGCTGGTACTGACCGGTGTGACGGACGCGGAGCAGCTGGTGCGGGCCGAGCCGAGGCACCGGCCGACGTACGTGGACCGGGACCTGCGGGGGCTGCTGACGGGGCAGCCGGAGGTGGAGCCGGTCGCGGAGGGGTTCGCCTGCGGCGGCTGGACCGCGGTCGCGCTGAACCGCGGGGTGCTGGAGCTGCGCGGGGAGGGCGGGGATCCGGTCGACGGGCTGCGGGCGCTGTGCGCGGCGGCCTGGACGGCGGCCGGGGACGGGGTCTGCACGCTGGACGCGGCGAAGGCGCTGGCCAGGCTGGGCCCTTAGGGCCGAACGGGTGATCCGTGCGAGGTGGAGGGTAGGCTAACCTAACTCGCGTGTTGGTCGAGAGCCCCCCTGAATCCGAACCGAGCGCGGCGCCCGGACAGGCCGCCGTCGCCCGCCCGCGTCATGCCGCGCGCGTCGCCGGTCTGCTGGCCGCCCTCGCGGTGCTCGCGCTGGTCGCGGTCGTGAGCATCGCCGTGGGCGCCAGGCAGATGCCCCTGGACGAGGTCTGGCACGGCCTGTTCGCGTACGCGGGGACGCCCTCCGACGTGGTGGTGCGGGACCTGCGGGTCCCGCGCACGCTCCTCGGGCTGATGGTCGGACTGGGCCTCGGCCTGTCCGGTGCCGTGATGCAGGCGCTGACCCGCAACCCGCTGGCCGAGCCCGGCATCCTCGGCGTCAACGCCGGCGCCGCGGCCGCCGTGGTCTCCGCGATCAGCTTCTTCGGCGCGACGTCGATCCGCGAGTTCGTGTGGTGGGCCTTCCTCGGCGCCGCCGTCGTCTCGGTGGTCGTGTACGTCCTCGGCGGCAGCCGCAGCGCGACCCCGGTGCGCCTCGCGCTCGCCGGTACGGCGGCCAGCGCGGCCCTGATCGGCTACATCAACGCCGTGCAGCTGATGGACAGCAAGGCGCTGGACAAGCTCCGCTTCTGGACGGTGGGTTCACTGGCCTCGGCCAACATGGACACCGTCCGCCAGGTGGCGCCCTTCCTGATCGTCGGCGCGGTGCTCGCGCTGTCGCTCGGCCGGCCGCTGAACGCGATGGCCATGGGCGACGACACGGCGCGGGCGCTCGGCGCGCACCTGACGCGGACCCGGATCGCCGCCGTGGTCGCCATCACCCTGCTGTGCGGTGCGGCGACCGCCGCGTGCGGGCCCATCGTCTTCATCGGCCTGATGATCCCGCACCTCGTCCGGGCGTTCACCGGTCCCGACATGCGCTGGGTGCTCGCGTACTCGGCCGTCCTGTCACCCGTCCTGCTGCTCGGCGCCGACGTCGTCGGCCGTGTCGTCACCCGGCCCGCCGAACTGCAGGTCGGCGTCGTGACCGCGCTCATCGGCGGCCCCGTCTTCATCTACCTGGTTCGGCGCAAGAGGATGGCCCAGCTGTGACCGTGACCGCGACCGTGAACGACACACCGCGCAAGGGCCGGTCCGGGCCCCGCCCGCTGCGCCTGCCCGGCGGGATCGCGCTGCGCGTCGAGGGGCGCGCGCTGGCGGTCGGCCTGCTGCTCGCCGCCGCGACGCTCGCGCTGGCCGTCCTGCTCATCGGCACCGGCGACTTCGAGATCGCACCGTGGGACGTGGTCCAGACCCTGCTGGGCAACGGCACCCCCGCCAACGACTTCATCGTCAACGACCTGCGGCTGCCGCGGGTCCTGGTCGCCCTGCTCGTAGGCGCCGCCCTCGGGATGGCCGGCGCGGTCTTCCAGTCGGTCTCCCGCAATCCGCTCGGCTCCCCCGACCTGCTGGGCTTCGGGTACGGCTCGGTGGTCGGCGCGCTCGTCGTCATCATCCTGTTCAAGGGCGATGCCAACGAGGTGGCCGTCGGCGCGCTGATCGGCGGCCTGCTGGCCGGGGCCGCCGTCTACCTGCTCGCCTACAAGCAGGGCATCCAGGGCTACCGGCTCGTGCTGGTCGGCATCGGCGCCTCCGCCATGCTCGTCGCCGTGATCCAGTACCTGATCACGAAGGCCCAGATGATCGAGGCCACCCGCGCCACGGTCTGGCTGACCGGCTCGCTGGCCGGCCGCGACTGGGCGCAGGTGTGGCCGCTGCTCGCGGTCTGCGCGGTGCTCTTCCCCCTGGTCCTCGGGCAGGGCCGGGCCCTGCGGATGATGGAGATGGGCGACGACGCCGCGTACGCCCTCGGGGTGCCGGTGGAGCGGACGCGGCTGCTGCTGATGCTCGCGGCGATCCTGCTCACCACCGCGGCGAGCGCGGCGGCCGGGCCCATCAGCTTCGTCGCGCTGGCCGCGCCGCAGCTGGCCCGGCGCCTCACCCGCTCGCCCGGCGGGAACCTGCTGACGGCCGCGCTGATGGGCTCGGTGCTGCTGATGGTGTCCGACTGGGCCTCGCAGCGGGCCTTCGGCGCGGACCAGTTGCCGGTGGGCGTGGTGACCGGGCTGGTCGGCGGTGTCTACCTGCTCTGGCTGCTCGTCACCGAGCGCAAGGCAGGACGTATATGAACCTGATGAGGAGTACGCAAGTGCAGCGGCTGACCGCGGAGAACGTGACGCTCGGCTACGACCAGCGGGTCATCGCCGAAGACCTGTCGGTGGAGATCCCCGACCACTCCTTCACGGTGATCGTCGGCCCCAACGCCTGCGGCAAGTCCACGCTGCTGCGGGCCCTGTCGCGAATGCTGAAGCCGTCCGCCGGGCGGGTGCTGCTGGACGGACAGGCCATCGGGTCGATGCCGGCGAAGAAGGTCGCCAAGACCCTGGGGCTGCTCCCGCAGTCCTCGATCGCGCCGGACGGCATCACGGTGGCCGACCTGGTCGCGCGCGGCCGGTACCCGCACCAGGGGCTGCTGCGGCAGTGGTCGGCCGAGGACGAGCGGGTCGTGAACGAGTCGATGGCCTCGACCGGGGTCGCCGAGCTCGCGGAGCGGGCCGTGGACGAGCTGTCGGGCGGGCAGCGGCAGCGGGTGTGGATCGCGATGGCGCTGGCGCAGCAGACGCCGCTGCTGCTGCTCGACGAGCCGACGACCTACCTGGACATCCAGCACCAGATCGACGTGCTGAACCTGTGCGCGGAGCTGCACGAGAACCAGGGGCGGACGCTGGTCGCGGTGCTGCACGACCTGAACCACGCGGCCCGTTACGCGACGCACCTGATCGCGATGCGGGGCGGGAAGGTCGTGGCGGAGGGGGCGCCGGCGGAGGTGGTGACGGCGGAGCTGGTGGAGAAGGTGTTCGGCCTGAAGTGCCAGATCATTGACGACCCGGAGACGGGGACGCCGCTGGTGATTCCCGCCGCCCGGGTGGCGCGGGTGGTGGCTCGCGCGCAGTAGCGGGCGCGGGCCGGCTGCCGGGGCGCCGCCCCGGACCCTCCCCCCGACCCCGTCCGGGGGGACCCCCAGCGCCTCAAACGCCGGCGGGGCTGAGAGAGCGCCTCAAGCGCCGGCGGGGCTGAGGGTCAGAGCAGGCTCTTGAGGCGTAGGAGGTCGCGGAAGCCGGCTTCGAGTTTTACTCGGCCGGAGGCCCAGGCCTTGGCGAACTTGAGGTCGCCCGCGACCAGGGCGAGGAGGTCGTCGCCCGTCATCGCGAGCCGGATCTCGGCCTTGGCGGCCGGCGGGCCGGGGGCGACCGTGTCCACGCGGATGCGGCCCGTGTCGAGGCGGCCCGTGAACGTCTGGTCGACGTCCGTGATGTGGCAGCTCAGGGAGCGGTCGAGCGCGGCCGCGCCGCGTACGCCGCCGTCGGCCCGGGCGAGATTGCCGGAGAGGGTTTCGAGTGCTTCGCGGCACTCCTGGATCGTAGCCATCGTGATCACGACCGTACCGCAGAGCCGTGCGTGGTCGCGGGGCGCTTCGAGGTAGCGTCGGGGCATGA
This sequence comes from Streptomyces sp. NPDC029164, assembly GCF_055563995.1. Classification (NCBI taxonomy): domain Bacteria; kingdom Bacillati; phylum Actinomycetota; class Actinomycetes; order Kitasatosporales; family Streptomycetaceae; genus Streptomyces; species Streptomyces sp. NPDC029164. The sequence goes on along the minus strand of NZ_JBVHWW010000052.1, from coordinate 32,471 downwards.
CCGACGAAGCCCAGGGCGCAGCAGAAGCCGACGGCGAAGCCTCCGCCGGGCCCGCGGGGCCCGTGGCGCTGGGCGTCGTACGCACCCCCACCGGACACGCCGCCGTGGACGCGCACCTGGCGCGGCTGGCGGACGCCGACCACCTCGCGGCGGACGGACACGTCGAGGTGTACGAGGATGTCCACCGGGGGCTGCGCGAGGCGCTGACCGCGCTGGACGCACCGCCCGTCCCTGGTCCGTACGAAAACAGGAGCTGAACCGAACGTGGCAGGAGTGGCACGCCGCCGCCTGGACGCCGAACTGGTACGCCGCAGCATGGCCCGCTCGCGCGAGCACGCCGCGCAGCTGATCGCCGCGGGCCGGGTGACCGTGGGCGGCACCACCGCGACCAAGGCCGCCACCCAGGTCGAGACGAGCGCGGCCCTGGTCGTCCTCAAGGACGACAGCGATCCCGACTACGTCTCGCGGGGCGGCCACAAGCTCGCGGGCGCGCTGGCGGCCTTCCAGCCGCTGGGGCTGCGCGTGGCGGGCCGCCGCGCGCTGGACGCCGGGGCCTCCACGGGCGGGTTCACCGACGTGCTGCTGCGCGCGGGCGTCGCCCACGTGGTGGCCGTCGACGTCGGCTACGGGCAGCTCGCCTGGTCGCTGCAGAGCGACGACCGGGTGACGGTCAAGGACCGGACGAACGTGCGCGAGCTGACGGTCGAGCAGATCGACGGGATCGCCGCGGACCTCGTCGTCGGTGACCTGTCCTTCATTTCCATCGGGCTGGTGCTGCCCGCGCTCGTACGGTGCTGCGCGCCGGACGCCGACCTGGTGCTGATGGTCAAGCCGCAGTTCGAGGTCGGCAAGGACCGGCTGGGCAGCGGCGGGGTCGTGCGCAGCCCGGAGCTCCGGGCGGAGGCCGTGCGCGAGGTCGCGGCGCAGGCGGCGAAGCTCGGTCTGGGCGTTCTCGGGGTCACGGCGAGTCCGCTGCCGGGACCGTCGGGCAACGTCGAGTACTTTCTGTGGCTGCGGGCGGGGGCACCGGCACTCGACCCGGCGGATGTTGACCGTGCAGTGGCGGAGGGGCCGCAGTGACAGATTCAACGGGGGAACGCACCGTATTCCTGCTCGCGCACACCGGGCGGCCGGCGGCCATCCGCAGCGCGGAGCTGGTCGTCAAGGGACTGCTGCGCTGCGGGCTGGGCGTACGGGTCTTCGCGCACGAGGCGGTGGACCTGCCGCTGCCGCCCGAGGTGGAGCTCGTCACCGAGTCCACGCCGGGGGTGCTCGACGGGTGTGAGCTGCTGATCGTGCTGGGCGGGGACGGGACCCTGCTGCGGGGCGCGGAGTTGGCGCGTGCCTCGGGGGTGCCGATGCTGGGCGTCAACCTGGGCCGGGTGGGGTTCCTCGCCGAGGCCGAGCGCGACGACCTGGACAAGGTCGTGGACCGGGTGGTGGCGCGCTCGTACGAGGTCGAGGAGCGGATGACCCTCGACGTGGTCGTGCGCACGAACGGCGACGTGGTCCACCGGGACTGGGCGCTGAACGAGGCCGCGGTCCAGAAGGTGTCCCCGGAGCGGATGCTGGAGGTGGTCCTGGAGATCGACGGGCGCCCGGTGACCGGCTTCGGCTGTGACGGGATCGTCTGCGCGACTCCGACGGGCTCGACGGCCTACGCCTTCTCCGCGGGCGGGCCGGTGGTCTGGCCGGAGGTGGAGGCGCTGCTGATGGTGCCGATCAGCGCGCACGCGCTGTTCGCGAAGCCGCTGGTGACCTCGCCCACCTCGGTGCTGGCGGTGGAGGTGCAGGCCGGCACCCCGCACGGCGTGCTGTGGTGTGACGGCCGGCGGATGCTGGAGCTGCCGTCCGGGGCCCGTGTGGAGGTCCGGCGCGGGGCGGTGCCCGTGCGGCTCGCCCGGCTGCACCACGCGTCCTTCACGGACCGGCTCGTCGCGAAGTTCGCGCTGCCGGTGTCGGGTTGGCGCGGGGCGCCCCACTAGCGGGTGTCCCGGCGTGTCGCCCATCGTGCTTAATAGCACATCCGTTCGGAGAACTCGGGGCGGGTGACGTCACATGGCACCGGTGAAACCTCGGTATCGTCGTCCCGTGCTTGAGGAGATGCGGATACGGTCGCTCGGGGTCATCGACGACGCGGTGGTCGAGCTGTCGCCCGGTTTCACCGCGGTGACCGGCGAGACCGGCGCGGGCAAGACGATGGTCGTCACCAGCCTCGGGCTGCTGCTCGGCGGTCGCGCCGACCCGGCCCTGGTACGGATCGGGGCCAAGGCCGCGGTCGTCGAGGGCCGCATCGTCATGCGCCCCGGCGCGCCCGCCGCCGTACGCGCCGAGGAGGCCGGGGCGGAGCTCGACGACGGCGCCCTGCTGATCAGCCGGACCGTGTCCGCCGAGGGACGCTCGCGCGCCCACGTCGGCGGCCGGTCCGTGCCCGTCGGCCTGCTCGGCGAACTCGCGGACGACCTGGTCGCGGTACACGGCCAGACCGACCAGCAGGGGCTGCTGCGCCCGGCCCGGCAGCGGCAGGCGCTCGACCGGTACGCCGGGGACGCCGTCGCCGTCCCGCTGGAGAAGTACGGATCCGCCTACCGCAGGCTCCGCTCCGTCGCCGTCGAGCTGGAGGAGATCACCACCCGGGCCCGGGAACGCGCCCAGGAGGCGGACCTGCTGCGCTTCGGGCTGGACGAGATCGCCGCCGTGGAACCGGTGGCCGGCGAGGACACCGAGCTGGCGGCCGAGGCCGAACGGCTCGGGCACGCCGAGTCGCTGGCCTCGGCGGCGCAGCTGGCCCACGGCGCGCTCGCGGGCAATCCCGAGGACCCCGAGGCCATCGACGCGAACATGCTCGTCGCGGGCGCCCACCGCGCCCTGGAATCCGTACGGTCGCACGACCCGGCGCTCGGCGCGCTCGCCGAGCGGATCGGGGAGCTGGGCATCCTGCTGTCCGACGTGGCCGGGGAGCTGGCGGGCTACGCCGACGACCTGGACGCCGATCCGCTGCGGCTGGCCGCCGTGGAGGAGCGCCGGGCGGCGCTGACCCAGCTGACCCGCAAGTACGGCTCCGAGGGCACCGTGGACTCCGTACTGGAGTGGGCCGAGCAGGGCGCGGCCCGGCTGCTGGAACTGGACGGCGACGACGAGCGGATCACCGAGCTGACCGTCGAGCGGGACGGGCTGCGCTCCGAACTGTCACTGCTGGCCCAGGCGTTGACGGACGCCCGGGTGGAGGCGGCGACCCGCTTCGCCTCCGCCGTGACGGAGGAACTGGCCTCTCTCGCGATGCCGCACGCCCGGGTGACCATCGACGTCCGGCAGGCCGAGGACGCGGACGGAGTGGAGGTGGGCGGCCGTCCGGTCGCCTACGGACCTTCGGGCGCGGACGAGGTCGAACTGCTGCTGGCCCCGCACCCCGGCGCCCAGCCGCGGCCGATCGCCAAGGGCGCCTCGGGCGGTGAGCTGTCCCGGGTGATGCTCGCCGTCGAGGTCGTCTTCGCCGGCTCCGACCCGGTGCCGACCTACCTCTTCGACGAGGTCGACGCGGGGGTCGGCGGCAAGGCGGCGGTCGAGGTGGGCCGGCGCCTCGCGAAGCTCGCCAAGTCGGCGCAGGTCGTGGTCGTCACGCACCTGCCGCAGGTGGCGGCCTTCGCCGACCGCCAGCTGCTCGTCGAGAAGACCAACGACGGTTCCGTCACCAGGAGCGGCGTCACCGTCCTGGAGGGCGAGGCCCGGATCCGCGAGCTGTCGCGCATGCTGGCGGGCCACGAGGACTCGGCCTCCGCGCGGGCACACGCCGAGGAACTGCTGGCGGCGGCGCGCGCGGACGCGTGAGCCGCGAGGGGTGACACGGTCGCGGGAGGGCCCGCGCACGGCGCGGCGGGCCCTTCGCCGTGCCGGAGCCGTGCCGGAGCCGTGCCGGAGCCGTGCCGGAGCCGTGCCGGAGCCGTGCGCGGGCGGCTCGCGACCGCCGGGGACAGCCCGCCGGGGTGAGGTGACACTAGGCCGTGTGGGTGAGGCTGGGGGGTGTCCGGCGGTATCTCGTACGGGATCCGCACCCGTATGGTCCCGGAACGCGCGTGCGGACTGGCATCCTTGGCGACGTCTCTGACTCCCTCACCCTGGAGCTTCGGCCCGTGAGCAGCTCCCCGGTCTCCACCTCCCTCCCGGCACAGCCCTACGGGCGCCCGCCGCTCCGCACCGTCCAGGTACTCGGCGACGGCGCGGGCGCGGGCAGCTGCGCGCACGTACGGTCGCTCGCGACCGGGCTCGCCGCACGCGGCGTACGGGTCACCGTGTGCGCGCCCGTCCAGGCGGAGGGGGAGTACGACTTCACCGGCGCCGGGGCGGAGTTCGCGCCCGACGCGGTGAGCGTCCTGCGGGCCGCGTGCGCCGGAGCGGACGTCGTGCACGCGCACGGGGTGCGCGCCGGGCTGCGCGCCGCGCTGGCCATGCGGGGGCGCCGGGTGCCGCTGGTGGTGAGCTGGCACGGCGACGGGCCCACGAACGCGGGAGCGCTGGGGCGGCTGGGCCGGATGCTGGAACGGCACGTGGCGCGGGCCGCGGCGGTCGTCCTCGGGGCCTCCTCGGACCTGGTGGACCTCGCGCGGCTGCGGGGCGCCCGGGACGCCCGGCTGGCACCGGTGGCGGTACCGGCGGGGCCCGCCGGAACCGAGGCGGCGGACCCGGGCAAGGTGCGGGCGGAACTCGGGGCGGTCGAGCGGCCGTTGCTGATCACCGTCGGCAGCCTGGTGCCGCGCCGCGGGTACTCCCTGCTGCTCGACGCGGCACGGGAGTGGCGGGCGCTGGAGCCGGCCCCGCTGCTGGTGATCGCCGGGGAGGGCCCGCTCCGGGCCGAGCTGTCGCGGCGGATCCAGGCCGAGGGGCTCCCGGTACGGCTGCTCGGGCGCCGCCGGGACGCGGCGCAGCTTCTGGCGGCGGCGGACCTGGCGGTGCTGCCGAGCCGGCGCGTGGCGCGGGCCCTGCTGGCGCAGGAGGCACTGCGGGTGGGGGTGCCGCTGGTGGCCACGGCCGTGGGGGGCGTGCCGGAGCTGGTGGGGGAGGGCGCGGTGCTGGTCCCGCCGGGGGACGCGGCGGCGCTCGCCGCGGCCGTGACCGGCCTGCTGGCGGACCCGGAGCGGAGGGCCGCGCTGGCGGTGGCGGGGCGGGCGCAGGCGGCGACGTGGCCGTCCGAGGACGACACCGTGGCGCAGGTCCTGTCGGTCTACGACGAACTGATGGAACGCCGCCGGTAGCCTCCCGGCGGGGTCGCGGTCGAAAGACCGGGGCTTCGTCCCTAACCCCGCGCCTCACTCGCCGGCGGGGCTGAAAGACCTCAGGCGCCGGCGGGGCTGGACGTGCCGGCCTCGCCGGCGCCGAGCGGTGCGAGGGGGGCGTCAGGAAGGGGTGTGGCGGCGGGCGCGGAGGGCCAGGCTCAGGGACAGGACCGTTTCGGGGTCGTCCAGGTCCGTGCCCAGGAGTTCCGAGATGCGGGCCAGGCGGTTGTAGAGGGTCTGGCGGTTCAGGTGGAGCTCGCGGGCCGTCTCCGCCTTGCGGCCCGCGTGGGCCAGGTACGTCTCCAGCGTGGGCAGCAGCGGCGGGCGCGACGTCGTGTCGTGCGTGCGCAGCGGCCCGATCGCCCGGTCCACGAAGGCCGCCAGGTCGGGATGTTCGCGCAGCCGCCACAGCAGCAGGTCGATGTCCAGGCGCCGCGCGTCGTACCAGGGCCGGGCCGGCAGGCCGTGGGCCGCCGTGGCGGTCTCCGCGGCGTGCCGCAGCCCCGCCGACGCGGCCGCCCAGCCGCCCGCGACGCCGACGACCACGGCCGGCGGGGCGGCGGCACGGTCCAGGCCCGCACGTTCGACGCCGGCCCGCAGCGCGGCCGAGACCCGGTCCGCCACCGCCGTGCGTTCCGATTCCGCCCGCAGGGACACGAGGAGCGGCACACGGCCCTCGACCGGGCGGACGCCCAGCAGGACCGGCACCCCGACGGACGACAGCTCCTCCAGGACCGCCCGGGCCAGGACGGCCCAGTTCCCGGACGGGCCGAGGTCCGTGGAGAGCCGCATGACCACCGGCAGCAGCGGCCCCGCCCCCGGCTTGAAGCCCAGGACGCGGGCCTGCGCCGGGGCGTCCTCCGCCGAGATGCGGCCCTCCGCCAGGTCCGTGAGGAAGTCGCCGCGGCCGCGCGCCGCCAACTCCTCCTCCTGCCGCGCCTGCATCAGCACGACGGCCAGCACGCCGGCCGTGCGCTCCGCCGCCATCCGGTGCACCGGCAGCAGCGGGGCCGAGACGCCGACCAGGACGACGCGGGCCCGGACCGAGCCCGTGCCGTGGCCGCCGCCCGGTACGTCGACCACCACCGTGTTCGCCGACGGCTCGGCCTCGCGCTGGCCCCGTAGGCCCTCCCACACCTGCAGCGGGTCCGCGCCCGCGTCCCCGGCCGCGCTGCCGGCCGCGTACAGCAGCTGACCGTCGGGGGTCTCCAGGAAGACCGGGTTCCCCGTGAAGTCGGCCAGGATCCGCAGCACCTGCGGGATGCCCCCGCCGCCCAACAGGGCCTCCGTGCAGCGCCGGTGGACCTCCTCGGCCCGCTGGAGCAGCGCGTAGTGGTGGTTGACGATCTCGGTGTGGACCTCCTCCGTGACGGCGACGAAGGGGACCTCCCGGTGGAGCTGGACCAGCGGCAGTCCCGCCGTGCGCGCGGTCTCCACGATCGTGGCGGGCAGCCGGGTGAAGCGCGGTCCCAGCTCGACCACCAGCGCGGCGATCCCCCGGTCCGCGAGGCGGCGTACGAAGGCACGCTGCTCGGCGGGCCGGGTGCCCAGGCCGAGACCCGTGGTCAGCAGCAGCTCGCCGCCCTTGAGCAGGGAGGCGATGTTCGGGACCTCGCCCGCGTGCACCCAGCGGACGGTCCGGCCGAGGCGGTCCGCGCAGGCCATCACCTCGGGCAGCCCGCTGCGCAGTCCCGGCAGCTCCAGTGCCCGCTGAACCGTGATCCCGCCCTGGTTGTCCATATCGCGGGACGCTACCGGGCCGTATGTGCCGCGGACATCACCTGGCGGTTACAAAGCCCGATCTGCCCCTCTTCTGGACCGACAACTCGTCTTCTCCGCAAGGAGATTATCGGACCACGTGCCGATTGTGGTCTGCGTCACCCAGGTGGAGAGTGGCCGCCTCCCGACACAGGAAGAGGACGCCATGAGCAGAGGCACGACCAGCGGGGCATCCCCGAAGCCCGCGGCTCCGCAGGTCCAGCGACTCAAGGCCAACTCGGTCGGCCTCGTCGGCGTCGTCTTCATGGCCGTCGCCACCGCCGCCCCGATCACTGCCATGACGGGCAATCTGCCCATCGCCGTCGGCTTCGGCAACGGCACCGGAGCCCCGGCCGGATACCTCTTCGCCACCCTCGTCCTGACCGTCTTCGCGGTCGGCTACGTGGCCATGGCCAAGCGGATCACCGCCGCCGGGGCCTTCTACGGATACATCTCGCACGGCCTCGGCCGCATCGCGGGCATGGCCTCCGGCATGCTCGCCGTCCTCGCCTACATCGTCTTCGAGGCCTCGATCGTCGGCGTGTTCGCCTACTTCACGAAGACCACCGTCCACGACCAGCTGGGCGTCGACCTGCCCTGGATCGTCTACGCGGCCGCCATGCTGGCCGTCACCGCCGCCCTCGCGCACTTCGACATCAACCTCACCGCCAAGGCGCTCGGCGTGATGCTCGTCGCCGAGATCGCCGTGCTCTTCGCCGTGGCCACCGCCGTGCTGATCGCCGGGGGCGGACCGGAGGGCATCCCGCTCGAACCCGTCAACCCGAAGAACGCCTTCACCGGCACCTCCGCCGGCCTCGGCCTCTTCTTCGCCTTCTGGTCCTGGGTCGGCTTCGAGTCCACCGCCATGTACGGCGAGGAGTCCCGTGACCCCAAGCGGGTCATCCCCAAGGCCACCCTCATCTCCGTCGTCGGCGTCGGCCTCTTCTACATCTACGTCTCCTGGATGACCATCGCGGGCAACGGCCTGGCCGAGTCCGTCGAGCTGTCCGCCTCCGCCAGCCCCCTCGACCTGTTCTTCGCCCCCACCCGGACCTTCATCGGCGCCTGGGCCGTGGACGCCTTCCAGTGGCTGCTGCTCACCGGATCCTTCGCCTGCGGCATGGCCTTCCACCAGTGCGCCGCCCGCTACCTCTACGCCATCGGCCGCGAGGGCTTCCTGTCGCCGAAGCTCGGCCACACCCACCCCAAACACGGCTCCCCCTACCTCGCCTCGGTCGTGCAGACCGCCATCGCCACCGCGCTCGTCACCGGCTTCTGGGCCACCGGGCAGGACCCGTACCTGCACCTCTACACGCTGCTCGCGATCCTCGGCACGATGGCGATCCTGATCGTCCAGACGCTGTGCTCCTTCGCCGTCATCGGCTACTTCCGCAAGAACCACCCCGAGGACCGGCACTGGTTCAAGACCTTCACCGCCCCGCTGCTCGGCGGCATCGGAATGACGGCCGTCGTGGTCCTGCTCGTCCTCAACATGGAGACCGCGGCCGGCAGCGCCGCCGGATCGATCTTCTTCAAACTGATCCCGTGGATCGTCGGCGCGGTCTTCCTCGGCGGCCTCGGCCTCGGCCTCTGGCTCAAGGCGAAGGCCCCCGCGCGCTACGAGATCATCGGCCGGATCGTCCTGGAGGACGCCGCCGAGCGTCCCGGCGACGCGCCCGGCGACACCGACGGCCCGCCGAACCCGACCGCCCTGCCCGGGCAGGGCACCCCCTCGTCCACCGCCGCGAACCTCTGAGGAGCCCCGCCATGGCCCGTACGCCCCTCATGCACGCCCTGCGCCGCCTCGCCGCCGAGCACGCCGCGGCAGCCCGCCTGGGCATGCCCGCCGCCGAGGTCCGCGGATCCACCCGCCGCGAACTCCTCGGCCGCGCCGCCGCCCTCGGCCTCGGCGCCGCCCTCGCCGGATCCGCGGCCGGGGCCGCCCACGCCGCCGGGGCGACCCCCGACAAGAAGCCCGTCGCGCCCGCCCGCGTCGCGGTCGTGGGCGCCGGCATCTCCGGCCTGACCGCCGCCCTCACCCTCAAGGACGCGGGTGTCGACTGCACCCTCTACGAGGCCGACCCGAGCCGCGTCGGCGGCCGGATGTGGACCCAGCGCGGCCACTGGGCGTACGGCCAGACCTCCGAGATCGGCGGTGAGCTGATCGACACCAGCCACAAGAAGATCCTGGAGCTGTGCCGCCGGTTCAACCTGCCCACCGAGGACTTCCTGGGCGGCGGCCCCAACGGGGCGGAGGAAGTCCTCTGGTTCAACGGGGAGTACTACTCCCGCACCCGGGCCGACGAGGACTTCAAGGCCGTCTACCAGGCCCTGCGCCGGGACCTCCAGGACGCCGGGGAGGTCTCCTGGAACAGCAGCACCCCCGCCGGCACCGCCCTCGACAACATGAGCCTGTACGAGTGGATCGAGAGCCGGATCCCCGGCGGCCACGGCTCGCAGCTCGGCCGCTTCATCGACGTGGCCTACAACGTCGAGTACGGCGCCGACACGAACCGGCAGTCCGCGCTCGCCCTCGTCCTGCTGATGGGCTACCAGCCCAACCCGGGCAACTTCAACGTCTGGGGCCTGTCCAACGAGCGCTACCACATCACCGGCGGCAACGACCGGCTGCCGAACGCCATCGCCGCCGCCCTGCCCGCCGGCTCGATCGTGAGGGGCCGCGAGCTGGTCGCCGTACGGGCCGACGCCGACGGCACCCAGACGCTGACCTTCAACGACTCCGGATCCGTGCGCACCACCGTCGCCGACCACACGATCCTGTGCCTGCCCCTGCCGGTCCTCCAGCGCATCGACACCTCGCAGGCCGCCTTCGACCCGCTCATGCGGAACCTGCTGCGCGACGCCCGGATGGGCCACTGCACCAAGCTCAACATGCAGTTCACCGCCCGCCCCTGGCGCGGCACCGGACCCTGGCCCGGGGTCTCCGCGGGCGACTGCTTCACCGATTCCGACGTCCAGCAGACCTGGGACACCACCAAGGTCCAGCCCGGCACGGGCGGCATCCTGCTCCAGTACGGCGGCGGCACCCTCGCCGGGTCGCTCACCCCCGCTACCCCCTTCGCCACCGAGGCGGACCCGTACGTGCGCGCCCTCGCCGGCCGCATGCTGACCGGCATCGACGCCTTCTACCCGGGCACCAAGGCCGTCTGGACCGGCAAGGCCCAGCTCTCCGCCTGGCACCGCAACCCGTACTCGCTCGGCGCCTACTCGTACTGGCCCACCGGCTACCTGCACCGCTACGCCAAGTACGAGGGCACCGCCCAGGGCAACATCCACATCGGCGGCGAGCACTGCAGCTACGACTTCCAGGGCTTCATGGAAGGCGGCGCCACCGAGGGCGAGCGGGCGGCGCGGGAGGTGATCGCCGCCCTCACGTGAGCCTCAGGCCGGCCGGATGTTGTGGTTGAAGCGGAAGACGTTGTCCGGGTCGTACCGCCGCTTCAGCTCGCCCAGCCGCCGCATGCTCTCGCTGCCCAGACCGGACACCACCCGTTCCGTGCCCTCGTCCCCGATGAAGTTCAGGTACACCGCGCCGGTGCTCCAGGGCTCGGAATCGGACCGGACGTCCTTGACCCACTGCCGGCACCGCTCGTCGTCGGCCTCGTCCTCCCAGATCCCGAACGGGTGCACCGCCCAGGGCGCGTCGCGGTACGGCACCGGGTAGTCGGCCGGGCCGGCGGCGATGGCGCCGCCCTGCGGGAAGACCAGGTGCTGGGTGCCGGTGGGCACCGGCATGGACTCGGCGCGGGCGCAGAAGACGTCGACGAACTCGTCCGGGATACCGGTGAGGTACTCCGCCGACCAGTAGTTCCGCAGGCCCGGCGGGTCGTCGATCATGCACTGGAGGTCGGCGTACGGGATGGCCGTGACGATCTCGGACTCGTGGGGGATCGCCAGCAGCGGCCGCGCCAGCTCGCGCATCTCCTCCTCCGGGCCCGCGTACGTCAGCAGCGCGCCGGCCAGAAGCAGCCCGACCAGGTGCGGCGGTACGAAGTCCTCGGGCGGGCCCGTCACGTAGAGGGCGGCGCCGGAGGCCTCCGGCGGTCCGGCCTCGATGAGGTCCCGGAACGCGCGGACCACCTCGGGCCCGCGCTCGGGCAGGTACAGCACGAACGCGATCGACATGGCGGGCAGTTCGTGCAGGCGCAGGGTCAGCGAGGTGGCGATGCCGAAGTTCCCGCCGCCGCCGTGCAGTCCCCAGAACAGCTCGGGATGGTCCTCGGCGGTCACGTGCAGCAGCTCGCCGTCCGCGGTGACCAGGTCCACGCCCAGCAGGTTGTCCACCGCCAGGCCGAACTTCCGGTCCAGCCAGCCGGTTCCGCCGCCCAGCACGAAGCCGCCGACGCCCGTGGTGGAGGCCCGGCCGCCCGTGGTGGCCAGGGCGTAGGGCTGGCAGGCCCGGTCCAGGTGGCTCATCGTGGCCCCGCCCTCGACGTGCGCGGCCCTGGCCGCCGGGTGGACCGTCACCTCGTGCATCCGCCGCAGGTCCACGACGAGGCCGCCGTCGTTGAGGGACATCCCGGCCACGCTGTGCCCGCCGCCGCGCACGGCGACCTTCAGATCGAGGTCCCTCGCGAAACGCACGGCGGTCACCACGTCCGCCGCGCTCTCGCACTGGGCGATGACGGCGGGCTTGCGGTCGATCATCGCGTTGAAGACCGTCCGGGCTCCGTCGTACCCCGGGTCCTCCGGGGTGAACACCTCGCCGGACAGGTCCTCGCGGAGCGCGGTCAGCGCCGCGCCCGCCTTCGAGAGGGGAGCCATGGCAGCCCCTTCCACCGGAGGGCAAAGGACCCCTCCAGCGTAGGGGGCAGGGTTCGGCGGGGCGCGGCGAGCAGTCCGCGGCCCGTGCGCCCGGGCGGGACCCGAGCCGGGCCCCGCCCGCGTACGCCCGGGGAGCGCGCTACCCCCCGTACGCCCCGCTCGCCGTCAGCCGCAGCGCCGTGTCGATCAGCGGAACGTGGCTGAAGGCCTGCGGGAAGTTCCCCACCTGCCGCTGGAGCCGCGGATCCCACTCCTCCGCCAGCAGACCCAGGTCGTTGCGCAGCGACAGCAGCCGCTCGAACAGCCGCCGCGCCTCGTCCACCCGGCCGATCATCGCCAGGTCGTCGGCCATCCAGAACGAACAGGCCAGGAAGGCCCCCTCGTCGCCCTCCAGGCCGTCCACGCCGGCCTCCTCGCCCGCCGTCGGGTAGCGCAGGATGAACCCGTCGGCGGTGGACAGCTCGCGCTGGATCGCCTCGATGGTGCCGATGACCCGCTTGTCGTCCGGCGGCAGGAAGCCCATCTGTGGGATCAGCAGCAGGGAGGCGTCCAGCTCCTTCGACCCGTACGACTGGGTGAAGGTGTTGCGCTCCTTGTCGTAGCCCTTCTCGCACACGTCCTGGTGGATCTCGTCGCGCAGCTCGCGCCACCGCTCCAGCGGGCCGTCCGCGTCCCCGCTCTCGATCAGCTTGATCGTGCGGTCCACGGCCACCCAGGCCATCACCTTCGAGTGCACGAAGTGGCGGCGCGGGCCGCGCACCTCCCAGATGCCCTCGTCCGGCTGGTCCCAGTGGGTCTCCAGGTAGCGGATCAGCTTGAGCTGGAGCAGCGAGGCGTAGTCGCTGCGGGCGAGGCCCGTCATGTGGCCCAGGTGCAGGGCCTCGGTGACCTCGCCGTAGACGTCGAGCTGGAGCTGGCCGGCGGCGCCGTTGCCGACGCGGACGGGGCGGGAGTTCTCGTAGCCGGGCAGCCAGTCCAGCTCGGTCTCGCCGAGCTCCCGTTCGCCCGCGATCCCGTACATGATCTGCAGGTTCTCCGGGTCCCCGGCCACCGCGCGCAGCAGCCACTCGCGCCAGGCGCGGGCCTCCTCGCGGTAGCCGGTGCGCAGCAGCGAGGAGAGGGTGATCGCCGCGTCGCGCAGCCAGGTGTAGCGGTAGTCCCAGTTGCGGACCCCGCCGATCTCCTCCGGCAGGGAGGTGGTCGGCGCGGCGACGATCCCGCCCGTGGGGCCGTACGTGAGGGCCTTGAGCGTGATCAGGGAGCGGACCACGGCCTCCCGGTAGGGCCCGTGGTAGGTGCACTGGTCGACCCACTCGCGCCAGAAGTCGGTGGTCGACGCCAGCGCCGCCCCGGCGTCGGGGAGCTCCGGCGCACCCTTGTGGGAGGGCTGCCAGCTGATGCTGAAGGCCATCCGGTCGCCGGGTCCGACCGTGAAGTCGGAGTACGTCGTCAGGTCCTTGCCGTACGTCTGGGCCTCGGTGTCCAGCCAGACCGAGTCGGGGCCGGCGACGGCGACCGTGCGCCCGTCGACCTTGTGGACCCAGGGCACGACCCGCCCGTAGCTGAAGCGCATCCGCAGCGCCGAGCGCATCGGGACGCGCCCGCTGACGCCCTCCACGATGCGGATCAGCTGCGGCGCGTGGTCCTCGCGGGGCGGCATGAAGTCGATCACGCGGACCTTTCCGCGGGGCGTGTCCCACTCCGACTCCAGTACCAGCGAGTCACCGCGGTAGCGGCGGCGGTCGGCACGCGGGGCCTCGGAGCCGGCCGGGTACGCCGGGCCGATCCGCCAGAACCCGTGATCCTCGGTGCCCAGAATGCTCGCGAACACGGCGTGGGAGTCGAAGCGTGGCAGGCACAGCCAGTCCACCGCCCCGTCCCGGCAGACCAGCGCCGCGGTCTGCATGTCCCCGATCAGTGCGTAATCCTCGATGCGCCCGGACACGTTGCATCTCCAGTCGAACGGCCACGTCCGCCCCGAAGGGCGCTTGCATTGCGCGTATGCGCGGTCACCTGTGGGTGGGGATCTCCGCGTTGAGCCCATGATTCCGCATATCGGCTCGGTTAGGCCGTCTGACGGACTGCCCGGCGGTGATGTTCGCAATATCCGAGCAGGATATGACGGCACCCTAGTGATCTCCTTAAGCCGCGGAAGAATGGCGCTGGGCCGAACGGGTGAGCAGGCGCCACGCCGGGCCGGCGCACTGCGGCGCCCTGCTACCGGCTGCTGACGCCGCGTGGCCGGAGGCGGACCGGCCCGGGCGCTGATAGGCTGGTACCCCGTGGACCGGTGGTCTGCCTGTGCGAATCAGGAGCCCCGAAACCGCAGCTTCGGCGCCCCCTGAGACCCTCCGGATCGACGGTGGCCGGCGCCGGACGCACCTCACCTCGCGACCACGGGAGCCCCCTCTTGGCGATGCCGCCCGCTGCTTTTCGAAACAGCACAGCCATGACGACCAAGCACATCTTCGTCACCGGGGGTGTCGCTTCCTCCCTCGGCAAGGGCCTGACGGCCTCCAGCCTGGGTGCGCTGCTGAAGGCGCGCGGTCTTCGGGTCACGATGCAGAAGCTCGACCCGTACCTGAACGTCGACCCGGGCACGATGAACCCGTTCCAGCACGGCGAGGTGTTCGTCACCAACGACGGCGCCGAGACCGACCTGGACATCGGCCATTACGAGCGCTTCCTCGACGTCGACCTCGACGGCTCGGCCAACGTCACCACCGGCCAGGTCTACTCGCAGGTCATCGCCAAGGAGCGGCGCGGCGAGTACCTCGGTGACACCGTGCAGGTCATCCCGCACATCACCAACGAGATCAAGCACCGCATCCGCCGCATGGCGACCGAGGACGTCGACGTCGTCATCACCGAGGTCGGCGGCACCGTAGGCGACATCGAGTCGCTGCCGTTCCTGGAGACCGTCCGCCAGGTCCGCCACGAGGTCGGCCGCGACAACGTCTTCGTCGTGCACATCTCGCTGCTGCCCTACATCGGCCCCTCCGGCGAGCTCAAGACCAAGCCGACCCAGCACTCGGTCGCGGCCCTGCGCAACATCGGCATCCAGCCCGACGCGATCGTGCTGCGCGCCGACCGCGAGGTTCCGACCTCGATCAAGCGCAAGATCTCGCTGATGTGCGACGTGGACGAGGCGGCCGTGGTCGCGGCCATCGACGCCAAGTCGATCTACGACATCCCGAAGGTGCTCCACACCGAGGGCCTGGACGCGTACGTCGTGCGCAAGCTCGACCTGCCCTTCCGCGACGTCGACTGGACGGTGTGGGAGGACCTGCTGGACCGCGTCCACAACCCCGACCACGAGGTCAAGGTCGCGCTCGTCGGCAAGTACATCGACCTGCCCGACGCCTACCTGTCGGTGACCGAGGCGCTGCGCGCCGGCGGTTTCGCCAACAAGGCCCGGGTCCAGATCAAGTGGGTCGCCTCCGACGAGTGCAAGACCCCGGCCGGCGCCGCCGCGCAGCTGGCCGACGTGGACGCGATCTGCGTCCCCGGCGGCTTCGGCGACCGCGGTGTCAACGGCAAGGTCGGCGCGATCACCTTCGCCCGCGAGAACAAGGTCCCGCTGCTCGGCCTGTGCCTGGGCCTGCAGTGCGTGGTCATCGAGGCCGCGCGGAACCTCGCGGGCATCGAGGACGCGAACTCCACCGAGTTCGACGCCTCCACCCCGCACCCGGTCATCTCGACCATGGAGGAGCAGCTGGCCTTCGTCGAGGGCGCGGGCGACCTGGGCGGCACCATGCGTCTGGGCATGTACCCGGCGAAGCTCGCCGAGGGCTCGATCGTCCGTGAGGTCTACGGCGACCAGGCGTACGTGGACGAGCGCCACCGCCACCGCTACGAGGTCAACAACTCCTACCGCGGCGAGCTGGAGAAGGCCGGTCTGGTCTTCTCCGGCACCTCCCCGGACAACAAGCTCGTCGAGTACGTCGAGTACCCGCGCGAGGTGCACCCCTACCTGGTGGCCACCCAGGCCCACCCGGAGCTGCGCTCGCGCCCCACGCGCCCGCACCCGCTGTTCGCGGGCCTGGTCAAGGCGGCCGTGGAGCGGCAGCAGTCCGCGAAGTGAGCACCTGACCGCATAACGTAGACAGCCGGGGCACGGATCGTGCCCCGGCTGTCGCGTTCTCGGGAAGGTATCGGCCATGGCCATGGGCAACGACATCGGCAACGACATCGTGGACACACCGGAGTCGTGGGAGGTCGTCGCCTCGCGCACCCCGTTCGAGGGCGCGAAGACCTCCGTCAAATCGGACCAGGTCCGGATGCCCGACCGTTCGGTGGTGCGCCGCGACTACCAGGTGCACCCCGGCTCGGTGTGCGTGCTGGCCCTCGACGAGCAGCAGCGGGTCCTGGTCCTGCGGCAGTTCCGGCACCCGGTACGGCACCGGCTGTGGGAACTGCCGGCGGGGCTGCTGGACGTGGCGGGGGAGAACCCGCTGCACGCGGCGCAGCGCGAGCTGTACGAGGAGGCGCACGTCAAGGCGGAGGACTGGCGGGTGCTGGCCGACTTCTTCACCTCCCCGGGAGGCTCGGACGAGGCGGTACGGGTCTTCCTGGCGCGGGACCTCGCGGAGGCGGAGGGGGAGCGGTACGTGGTCTCGGACGAGGAGGCGGACATGGAGATCGCCCGTGTTCCTCTCGGGGACCTGGTGCGCGGGATCCTCGCCGGTGAGCTGGGCAATCCCGGGCTGGTGACGGGGGTCCTGGCCCTGTCCGCCGCGCTGGCCTCCGAGGGCGGCATCGAAGCCCTCCGCCCGGCCCTGGCCCCCTGGCCGGCCCGCCCGTACGAGGCGTAGCCCGAGCCTGCGGCGCCGCTGCCGGGGGCACCGCCCCCGGACCCCCGCGCCTCAAGCGCCGGCGATTCCAGCCTCGCCGGCGTTTGAGGCGCGGGTCTGGGCAGAGCCCGGGCACGCCCCGAAGCCGCGGCCGCGGGGACGGCGGACGGAGTCCGACGCAGCGGCGCGAAGCCGGTGGGGCCCCCCGGGGCCGACGCGTGCGAGCGCTGCGTCGAAAAATGGGACCATCCGCTGATCCGATTGGGGGATTTGCCCGCCGCGCTCCACACGGGTCGTCGCTCTGCGTGAACTACGCTCGCCATCCGAAGGCAGGGAGAGGAGCGGATCCGTGACGGATTTCGTCGGGCGGCGGCGTGAGCTCAAGGAGCTGCGCGAGGACATCGCGCGGACCGGGCTCGACACCCTCTCCGGCCGGAAGGCCAAGGCGCCCCGGGCGAGGGTGCTGCTCGTCGCCGGGCGGCCGGGCTCCGGACGGACGGCCCTCGCCGAGGAGTTCGTGCGCGAGGTGGCGGACGAGTACCCCGGCGGGGTGCTCCGGACCCGGCTCGTCCTCCCGGGAGGGGAGACGGTGGCCACCGAGCGAGCCGTCCGGGGCCTGCTGGAAGGGCTCGGGCGGCCCACCCCGCCCGGAGCCGGCGAGGACGAGCTGAGCTCGGCCCTGCGCACCGCGCTCGACGGCCGGCGGGTGATCATCCTGGTCGACGACGCCGCCGATCCGCACCAGGTCGACGCCCTGTTGCCGGACACCCCCGAGTGCCTCGTCGTGGTCACCTCGGAGGGCCCCCTCACGGGGATCCCGGACGTGAGGCCCTGCACCCTCGGCGGGCTCGACACGCCCTCCGCCGTGGAGCTGCTCGCCCAGCACATCGGCGACACCCGCGTCACCGCCGATCCCCGGGCCGCCGACGCCCTCGCGGAGGAGTGCGGGGGCCAGCCCGCCGCACTCGGCCTCGTCGGCGGGTGGCTCGCCGCCCGGCCCAAGGCCTCCGTCGCCGATGTGGCCAAGCAGCTGCACGAGATGCCGGCCCTCGCGGGCGGCCCGCTCGCCCGGTGTTTCCGGCTCGTCTACGAGTCCCTGCCGCAGCCCGCCCAGCGGACCCTGCGACTGCTGCCGCTGGCCCCCGGCGGCCTCGTCGACTCGCACACCGCCTCCGCCCTCGCCGGCTGTTCCGTGGCCGCGGCCCAGGCCACGCTGGACGATTTCGCCGGGCTGGGACTCGTACAGGGGGCGCACGACGGGCTCTTTCAGCTGCCCGGCTGCCTCGCCCCCCTGCTCCAGGCCCTGCTGGAGGCCAAGGAGCGGCCCGCCGAGGTCCAGCTGGCCCGGGCCCGGATGCTGGAGCGCACGGTCAGGCTGCTGCACTCCTGCGGCGCGATGGCCGCGGCGGGCGAGGAGGACGTACGGGAGGTGCTGGACGGTCTGCCGCGCGCCCTGCGGTTCCCGGACCGGCGGGCCGCCGCCACCTGGCTGGACACCCGGCTGCCCGCGCTCGCCGCGGCCGCCTCGCTGGCCGTGGCCGACGGGGAGCTGGACACCCTGGCCCGGCGGCTGGTCGCCGCCCTCGTCCGGGCCCTCGCGGAGCACCGTGGCACCGCCGGGGCCGCCCCGGAGCTGTACGGGCTGCACCGGCTGGTCCTGGACGTGGCAGAGCGCCGCGACCTGCACCGGGAACAGGCCGCCGCGCTGCTGAACCTGGCCGATCTGGACGCCGAGACCGGCCGGACCCACGAGGCCCTGGAGCGCTACCGGGCCGCGCTGGTCGCGGGAAAGGCCGCCGGGGACCCGTACGCGACCGGCCGCGCGATGGAATCCGTAGGCGGCGCGTACCAGGAGCTGGCGGACTGGCACCGGGCCGCCGACTGGTTCGGCCGGGCGCTGTCCCAGGCCCTCGCGCGGGGGGAGCGCGCGGACGAGGCCCGGCTGTACGGGCGGCTGGGGAACGTGCACACGTACGCGGGCCGGTACGGGGACGCGCTGCGCAGCTGGCGGGCGGCCGCCGCGGGCTACCGGAAACTGGCCGATGTGCCGGGTCAGGCAAAGGCGTTGAGCGAGATGGCCCGGGTCCAGGAGTACGCGGGACGGCCCGAGGAATCGCTGCACACCTGCCGTGAGGCGGTGGAGCTCGCGCGCAGGGCCGGCGACCAGCGGCTTCAGGCCGCGCTGCAGGTCCGGCTGGCCGACACGCTCGACAGGCTGGGCGACCCCGCGGCCGCCAGGCTGCACCGCTCCGCAGCCGACAGATTGCTGGGAGACGACCCCGCAGCCTGCGAAATCCGCAGTGATACCGACTGAGATTATTTGTTTGCAAGGCTAGACAGCGCGTCGTCCTTCATTAGACTGGCTTCACCACGACATCCCGTGGTGCATCCCGTTGCGCGTTCTTGTGGGCGGGTATGTATGGAAGTGCCCCGAAAAATCCCCTGAGCCAAGGACCGTGATCGACGATGAAGGTCGGCATCCCCCGCGAGGTCAAGAACAACGAGTTCCGGGTCGCCATCACGCCCGCCGGCGTGCATGAGCTGGTCCGCAACGGCCACCAGGTCTTCATCGAGCAGAACGCCGGTGTCGGCTCCTCGATCACGGACGCCGAGTACGTCTCGGCCGGTGCGGAGATCCTCGGCACCGCCGACGAGGTCTGGGCCACCGCCGACCTGCTGCTGAAGGTCAAGGAGCCGATCGCGGAGGAGTACCACCGCCTCCGCAAGGACCAGACCCTCTTCACCTACCTGCACCTGGCGGCCTCCCGCGAGTGCACGGACGCCCTCCTGGAGTCCGGCACCACCGCCATCGCGTACGAGACGGTCGAGCTCGCCAACCGCGCGCTGCCGCTGCTCGCCCCGATGTCCGAGGTCGCGGGCCGGCTTGCCCCGCAGGTCGGCGCCTACCACCTGATGCGCTCGGCCGGCGGCCGCGGCGTCCTCCCGGGCGGTGTCCCCGGCACCCACGCCGGTGAGTGCGTGGTCATCGGCGGCGGCGTCTCCGGCTGGAACGCCGCGCAGATCGCCATCGGCATGGGCTTCCACGTGACCCTGCTCGACCGCGACATCAACAAGCTCCGCGAGGCCGACAAGATCTTCGGTACGAAGATCAAGACGATCGTCTCCAACGCCTACGAGCTCGAGAAGGCCGTCGTCGAGGCCGACCTCGTCATCGGCGCGGTGCTGATCCCGGGTGCGAAGGCCCCGAAGCTGGTCACCAACGAGCTCGTCGCCAAGATGAAGCCCGGAAGTGTACTTGTCGACATTGCGATCGACCAGGGCGGCTGCTTCGAAGACTCCCGTCCGACCACCCACGCCGAGCCGACCTTCCAGGTCCACAACTCGGTCTTCTACTGCGTCGCCAACATGCCGGGCGCGGTGCCGAACACCTCCACCTATGCGCTGACGAACGCCACGCTGCCCTACATCGTGCAGCTCGCGAACCTCGGCTGGGTCGAGGCGCTGCGCCGTGACCCCGCGCTCGGCCTGGGCCTCAACACCCATGACGGCCAGGTCGTTTACGGTCCGGTCGCCGAGGCCCACGGCCTCGAGACCCTCGAGCTGAGCACGCTCCTCGGCTGACGCGTCAACGACTGACGTCAATCTCACGTATCCGGCCGGACCTTGCCCGCAAGGTCCGGCCGGACGCGTTTGCGGGATGCCCCGAGACCCCGCTCAACTCGCCTCGAACGTAACCCTTTAACCCTTTCGCGCACCCGCGAAACTTCGCAGCGACAGCTCGCACGCCCTTGACAGAGTGGTGTTCGGTTGCCGACACATCGTGCCGGGTCCGGCGGATTGTGTTGCCGCTGAGTGGTGACACGCCATAGAGTCGCCAACCGTCGGCATGGTGCCACGCTGACCTATCGATAAGTGTCCTGGTCACGTCCGAGGAGGTAAGACGACTTGTGAATGAGTCGACATTTGCTCCTGGGGGTGGTCGAGCAGGGATGCCCGAGCGGGGCCAAGGCCCCACCGGGCTCGAAGCCGTCGGCTCCGTCGCGGTACGCACCTTCGCAAACCACCAGCACCTGACGACGCCCCAAAAGAGCATGGACGGCCTAGACGTGAACTCCAGGGCCGGCGACCTGAGCGGCGAAAAGCCCACTGGTTTCGCCGACTACGACAATGTGCCCGAAGGGCACTTCTACGACCCCGACGCGGAGTACGAACCGGACCCCGAGTACGCGGCCACCCTCGCCCCCGACGCTGCCCGCCAGCGCCGTGAGCGGATCGGCCCGACCGGACGCCCGCTTCCGTACTTCCCGATCCCGGGTCCGCTGACCGACCACGGTCCGGCGAAGATCATCGCGATGTGCAACCAGAAGGGCGGCGTGGGCAAGACCACGTCGACCATCAACCTGGGTGCCGCGCTCGCCGAGTACGGGCGCCGCGTGCTGCTCGTCGACTTCGACCCGCAGGGCGCGCTGTCCGTGGGCCTCGGCGTGAACCCGATGGAACTCGACCTGACGGTCTACAACCTGCTCATGGAGCGGGGCATGTCGGCCGACGAGGTGCTGCTCAAGACGGCGGTCCCCAACATGGACCTGCTGCCGAGCAACATCGACCTGTCCGCTGCCGAAGTGCAGTTGGTCAGTGAGGTCGCGCGCGAGTCCACCCTGCAGCGGGCCCTGAAGCCCCTGATGGCCGACTACGACTACATCGTGATCGACTGTCAGCCCTCGCTCGGTCTGCTGACCGTGAACGCCCTGACGGCGGCTCACAAGGTCATCGTCCCGCTGGAGTGCGAGTTCTTCGCGCTGCGCGGCGTGGCGCTGCTGACCGAGACCATCGAGAAGGTGCAGGAGCGGCTCAACCCCGAGCTGGAGCTCGACGGCATCCTCGCCACGATGTACGACTCCCGTACGGTGCACAGCCGTGAGGTGCTGGCGCGCGTCGTCGAGGCCTTCGACGACCACGTCTACCACACGGTCATCGGCCGCACGGTGCGCTTCCCGGAGACCACGGTCGCCGGTGAGCCGATCACGACGTACGCGTCCAACTCCGTCGGCGCCGCCGCCTACCGCCAGCTGGCCAGGGAGGTGCTCGCCCGGTGTCACGCCGAGTGAGTCTGCCCGGAGCCGACGAACTGTTCCGCACGACCGGGGGGATGGCGCTCCAGTCGTCCTCGCCGCGGCGCGGGGTCGACGAGGCACCCGTCGCGGAACACTCGGCGAGTTCGGCCGAGGGCACGGCGGGGGAGGGCCGCAGCCGGGAGGCTGAGGCAGGTACGGCGTCCGGCGGGCCCGTCGTGGGGCAGCCGCGACGACCGCAGGAAGGTTCTGTCAGCCCCGCCGGCCCGGCCGGCGGGGCGGTCGCCGCCCCCACGGGCGCCACCCGCCGGGGCAAGGGACAGGGCCGCGGTGCGAACCGGCGGCCCAGCGGCCGTGAACGGCACGACGAGAAGATCACGGTCTACGTCTCCGCCGAGGAGCTCATGGACCTGGAACACGCGCGGCTGGTGCTGCGCGGCGAGCACGGGCTGGCCGTCGACCGGGGCCGCATCGTCCGCGAGGCGGTGGCGGTGGTCCTCGCCGACCTCGAGTCCCGCGGGGACGCCAGCATCCTGGTCCGCCGCCTGCGCGGCCGCTGACGGTTTGGCTGCGCCGCTCCGGCCGGGGTGGCGGTGGCCGGTTGTGCCGGGGTCGGGCGCCGGGTGGCTGCGCCGCTCGGGCCGGATCGGGTGGGCCGGTTGTGCCGGGGTCGGGCGCCGGGTGGCTGCGCCGCTCGGGCCGGATCGGGTGGGCCGGTTGTGCCGGGGCCGGGCGCGCGCCGGGGCGTCTCCTCGGACGCCGAACGTGACGAGGGGTCGGAGAGCTCGGCAGAAGTGCGTTCGGCGCCCTGCGGGGATCACCCCGACACACACCCGACCCCGACCCAACCGGCGGGTGTACCGGTGGGCGCCCCGTCGTCGTCGGCGGATACCGCTGGATGTGCGGGAGAGCGCCTAGGCTGCTCGTGGCTGTTGCCCAGCCTGCCTCGCTGCCCCCTGCGCACCACTTGGACCACGATGCCCCTCCCCGCCGAATCCGGCCGACCGCCCCGGCGAGCGCTGGGGCGCGGCCCCGGCACACCCGAGGCGGCGGACGCAGGAGCGGCCCCCGAAGCGCCTGACGCGCCCCTCGCGCGACCCGCGCCGGCGGACTCGGGCGCGGCCGAAGCGCCTGACGCGGCCGCTGCGAGGCCCGCGCCGGCGGGGGGCGGGGCGGAGCCCCAGGAGCCCCCCGGGCCCCCAGACGGCCCGCCAGGCCCCCAGCAGGCCCACCCCGGCCTGGGCAGGCCCACCCCACTGCCGGCCGACATCCCGCCCGACAGCCCATCCGAAGCCGGCCCCGCCGCAGGCGGTCCGGACGGGAGCAGGGGTGCCGACGCCCCTGCCGCGGCCGGGCCGGACGGGGAAACTGCGGGCCCCGCGGGAGGCGACGGGCGGTTCACGTTGCGGCTCGCCAACTTCGAGGGGCCCTTCGACCTGCTGCTCCAGCTGATCTCGCGGCACAAGCTCGACGTCACCGAGGTCGCGCTGTCCAAGGTCACCGACGAGTTCATGGCCCACATCCGGGCCATGGGGCCGGACTGGGACCTCGACCAGACCACCGAGTTCCTCGTCGTCGCCGCCACCCTCCTCGACCTCAAGGCCGCCCGGCTGCTGCCGGCCGCCGAGGTCGAGGACGAGGCGGACCTCGCCCTCCTGGAGGCCCGGGACCTGCTCTTCGCACGCCTGCTCCAGTACCGCGCGTACAAGCAGATCGCCGAGATCTTCGAGGCGCGGGCCGAGGCCGAGGGCAAGCGCTACCCGAGGACCGTCGGGCTGGAGCCGCACCACGCGGACCTGCTGCCCGAGGTCGTCATCAGCATCGGGCCCGAGGGGTTCGCCCGCCTCGCCGTCAAGGCCATGCAGCCCAAGGCCAAGCCGCAGGTGTACGTGGACCACATCCACGCGCCCCTCGTCAGCGTGCGCGAGCAGGCGGGGCTCGTGGTGCGGATGCTGAAGGCGCGCGGTGAGGCCACCTTCCAGGAGCTCACCGAGGACGCCGGGGACACCCTCACCGTCGTCGCACGCTTCCTGGCCCTCCTGGAGCTCTACCGGGAGAAGGCGGTGGTCCTCGACCAGGAGGAGGCCCTGGGGACGCTCACCGTGCGCTGGAGCGGCGGCGACGGCGACGGCATGCCGACGGTGACCGACGAGTTCGACCAGATCGTGGAGGCGAAGGATTGAGCAGCGAAGCGACGAGCGCGGTGGCCGCGCTGGAGCTGAAGCCGGCGCTGGAAGCCGTGCTCATGGTCGTGGACGAGCCCGCGACCGAGACGCACCTCGCGAAGGTGCTGGAGCGGACCCCGCGCGAGGTCGCGGACGCGCTGCGCGAGCTCGCCGACGAGTACACGGCCGCGCGCAGGGGATTCGAGCTGCGGCTGGTCGCGGGCGGGTGGCGCTTCTACACCCGGGCGGAGTACGCCCCGGCCGTCGAGGGCTTCGTACTGGACGGCCAGCAGGCCCGGCTCACCCAGGCGGCCCTGGAGACCCTCGCCGTCGTCGCGTACCGCCAGCCGGTGAGCCGCTCGCGGGTCTCGGCGGTCCGCGGAGTCAACTGCGACGGGGTCATGCGGACCCTCCTCCAGCGGGGTCTGGTGGAGGAGGCGGGGACGGAACCCGAAACAGGTGCGATCCTATACAGGACGACGAACTACTTTCTGGAGCGGATGGGCCTGCGAGGCCTGGACGAGCTCCCGGAGCTCGCGCCCTTCCTCCCCGAGGCGGACGCGATCGAAGCCGAGACGCAAGAAGGTGTGCCGTCGTTCGATCCGGATGCTCCGGATACCGATGTAGACGACAAGACGACGGACATTTGATGCGAAGCAGCGGCAACGGCAACGGCGGCGGCAACAGGAACAGCGGCGGCGGTGGTGGCGGACGCGGCGGTAACTCCCGCGGCGGCTCCTCCTCCGGCGGCAACTACCGCGGCGGCGGCTCCTCCTCCGGCGGTGGCAGCTCCCGCGGCGGCTCCTCCGGCGGCGGCTCCCGCGGTGGGTCCCCCCGCGGCGGCTCCACCGGAGGCGGCGGCGGTTACCGCGGCGGCAACTCCGGCGGCGGCTACCAGGGCGGCGGCTACCAGGGCGGCGGCGGCTACCAGGGCGGTGGCTCGGACTCCCGCGACCGCGACCAGGCTCCGCCGCCGCGGATCCGCAACCCGCGCCCCGAGGAGCGTCGCTACGACGTGGGCCCCGAGGGTGAGCGCAGCGGCCGCAGCGGTCCCAAGGCCGGCGGCGGCGGTGCCCGTGGCGCGGCGGCGCGCGGCGGTGCCAAGGGCGGCCCCAAGACCTCCAGGACCCCCGGCATCGGCGGGGCCGGCGGCCCGCGCAGCGGCCCCGGCAGCCGCAGCGGCCAGTCCCGCCCCCGCGAGCTGGACGCGCGCATCGAGGAGCGCGTGCGCGACCGGTACGCGGACAAGCCCGTGATCAAGACCCCGAAGACCTTCCCGGGCGCCGAGGAGGAGGGTGAGCGTCTGCAGAAGGTGCTCGCCCGCGCCGGCATGGGCTCGCGCCGCGCCTGCGAGGAGCTCATCGAGCAGGCCCGCGTCGAGGTCAACGGCGAGATCGTGCTGGAGCAGGGCAAGCGCGTCCAGCCGAAGGACGAGATCAAGGTGGACGGCCTGACCGTCGCCACCCAGTCGTACCTGTTCTTCGCGCTGAACAAGCCCGCCGGTGTCGTCTCCACGATGGAGGACCCCGACGGCCGCCAGTGCCTCGGCGACTACGTCACCAACCGTGAGACGCGTCTCTTCCACGTCGGCCGGCTCGACACCGAGACCGAGGGCATCATCCTCCTCACCAACCACGGTGAGCTGGCCCACCGCCTCACGCACCCGAAGTACGGCGTGAAGAAGACCTACGTCGCCGCCATCACCGGCCCCCTGCCGCGTGAGATCGGCAAGCGCCTCAAGGACGGCATCGAGCTGGAGGACGGGTACGCCCGCGCCGACCACTTCCGCGTCGTCGACCAGGTCGGCAAGAACTACCTGGTCGAGGTCACCCTGCACGAGGGCCGCAAGCACATCGTCCGCCGCATGATGGCGGAGGCCGGCTTCCCCGTCGAGAAGCTCGTCCGGACCTCCTTCGGTCCGATCGAGCTCGGCGACCAGAAGTCCGGCTGGCTGCGCCGCCTGACCAACACCGAGGTCGGCATGCTGATGCGCGAGGTCGGTCTGTAGGACGTCAGCACGTCCGTACGCCCGCAGTACGTCCGCTCCTGAGCGGTGGAAGCCCGCAGTGCCCCCGGCGCTGCGGGCTTCTCGCTTGTCCGGCACCCGATCCAGGGTTTATAGTCACCATGACTATTAATGCGGAGTGAGGGGGGCCGGCATGAGCTGGACCATGAACTGGACCGAGGTGCTCGGCTTCGCCACCGGCGCCCTGTGCGTCTGGCTGGTCGCCCGGCAGCACGTCGCCAACTGGCCGATCGGCATCGCCAACAACCTCTTCTTCATCGTGCTCTTCGCCCAGGCCGGCCTCTACGCCGATGCCGGGCTCCAGATCGTCTTCATCGCCCTCGCCGCCTACGGCTGGTGGTCCTGGACCCACGGGGGTGGACCAGGATCCGCCGAGGCCCTTCCGGTGCGCCGCACCACGCGCACCGAATGGGCCGGGCTCGCCGCGGCGGGGGCGGTGACGGTGCTCGCGCTCACGCTGCTGCTGAGCCGGGCCACCGACTCCACCGTCCCCTTCTGGGACGCCCTCACCACCGGGCTCTCGCTCCTCGCCACGTACGGGCAGTGCCGCAAGCTCGTGGAGTCCTGGTGGCTGTGGATCGCCGCCGACCTCGTCTACGTCCCGCTCTACGCGCACAAGGGGCTCTACCTGACCTCCGCGCTCTACGTGGGCTTCCTCGCCCTGTGCGTCGCCGGACTCCTCGGCTGGCGGCGCACGCTGCCCGCGCGGGACGCCCGTACGGCGGCGGAGGCGACGGCATGAAACGCCACGGGCACGGCCTGGTCCTCGGCAAGTTCTACCCGCCGCACGCCGGGCACCACCACCTCGTGCGCACCGCCCAGGACCAGTGCGAACGGCTGACCGTGCTGGTGTGCGCGGCCTCCGTCGAATCGGTCCCGCTCGCCGACCGGGTCGCCTGGATGCGCGAGGCGCACCCCGGGGCCGAGGTCGTCGGCGCGGTCGACGACATCCCGGTCGACCTGCACGACCCGGCGATCTGGGAGGCGCACATGGCGGTCTTCCGCGGCGCGGTCCCCGGGCGGGTGGACGCGGTGTTCACCTCGGAGGAGTACGGGAGCGAGCTCGCCCGGCGGTTCGGCGCCGAGGAGGTCCTCGTGGACCGGGAGCGGACGCTGTTCCCGGTGTCCGGGACGGCGGTGCGCCGGGACCCGGCCGGCTCCTGGGAGTTCCTCGGGCCGGCCGTGCGCGCCGCGCTGACCCGGCGGGTCGTCGTCCTGGGCGCGGAGTCCACCGGGACCACCACGCTGTCGCGGGCCCTGGCGGACCACTACCGCCGGCGAGGCGGCGTCTGGGCCAAGACCGGCTGGGTCGCCGAGTACGGCCGCCGGTACAGCGAGGAGAAGCTGGCGGCGGCCCGAGCGGCCGACCCGGCGGCGTCCTGGGCGGACGTGTCCTTCACCTCGGAGGAGTTCCCGGTCATCGCGCGCCGGCAGGACGCGGACGAGGAGCGGGCCGCCCGGCTCGGCTCCCCGGTGCTGTTCTGCGACACCGACTCCTTCGCCACCGGGATCTGGCACGAGCGGTACATGGGCGGCCGCAACCCCGAGGCCGAGCGGATCGCCGGCCTCACCCGGCGGGACCTGTACCTGCTGACCGACCACGCCGACGTGCCCTTCGAGGACGACGGGCTGCGGGACGGGCCACAGCTCAGGCCCTGGATGACCGGACGGTTCCGGGCGGAACTGGAGCGCACCGGGAGGCGTTTCCTCGTCGTGCGCGGCGACCGGGCGGCCCGGCTGGAAACGGCCGTCGGGGCCGTGGACGGGCTGCTCGCCGAGGGCTGGCACTTCACCGACCCCCTTCCGGAGAACCGATGACCGCCGGCTATGACCCGCACGCCTTCGAGCCGTTCGCGGTGACGGTCGACCTGGCCGTGTTCACCGTCCGTGCCGGGGCCCTGCACGTCCTGCTGATCCGGCGCGGACAGGAGCCGTACGCGGGGGCCTGGGCGCTGCCCGGCGGGTTCGTCCTGCCGCGGGAGTCCGCCGAGACGGCCGCGCGGCGCGAACTGGCCGAGGAGACCGGGCTGCCCGGGGAGGTGGTGGCGGCGCTCCACCTGGAGCAGCTGCGCACCTACAGCGAACCGGACCGGGATCCGCGGATGCGGGTGGTCTCGGTGGCCTTCACGGCCCTCGTCCCGGACCTGCCCGAACCGGCGGCGGAGGGCGGCGGGGACGCTGCGCACGCCCGCTGGCTGGCGGTGGGGGAGGCCTCGGACCTGGCCTTCGACCACGCCGCGATCCTGGCGGACGCGCGGGAGCGGATCGGCTCGAAGCTGGAGTACACCTGCCTGGCCACCGCCTTCTGCCCGCCCGAGTTCACCCTGGGCGAGCTCCGGGCGGTCTACGAGACCGTCTGGGACACCGCCCTCGACCGCCCCAACTTCCGCCGCAAGGTCCTGACGACGCCCGGGTTCGTCGAGGCCGTGCCCGGCGGCGCCCGGCTCACCGGCGGCCGCGGCAAACCGGCCGCCCTCTACCGGCCCGGCCCGGCGACCGCCCTGCACCCCCCTCTGCTCCGACCGGAAGGACCCACTCGATGACGAAGCGAGCCGCGACGGGCGCCCTGATCGGCCTGGCCCTGGGCGACGCCCTCGGCTTCCCGACCGAGTTCAACGACGTGCCCTCGATCCTGGCCAAGACGGGCCCGTGGCGGGAGATGAAGCTCCCCCGCCCGGCGATCGTCACGGACGACACCCAGATGACCCTCGCCCTCGCGCGCGGCATACGCACCGCCGCCGAGCGGGGCCGGGTCGGCCCGCTGCGCCTGGCCCGGCCGGTCCGCGAGGAATTCGTCGACTGGTACCACTCCCCGGAGAACAACCGGGCGCCGGGAAACACCTGCCTCAAGGCCTGCAGCCTCCTGAACCTGCCCGAACGGGACTGGCGGGACGCCAGCCAGCTCGGTTCCAAGGGCTGCGGCGCCAACATGCGCGTGGTCCCGGTCGGGCTGGTGCCCGGCTGGACGGAGGAGGAACGGGCGGGCGCGGCCCAGCTCCAGTCGGCCCTCACCCACGGGCACCCGACGGCCCTCGCCGCCTCCGACCTGACGGCACGGGCCGTGTACCTGCTCGCCACGGGCACCGAGGTGACGGGCCTGGTCGGACGGCTGCGCTCGTACGCCCTGGAGAACCGCACCCGCTACCACGAGCGCTGGCTCGGCGACCTCTGGATGCGGACCGCCTCCGACGCCTCGCCCGAGTCCTTCATGGCACGCGGCTGGGACGAGTGCCTCGAAGTCCTGGAGCGGCTGGCGGCCGCCCTGCGCTCCCCGTCCCCGGAGACCGACCCCTGCCTGACCACCGGCGACGGCTGGATCGCGGAGGAGGCCCTCGCCACCGCCCTCCAGTGCTTCCTCCTCTTCCCCGACGAGCCCCTCCTGGCCCTGCGCCGCGCGGCCTGCACGCGGGGCGACTCGGACTCCATCGCCTGCCTCGCCGGCGCCTTCGCCGGAGCCCGCCTCGGGGCCGACGTGTGGCCCCGGGAGTGGGAGGGCCGCATCGAGTACCGGGACGAGCTCCTGGCCTTCGGCGCCCTCTGGGATGCTTGATCCATGCTGGACGCACTGAGCATCGACCTGACCCCCGTCGTGGCGGAGCAGCCCGACCCGCTGCTCTTCGCCACGGTCTCGGGCGCGCACCTGTACGGCTTCCCGTCCCGGGACTCCGACATCGACCTGCGCGGCGCCCACCTCCTGCCGGCGCAGGCCCTCCTCGGCCTGAGCGAACCGGAGGAGACCCGCACCCGCATGTGGGACCGGGACGACGTGGAGATGGACCTCGTCACGCACGACCTGCGCAAGTTCGTCCGCCTGATGCTGAACCGCAACGGCTACGTCCTGGAGCAGCTGCTCTCCCCGCTCGTGGTCCACACGACACCGGCGCACGAGGAGCTGATCGCGCTGGCCCCGGGCGTGCTGACCTCCCACCACGCCCACCACTACCGGGGGTTCGCCCGCACGCAGTGGCGGCTCTTCGAGAAGGCCGCCGAACTCAAGCCGCTGCTCTACGCGTTCCGGGCGCTGCTCACCGGCGTCCACCTGATGCGGTCGGGCACGGTGCAGGCGCACCTGCCGACCCTGCTGGCCGAGGTGCCCGAGGCGCCCCCGTACCTCGCCGCCCTGATCGAGGCCAAGGTGGCCGCCGAACACGGGAGCTACGAGGGGCCGGCCGTCGGCGGGGTGCGGGCGGACTTCGAGGCGCTGCACGCGGTACTGGACGCCGCGCAGGCCGCCTCCGCGCTGCCCGGGCACGGGTCGGCGTACGAGGCCCTCGACGCGTTCGTCGTACGGCGTCGGACGCTACGCGACTGACGCGCGGCGGGCACGGACCAGGAAGTCCTCGACGCGGGCGTGGTCCGGCTCCGCGGGCAGGGGCGTGGTGGCCAGGGCGGCCTCCGTCTCCGCCTGGAGGCGGGCCATCCAGGCGTCGGCCTCGTCCCAGGTGAGCTCTCCGCGGCGGACGGCGAGGAGACGGTCGCGGTACGGGCCGGCGTCGATGGTCAGGCGGCCCGTGCGCAGGAGGTCGCGGCAGGACAGCAGCAGGCGCAGCAGGTGCATGGCGTGCTTCCAGCGCGGGGCGCCGTGGATGCGGACGTCGGCGACGAGTTTGCCGCGCTGGGAGGCCGCGTACCGGCTGAAGCTGGTGTGGGCCCGGCGGGAGAGGAAGGCCTCGCGCAGCGACAGCAGTTCCTCGCCCACCGGGGTGAGCTCGTCCACCAGGGGCGAGTGCAGACACTCCAGGATGTTCGGGTTGGCCCGCAGCGCGAGTGCGCAGAAGCGCTCCAGCTCCCACGAGAACTCCTCGTCCCGCGGGCCCTCCACGTGCGTGGGGGGCTTCTCGAACCGCCAGAACAGCGGAGCGGGGGCGAGGTAGACACCGCGCCGGTCGGTGTCGCTCGCCTCCGTCGCCAGCCCGAACGCCCGGGACCCCATCACGCACCGGTAGACCGTGTGGTCCCGTACCAGTGCCAGATCGTCCATGGGGCGAGCGTAGGCGCCTGACCTACCGCTATGCGAGCGAGATAGTGCCGTCCGCCGCGACCTTGATCTTCTTCTCCGCCAGCCCCTTGGTGGCGGGCCCCTTGGTCACCGCACCGTCCGCGATGGCGAACTTGCTGTCGTGGCAAGGGCAGTCGATGCTGCCGTTCTCCACCTTGTTGACCAGGCAGCCCTGGTGCGGGCAGACCGCCGTGAAGCAGCGGTAGGAGCCGGCCGTGGGCTGGGTGACCACGAGCTTCTGCTCCTTGAGGATCGTGCCGCCGCCCTTGGGTACGTCCGCCGTCTTGACGAGGACCTCCTTGGCCGCCGAACCGGATTCCGGGGTGGCGGCGCCGGAGGCGGCGGGTGCGGGCGCCGAGGCGTTCGACTCCCCCTGGGGGGTCGTCTCGGCGTCACTGCCGCAGGCGGTCAGCGCACCGCCGGCCAGGGCGGCCGCGCCCGCCGCCAGTACGGTGCGCCGGGCGGTGTGCGTGGGGTCGCTCATGAGTCTCTCCTCGCGTTGTGGCCGGGAAGGGCGTGCAGCATCCTGGCCTGCGGCGAGCTTCAGGTGAAGCTTGCCGCGCCGTTTCATCGGCCCGGTTCCCATGGGGCCAGTGAGGCAGGGGTGCCGGGTGTGCGTACGACCTCCCACACGTGGATCACGGCCTCCCGGTTCAACGGACCGTGGACATGTGGGTAGCGGACGCCCGATTCACCCTCGCGGCGGACCTCCGCGGTCAGGGCGTCCTCGTCGAGCTCCACCGCGAGCAACGTACCCGGCACCTCGCGGTAGTGCGCGTCGGCGATCGCGAGCGCCGTCGGGCGATCGGCCGAACAGTGCACGAAACCCTCCGAGTCCAGCGAGGGCGGTGCGTACGGGAGGTCGGGCGCGGTGGCCCAGTCGGCGAGCGGGACGATGTGGAAGATCATGCGGATCGTTCTACCGCAGCGGCCCGGGGCCCGCGCATCAGGTGGCGACGTGGGGCGGTATGGGTGACATTGTCCGTGTCTTGAAGCCGGGTACGGCGCTGTCCGCGCGGCCCGGTCCCTCTTCGAAAGGCAGGACCATGGCGGGTAACGACCTCGGCTCTCTTCTCGGCAGCCTCCTCGGGGGCGGCGGCGGCCAGGGCGGGAGCGGCGGCGCCGGCAACGTCCTCGGCGCGCTGATCGGCGCGCTCGCCGGCGGTGGCGGAGGCGGCCAGGCGGCTGCCGGCAACGGCGCGAACAACCCGCTCGGCGGCCTGCTGGACATGCTGACCAAGTCCGGCCTCGCCGACCAGGCGCAGTCCTGGATCGGCACCGGCGAGAACAAGCCCGTCAGCGCCGACCAGATCAAGGAGGCGCTGCCGGACGGAGCCCTGCAGAAGGCCGCCGAACAGGCCGGCGTCTCCCCGGAGCAGGCCGCCGACCAGATCGCGCAGGTGCTGCCGCAGGCTGTCGACAAGCTGACCCCGCAGGGGCAGGTGCCGTCCGGCTCGCTGGAGGACATCATCAAGGCGCAGGCGCTCTGACCCTCGGCGACGACAGCCCGGGCCCGGCGGACCGTCCCACCGGACGGACCGCCGGGCCCTCGTGCTGTCTCTCTTGCTCCCCCTGCCGGGGCGGTCCCTCACACCTTCGTCCGCAACCCCGGAAAGCCCACGGGAACACCCACTGTTATCGG
>NZ_JBVHWW010000051.1:0-43698 GCF_055563995.1 Streptomyces sp. NPDC029164 | reverse complement strand
ACCTTTTGGTCCCCCCCCCCCCCCCCCCCCCCCCCCCCCCCCCCCCACCCTTCCCCCCCCCCCCCCCCCCCCCTCCCTCCCCCCCCCTGGGTCTGCGGCGGAGCCCCGGCTGCGGGCCCGCCGGTTACGACGCCGCGACGCCGATGCGCTCCAGCGCGTCCTCGGCCCCGTACGGCTGGAGGTACGGCATCCAGCGCGGATCCCGGTGCCCCGTCCCGATGATCCGCCAGGCCAGTCCGGAAGGAGGCGCCGGCTGGTGGCGCAGGCGCCAGCCCAGCTCCAGCAGGTGCCGGTCGGCCTTGACGTGGTTGCAGCGCCGGCACGCGGCGACGACGTTGTCCCAGGCGTGCTGCCCGCCCCGGCTGCGCGGGATGACGTGGTCGACGCTGGTGGCGACGGCGCCGCAGTACATGCAGCGGCCGCCGTCCCGCGCGAACAGGGCGCGCCGGGTGAGTGGAACGGGCCCCCGGTAGGGGACCCGCACGAAGCGCTTGAGCCGTACCACGCTGGGAGCGGGGACGACCCTCGTCGCGCTGTGCAGGTAGGCGCCGGATTCCTCCAGGGAGACCGCTTTGTTCTCCAGGACGAGGACGAGCGCGCGGCGGAGCGGTACGACGCCGAGGGGCTCGTACGACGCATTGAGGACCAGGACGTGCGGCACGGACTGCCTCCTTGTACGTCGGCGGCGCGTGGCTCGCGCCGGGACGATCTGCTCTCCAGTCTCTCCTTACGGCTGGTCGAAGCGCCACCACGCGCCCGTAACGGGTCCGAGGTGTTTTCAACCACAGTCAGTCATCCCCAGGTGAGTCTGGTCTCTCCCTCGAACACGGCACCAAGGTGAAGGGATTGCCCCGTTAGTGTGGTTGGTCTGCCCCTGCAACCCGTTCCGCGGGCAGACCGCTACACCTGGAGGTTCCCGTCGTGCCCTGGCCCGCCGCTCTGCTGCCGTTGGCAGCCGACGTTCCGGACGCGCCCGCCTCGGTCAAGGAGGCGCAGGCCAGCGTCACCGAGGCCGCGAGCTTCATCGAGCAGAACTGGGCCACCTGGCTGAGCATCGGCCTGCGGATCCTGCTGATCGTGGTGATCGCAGCGGTCATACGGTCGGTGGTCCGCAAGGCGCTGACCAAGCTCATAACCCGGATGAACACCAGCGCGGAGGCGGTCGAGGGCACCGCGCTCGGCGGGCTGCTGGTCAATGCGGAGCGGCGGCGCCAGCGTTCGGAGGCGATCGGCTCGGTCCTGCGTTCGGTGGCTTCGTTCCTGATCCTCGGCACGGCCGCGCTGATGGTCCTGGCCGCGCTGAAGATCGATCTGGCGCCGCTCCTGGCGAGTGCCGGTGTGGCCGGTGTGGCCATCGGTTTCGGCGCCCGGAACCTGGTCACGGACTTCCTGTCCGGCGTCTTCATGATCATGGAGGACCAGTACGGCGTCGGCGACAAGATCGACGCGGGCGTGGCCTCGGGCGAGGTCATCGAGGTCGGCCTGCGCGTGACCAAGCTGCGCGGGGACAACGGCGAGATCTGGTACGTGCGCAACGGCGAGATCAAGCGGATCGGCAACCTCAGCCAGGGGTGGGCGACCGCGGGCGTGGACGTCCAGGTCAAGCCGACGGAGAGCCTGCCGCGGATCCGCGAGGTGGTCCAGGGGGTCGCCGACACCCTGGCGAAGGAGTCCCCGTGGGACGAGCGCCTGTGGGGTCCGGTCGAGGTGCTGGGCCTGGGCGAGGTGCTGCTCGCCTCGATGACGGTGAACGTCTCGGCGAAGACCATGCCGGGCCAGCAGTTCGCGGTGGAGCGGGAGCTGCGCTGGCGGATCAAGGAGGCCTTCGACGCCGCGGGCATCCGGATCATCGGCGGCCTGCCGGCCGGGGACGAGGAGGACGAGGCCGCGGTGGACCCGTCGGCCTCCGTCGCCGCGCCGTCCGCTCTGGCGAACCCGGCCTCCCCGCAGTCGCTGGCGACGGCCCCGATCCCGCCGCCGGCCGGCCCGCGGATCACCAAGTAACCGCGCCGCCCCCGTTCCGTCCCCGCTGCCCCGCAGGTCATTCGCGAATGACCTGCGGGGCAGCGGCATTGACACGGATCACAGGACGATAGGAAACTTACCTAACAGTCGCCTCGGTGAGGGAGAGACCACTCCATGCCCGCCGCCACGCCCGGAACGCCCAGTCTGCTGCGCGCCATGAACGACCGGGCCGCGCTCGAACTCCTGCTGACGCACGGCCCGCTCTCGCGGACCCGCATCGGGCACCTGACCGGACTGTCCAAACCCACCGCCTCCCAGCTGCTGGCCCGCCTGGAAGCGGCCGGACTCGTCCTGGCCACCGGCACCGACGGCGGCCGCCCCGGCCCCAGCGCCCAGCTGTACTCGCTCAACCCCCGGGCCGCGTACGTCGGCGGGCTCGACGTCACCCCGGGGCGCGTGCTGGCGGCCGTCGCCGACCTCACCGGCACGGTGATCGCCTCCCACGAGATCCCGTACACCGAGGGCGCCCAGGCCGTGGACCAGGTGACCGAGGCCCTCGGCGGCGCCGTCAAGGCCGCCGGCCTGCACCGCTCCGACCTGCACCGGGTGGTCATCGCCACTCCCGGCGCCTTCGACCCGCAGACCGGCAGACTGCGCTACGCCAGCCACCTGCCCGGCTGGCACTCCCCCACCCTGCTCGACGACCTGGCGGCGGCCCTGCCGATGCCCGTGGAGTACGAGAACGACGTCAACCTCGCCGCGGTCGCCGAACAGCGCCTCGGCGCGGCCCGCGGCCACGAGGACTTCGTCCTGCTCTGGAACGAGGAGGGCCTCGGCGCCGCCCTGGTGCTCGGCGGCCGGCTGCACCGCGGCTGGACCGGCGGCGCGGGCGAGGTGGGCTTCCTGCCCGTGCCCGGCCGCCCGCTGGTCCGGCAGGTCACCCGGGCCAACTCCGGCGGCTACCAGGATCTGGCCGGCGTGGACGGACTGCCCCGGCTCGCCGCGGAACTGGGCGTGGAGGCCGTGCCCGGGCCAGCCGCCGGCAGCCCGCACGGCCCGGACACCCCGCACAGCCCGGAGGTCGCCGCCGCCGTCGCCCTGCTCGGGCAGGCCGCGGCCGCGCCCGAGGGCGCGCACCTGCGCTTCCTCCAGTCGTACGCCACCGCGCTCGCCACCGGTCTGGCCTCGCTCGTCGCCGTCCTGGACCCGGAGATCGTGGTCCTGTCCGGGGCCGCGATCAGCGCGGGCGGCGAACCGCTGCGCGCGCTGCTGGAGGCCGAGCTCGCCGAACTGGCCCCCTCCCGGCCCCGGCTGGTCCCCGGCGAGGTACGGGAACGGCCGGTCCTGCACGGCGCGCTGGAGAGCGCGCTGGCCGCCACCCGGGACGAAGTGTTCGACACCTCCCGCTGAACCGCCCCGCCCAGCCCACCGGCACACCACCCCGCCCCGCCCCGCCCCGCCACCGACCCGCCGCCTCCAGCGCACAGGCCCCCCACCGGCCCCGCCGGCTCCGAACGGCCCCGAACGGCCCCCCACCGGAAGTTTCGTCTCCCGCAGAGAGCGAGCCCCGCCATGCCCAGAACCGGACGCCTGACCACCGCAGCAGCCCTCCTCGTCGCGATATCCGCACTCGCCACGGCCTGTACCGGCCAGGGCGCCGACGCCGCCTCCGACGACCCGAAGGCGGACGTCACCCTCACCTTCTGGCACGGCTGGTCCGCGCCGAGCGAGGCCAAGGCGATCGAGGACAACATCGCCCGCTTCGAACAGGCGCACCCCAACATCAAGGTCAAGGTCACCGGAAACATGACCGACGACAAGATCAACCAGGCCCTGCGCGCCGGCGGGGACAAGGCCCCCGACGTGGTGTCCTCCTTCACCACCGACAGCGTCGGCAAGTTCTGCAACTCCCGCGCCTTCGCCGACCTCAACCCCTTCCTGCGCAAGTCCGGGATCGACAAGACGAAGGTCTTCCCCAAGACCCTGCTGGAGTACACCCAGTTCGCCGGCAACCAGTGCACGCTGCCGCTGCTCCACGACGCGTACGGCCTCGTCTACAACAAGACCGCCTTCGCGGCCGCCGGCATCACCGAACCCCCCAGGACGTGGAGCCGGTTCACCGAGGTCGCGCAGAAGCTCACCAAGCCCAAGGGGGACTCGTACGAGCAGGTCGGCCTGATGCCCACCTTCCACGGCTACGAGACCACTCCCATGCGGCTCGCCGCGCAGTGGAGCCCCGCCTACTTCGGCGCGGACGGCAAGTCCAGCCTGGCCAAGGACCCCGGCTTCGCGAAGATGCTGACCGCGCAGAAGGACCTGGTGGACAAGCTCGGCGGCTACGAGAAGCTGGAACGGTTCCGCAGCACCTTCGGCGACGAGTGGAGCGCCGAGCACCCCTTCCACACCGGCCAGGTGGCCATGCAGATCGACGGCGAATGGCGGGCCCCGATGGCCAAGGAGGCCGGGGTCGGGTTCGAGATCGGCACCGCGCCGCTGCCCGTACCCGACGAGCAGGCCGCCGACTACGGCAAGGGCTACCTGTCGGGCACGGTCATGGGCATCGCCGCGGGCGGCAAGAAGCAGAACGCCGCCTGGGAACTGGTCAAGTACATGACCACCGACACCGAGGCGGTCGTGGCCTTCGCCAACGCCATCCACAACGTGCCGTCCACACTCGCCGCCCTGGACTCCCCGAACCTCCGGGTGACCCCGGAGTCCAAGACCTTCCTCGACATCGCCCGGCACCCGAAGTCCGGCACCACCCCGGCCCAGGCCGACGGCGGCACCTACCAGCTGACCTTCCAGGACTTCGCGTACGCGGTCGAGAAGGGCGACGTCACCGACATCCCGGCCGGCCTCGCCAAGGCCGACCAGCAGATCGACACGGACATCGCGAAGGCGAAGTAGCCCCGATGACCCGGATGACCACCCCCACCCTGCGGTCGAAACGCCGCCGCTCCGCCCTGCGGACCGCGGCCTTCATGTCCCCCTGGCTCATCGGGTTCGCCGTCTTCTTCGCCTACCCCCTGCTGTCCACCCTGTACTTCTCCTTCACCAGGTACGACGGCTTCCGCCCGCCCGCCTTCAACGGCACGGACAACTGGAGCTACGTCTTCACCGACTATCCGCTCTTCTGGCCGGCGATGCGCAACACGGTGTGGCTCGTGCTGGTGATGGTGACCTGCCGGGTCGTCTTCGGCCTCGGCATCGGCCTGCTCGTCACGAAGATCAAGACGGGCGTCGGGATCTTCCGGACCCTGTTCTACCTGCCCTACCTGGCCCCGCCCGTCGCCGCCACCCTGGCCTTCGTCTTCCTGCTCAACCCCGGCACCGGCCCCGCCAACACCCTGCTGGACGCCGTGGGACTGCCCACCCCGGGCTGGTTCACCGACGCCGACTGGTCCAAGCCCGCGCTCACCGCCCTCGCCCTGTGGGGGGTGGGCGACCTGATGGTCATCTTCATGGCCGCACTGCTCGACGTACCGAAGGAGCAGTACGAGGCCGCCGAACTGGACGGAGCCGGGGCCTGGGCGCGGCTGCGGCACATCACCCTGCCCAACATCTCGCCGATCATCGCCTTCGCCGTGGTCACCGGCGTCATCCAGGCCATGCAGTACTACACCCAGCCGCTCGTCGCGGGAAAGGTCGCGGCGGGGGTGATCGGCGGCTCCGGCCAGCAGTTCGAGCCGGGCTATCCCGACAAGTCCACCCTGACCCTGCCGCAGCTCGTCCACAACCTCGGATTCCAGCGCTTCGACTACGGCACGGCGTGTGTCGTCGCGCTCGTCCTGTTCGCCCTCTCCATGACCTTCACCGCGCTCCTGATGCGGCGCCGTGGCGGACTGATCGGAGCCGGCGAGTGAACGCGCACGGACGCAAGGCCGTACTGCACTGGATCGCGGTCCACGCGCTCGGCGTGGCCGCGGCCCTCTTCTTCGTCCTCCCCTTCGTCTTCCTCCTGCTCACCTCCCTGATGGGAGACCGCCAGGCCCTGACCCGCGACCTGTGGCCCGACACCTGGGAATGGGACAACTACGCCACCGTCTGGAACACGCCCGGCTTCCTGACCTGGTGGCGCAACACCCTGTTGTACGCCGGGCTCGGCACCCTGTTGACCGTGGTCTCCTCCGTGCCCGTCGCCTACGCCCTCGCCAAGTTCCGCTTCCGAGGGCGACGGCTCTCGCTGCTGCTCGTGATCGCCATGATGATGCTGCCGCCGCAGGTGGTCGTCATCCCCATGTACCTCTTCTGGGCCAAACAGCTCGACCTGTCCGGAACCCTGTGGCCACTGATCATCCCGATGGCCTTCGGCGACGCCTTCTCCATCTTCCTGCTCCGCCAGTTCCTGCTGACCATCCCCGACGAGTACCTGGACGCGGCCCGCGTCGACGGCTGCGGCGAGGTGCGCACCCTGCTGCGCGTGGTCCTCCCGATGGCCAGACCGGGCATCGCCGCCGTCGCGCTGTTCCAGTTCTTCTCCGCCTGGAACGACTACTTCG
This sequence comes from Streptomyces sp. NPDC029164, assembly GCF_055563995.1. NCBI lineage: Bacteria > Bacillati > Actinomycetota > Actinomycetes > Kitasatosporales > Streptomycetaceae > Streptomyces > Streptomyces sp. NPDC029164. The sequence continues at coordinate 37,234 of NZ_JBVHWW010000051.1, read as the reverse complement.
GCCCGCAGATCTACGCCTCGGACAACCCGGCCGCCTGGACCCTCAGTTACGGACTGGAGTCCTTCAAGGGCGCACACCACACCAACTGGAACCTGACCATGGCCGCGACCGTGCTGGTCATGGCCCCGGTGATCGTCCTCTTCTTCTTCGCCCAGAAGGCGTTCGTCGAGGGAGTCACCCTGACCGGCGTGAAAGGCTGACGGCAATGAAACTCGCAGTGGTGGGCGGCGGTTCCACCTACACCCCCGAACTGATCGACGGCTTCGCACGGCTGCGCGACACCCTGCCGGTCACCGAACTCGTCCTGATCGACCCGGCCACCGACCGGCTCGAACTCATCGGCGGCCTGGCCCGGCGGATCCTCGCCCGGCAAGGGCACCCGGGGAGGGTGACCACCACCGCCGACCTCGACGCGGGAGTCGACGGGGCGGACGCCGTCCTGCTCCAGCTGCGCATCGGCGGACAGGCCGCCCGGCTCCAGGACGAGACCTGGCCCCTGGAGTGCGGCTGCGTCGGGCAGGAGACCACCGGCGCGGGCGGCCTCGCCAAGGCGCTGCGCACCGTCCCCGTGGTCCTCGACATCGCCGAGCGGGTCCGTCGGGCCAACCCGGACGCGTGGATCATCGACTTCACCAACCCGGTGGGAATCGTCACCCGCGCCCTCCTGCGGGCCGGGCACAAGGCCGTCGGGCTGTGCAACGTCGCCATCGGCCTCCAGCGCAAGTTCGCGGCCCTGCTCGACCTGGCCCCCGGCGACATCCACCTGGACCACGTGGGCCTCAACCACCTCACCTGGGAACGGGGCGTGCGCCGGGGCGGCCCGGACGGCGAGGACCTGCTGCCGGGGCTGCTCGCCGCGCACGGCGAGAAGATCGCCGGGGACCTCCGCCTGCCGCGGGCGGTGCTGGACCGGCTCGGCGTCGTGCCCTCGTACTACCTGCGCTACTTCTACGCCCACGACGAGGTCGTGCGGGAGCTCGGCACGAAGCCCTCGCGGGCCGCCGAGGTCGCCGCGATGGAACGGGAACTGCTCGCCCTGTACGGGGACCCCGCGCTGGACGAGAAGCCGGCGCTGCTCGCCAAGCGGGGCGGCGCCTTCTATTCGGAGGCCGCCGTGGACCTGGCCGCCTCGCTGCTGGGCGACGGCGGCCCGGCCCTCCAGGTCGTCAACACGTACAACAACGGCACACTGCCCTTCCTCCCCGACGACGCCGTCGTCGAGGTGCAGGCCCACGTCGACGCCTCGGGCCCGCGGCCGCTGGCGGCACCGCGGCTGGACCCGCTCTACGCCGGGCTGGTCTCGCACGTGAGCGCGTACGAGGACCTCGCCCTGGACGCGGCGCTGCGCGGGGGGCGCGAGCGGGTCTTCAAGGCCCTGCTCGCGCACCCGCTGGTCGGCCAGTACGACCTGGCCGAGGGGCTGACCGACCGGCTCCTCGCGCACAACAAGGAGCACCTGGCATGGGCGTGACCCTCTGTTCCGTCCTGGCGATCGACGCGGGCAACAGCAAGACGGACGTGGCGCTCCTCGGTCCGGACGGCTCGGTCCTGGTCTCCGGGCAGGCCGGGGGGTTCCAGCCGTCCCGGACGGGCGTGGCCGCGGCCGTCGACGTGATCGCCGAGGCGATGGCCTCCGTCGGGCTGGACCACCGGGACGGGCGCGGCCGCGGGCCCTGCGCCGAACACGTGTCGGCCTGCCTGGCCAACGCGGACTTCCCGCTGGAGGAGCGGCAGCTGGCGCGCGAGATCAAGCGCCGCAACTGGGGGCGCGCGACGGAGGTGCGCAACGACACCTTCGCCCTGCTGCGCGCCGGGCTGCCGGTGGGCGCCGAACCGTGCGGCGTCGCGGTGGTGTGCGGGGCCGGCATCAACTGCGTCGGGATGACCCCGGACGGGCGGACCGCGCGCTTCCCCGCGATCGGGCGGATCTCCGGCGACTGGGGCGGCGGGGGCGGACTGGCCGAGGAGGCCCTGTGGTTCGCGGCCCGGGCCGAGGACGGGCGGGGCGAGCCGACGGAACTGGCCCGGGCGCTGCCCGCGCACCTGGGCCACGACTCGATGGCCGCGCTGATCGAGGCACTGCACCTGGGCCGGATCCCGCCGGGGCGGCGCCACGAACTGACCCCGGTGCTGTTCGCGGTGGCCGCGGCCGGGGACCCGGTGGCCCGGTCGCTGGTGCACCGGCAGGCGGACGAGATCGTGGCCATGGCCTCGGTGGCACTGGGCCGCCTGGACCTGCTGCACGAGGAGGTGCCGGTGGTCCTGGGCGGCGGCGTGCTGGCGGCCCGGCACCCGCAGCTGAACGACCGGATCACGGAGCGCCTCGCCGAACGCGCCCCGCACGCCCGCGTCCACGTGGTCACGGCCCCCCCGGTCCTGGGCGCCGGCCTCCTGGGCCTCGACGCCCTCGGCTCCCCGCCCCTCGCCTACGGAAAACTCCGTGCCCATTTCGGGTGAACCCGCCCCGGAAGGCCGCCGGTCTGGAACCGTGGCGCTCGTGCACGCGTATTGACGATGAAGGGGTGGCGGAGGGCGCCCGTGGGGAGGGATCGTCCCGGATGCAGCACCGGGTGCTGTGGTCGACCGGCACTACGTCCATACTGCTGCGCAGGGGGCCTCCCGCCGTTGGCCGGGGGCGACAGGACCGAGGGGGAGGTCACGGTGGCGATCACATCACGCGCGCCCGCGCCCGGGGGCGGTGTTGCCGTGCCGCCCGCCGGGGCGTCGGCGTCGCCGCCCGAGGGGCCGCCCGGGCGGAGCACGGCCTGGGCCGAGGGCGTGGAGCGGCTGCGCGAGGCGGCGACCACCGAGCCGGGCCGGCTGCGGATCATCGGCGCCGCACTGGCCGCCCTGATCGTGCTGTTCGGCACGGTGAGCGTGTGGGAGATCTCCGAGCGGACCACCGCCGCCGACGACGTGGTGGGCCGCAGCCAGCCGCTGAGCGCGGACGCCGCGAGCATCTACCGTTCCCTGGCCGACGCCGACACGACCTCCTCCAGCGGCTTCCTGCTGGGCGCCCAGGAGCCGCGCGAGGTCCGTCAGCGGTACGAGAGGGACATCGCCAACGCCTCCAAGCTGCTGGTGAGCGCGGCCGCCAACACCGGCGGCAACGAGGACTCCCGTGAGCAGATCGCCCTGCTGAGCGAGCAGTTGCCGCGCTACACCGGCCTGATCGAGCAGGCCCGGGCCACCAACCGGCAGGGGCTTCCGCTGGGCGGCGCCTACCTCCGGTACGCCAACGAGCAGATGACCACGCAGCTGCTGCCCGCCGCGCAGCGGCTGTACGAGGCGGAGACCGGCCGGCTCTACGAGGACTACGACGACGCCCGGTCCTGGCCGCTGGCCTCGCTGGGCGCGGGCCTGCTCGCGGTCGCCGGCCTGGTGTGGGCGCAGCGGCGCAACTACCGGCACACGAACCGGGTCTTCAACCACGGACTGCTGGCCGCGACGGCCGCGTCGGTGGTGGTGCTGCTGTGGCTGGCCGTGGGTCACACGGTGGCGCGGTCCTCGCTGAGTGAAGCGCGGGCGGACGGGCAGGAGTCGATGAAGGTGCTCAACGACGCGCGGATCGCCTCCTTGCAGGCGCGGGCCGGTGAGAACCTGACCCTGATCGCGCGGGGCGCCGTACTGGCGGAGGACAAGAAGTCCGACAAGTACGACGTGGACTTCACGAACAACATGAAGCAGTTGGACGCCGGGCTGGCGACCGCGCTGCGGCTGGCCGACGACGAGGCCGGGCGGAGCCCGGTGAGCCGTGCCGTGGACGGCGTGGAGCAGTGGAAGCAGCGGCACACGGCGGCCCGGGAGGCGGATTTGAAGGGCGACTACGAAGCCGCGCTGCCCCAGGTCGTCGGGGACGACAAGCACAAGGAGAGCAGCGGGGCCGCCTTCGACACGGTGGACGCCTCCCTGGACCAGGCCGTGGCGCACGAGCAGCGGGAGTTCACCCGGGCCGCGCGGGACGGGCTCGGCGCGCTGGGCGGTCTGGTGACGGGCGCGGCGGCCTTGGTGGTCATCGGCGCGGCGGCGGCGGTGCTCGGTATCGGGCGCAGGCTTTCGGAGTACAGGTGAAGGCGATGCGGATACGAGCGGGGCGGGCCGCCGAAGGTCACGAGGGGTACGGGAGCCACGAGGGCGGTGCCGTGTCCGGCATGCGGCTGAGGCGGGCCGCGGGCCGGCTGCGCGGCTGGGGCGGTGTGAGCGCCATGGCCGTCGCCTGCGCGGTGACGGCCGCGGTCGTGCTGCTGCCGCTGGCCCACGCGACGCCCGACACGGGCGGGCCGGCGCTGCGCAAGCCGGCCTCGATGGCGGTGGCCCCGGCCGCGCCGTGGGCCCTGACGGACACCTGCCAGGACCCGGAGGCGAGCCTGCGCCCGTCCGACGTGGACGGGGCGGCCATCGCGCGGATCAAGGCGGCGGGCAAACTCGTCGCCGGCGTCGACCAGAACAGCTTCCGCTGGGGCTACCGCAACCAGACCGCGGAGGGCAGCCGCCTCGACGGTTTCGACATCGACCTGGTCAAGGCCATCGCCCGGGACATCCTGGGCGACGAGAACGCGGTGATCTACCGGGCCATCCCGACCAGTCAGCGGGTCCCGGCCCTCCAGGAGGGCCGTGTCGACATCGTCGTGCGGACCATGACCATCAACTGCAAGCGGCTGGAGGACGTGGCCTTCTCGACGGCCTACTTCGAGGCCGGGCAGCAGGTGCTGGCCCCCAAGGGTTCGCCGATCACCGGGTACGACACCTCGCTGAAGGACAAGCGGATCTGCTTCGCGGCCGGTTCCACGGCGGAGGCGGCGCTGAAGTCGCAGTCGTACGGTTCGGTCCCGGTCACCGTGGCCAACCAGCTGGACTGCCTGGTGCGGCTCCAGCTGGGCGAGGTCGACGGCATCATCACGGACAACGCCCTCGCGGCCGGGCAGGCGGCGCAGGACCCGTCGGTGCAGCTGGTGGGCTCGCCCTTCACCCGGGAGTTCTACGGGGTGGCGATGAACAAGGACGCCTCGGACCTGGTCCGCCGGGTCAACAAGGTGCTGGAGAACTACCGGGCGGGCGGCAATGACAGCCCCTGGATGAAGGCGTACCTCAAGCACCTCCAGCCGGTGCTGCCCGGCGTGTCCGCGCCGCCCGCCCCCAAGTACCGGGACGGCTGAGGCCGGTGGCGGTTTCGGGCACGGGACCGGGCGCGGGCCCGGACACGGAGCGCGCGGACCACACGGGGAGGGACACGGAGGCGGCAGCGGAAGCGGAGGCACAGTCGGTGGAGGCGGGTTCGGCAGTGATGGACCGGGACGGCGTCGACCGCGCCCTGGCCAGGCTGGGCGCGGAGCACGAGGCCGTCGAGACCTCGCTGCTCGCCCTCCAGGACCATGCGGGGCGCCGGCTGCTGGAGGGGGCCGCGCTGACCGGGGTCACCAAGGACCGGTGGGCGGCCGCCGACGCGGACATCACCCGGCTGTGGACGTATTTCGACGCCTACAGCGGGGCCCTGACGGCCGCCCGGGAGGTCCGGGAGCGGCGGCGCTGGCCGAACCGCGAGGACCTGATCGAGCTGACGGAGCGGCTGCGCGGGCCCGGGGTGCTGATCGCGGGGGCGGCGACGGAGGGTGTCGCGCTGGCGGAGCGGCTCTCGCTCGCCGAGCTGGTGGCCCGGATGAACGATCTGTACGCGCGTTCGCTGGACGTGGTGGTCGCCGCCGACGCGGTGTGGTCGGCGCTGCCGGCCCGGATCGACCTGCTGGCCGCGGAGCTGCACCGCACCCGTTCGCTGGCCCATTCGGTGGGGGTGCGCCCGGGTGAGCACCCGTCGGGCGACGACCTGGAGGACATCACGGCCGAGCTGACGCAGCTGCGGGCGCAGGTGATCGCGGACCCGCTGGCGTTCTGGCTGCCTGCGGCGGGGAGCGCGGCGCCGGGCGGTGGCCGTCCGGACACGGGGCGCTATGACCGGGCGGCGCTCGCGCTGGAGGACGTACGCCGGGAGGTCGAGGCGGTGCTGGACGTGCGGCAGGACGCCGAGCAGCGGCTGATCAGCCTGCGGGACGTGCTCTCCCGGGCCGATCGGACGCTGGCGGAGGCGCGGACGGCGCGCGGCGAGGTGCTGGCGAAGATCGCCGCGTCCGAGGTGCCGGCGGTGAGCGGCCCGCCGACCGTGCTGCAGGAGCAGCTGGCGGCGGCGGCCGAGCACCGGCGCCAGTCGCGCTGGCACCGGCTCTCGCCGCTGCTGGAATCTCTGGAGGTGCGGGCCGAGGAGGAACTGCGACGGGCTCGTGAATCGTTGACAGCGGTGACGGCACCGCTGGCGGTACGGGCCGAGCTGCGGGGGCGGCTCGACGCGTACAAGGCGAAGGTGGCCCGCCACGGGATGGCGGAGGATCCGGTGCTCGTCGAGCGGTACGACGCGGCCCGCCGGATGCTGTGGAGCGCGCCCTGTGACCTGCGGGCCGCCGAGCAGGCCGTCCTGCGGTACCAGCGGGCGGCGGCGGAATCGCTTGTGCCGCAGCAGACGAGGCACGAAGATCATCGACCCGAGCAGTTCCGGCCCGAGGGGCCGGGGAAGGAGGACGCGTGAGTCTGGTCGGAACCGCGTGCGTTCGCCCCGGCTGCCCGGGGACGTACGAGGACATGGGCGGCGGCGAGCTGTACTGCGACACCTGCGGGCTGGCGCCGATCGGCTCGGTCGCGGCGGGTGCGGACGAGCTGGTGTCGCCGCCGACGGGGATGACGAGCGCGGCCCGGGGTTCGCTGGGATCGGGCGGGTCCCGGGGGTCTCGTGGGTCGATGGGGTCGCAGGGCTCGCACGGTTCGGCGCGGTCCTCGGCCTCGGCCCGCTCCTCCCGGTCCTCCTCCTCCCGTCGCTCGGTGTCGGGGCGGCTGTCGCGGTCCCTGGCGGGGACGGCGTCCACCCGGTCGGTGTCGGTGCGCAGTTCGGGCTCGGCGGCGGCGTCCTCGGGGCGCAGCAGGCTGGGAGCCGGGCTGGTCAACGTTCCGGAGGTGCCGCGTCCGGATCCTTCGGCGGCGGTCCTGGAGAACCCGGAGGTGCCGGAGCGCAAGCGGTTCTGCTCGCGCTCGGACTGCGGGGCCCCGGTGGGCCGCTCCCGCGGGGACCGGCCGGGCCGGACGGAAGGGTTCTGCACGAAGTGCGGACACCCGTACTCCTTCGTGCCGAAGCTGAACCCGGGCGATGTGGTGCGCGGCCAGTACGAGGTGGCGGGCTGCCTCGCGCACGGCGGTCTCGGCTGGGTGTACCTGGCGGTGGACCGGGCGGTCGCGGACCGGTGGGTGGTCCTGAAGGGCCTGCTCGACACGGGCGACCAGGACGCGATGGAGGCCGCGATATCGGAGCGGCGCTTCCTCGCGGAGATCGAGCACTCGAACATCGTGCGGATCTACAACTTCGTGGAGCACCTGGACCAGCGGACCGGTTCGCTGGACGGGTACATCGTCATGGAGTACGTCGGCGGCAAGTCGCTGAAGGAGATCGCGAACGAGCGGCGTCGGCCGGACGGGCGGCGCGATCCGCTGCCGGTGGAGCAGGCGTGCGCGTACGGGATCGAGGCGCTGGAGGCGCTGGGCCACCTGCACAGCAGGAACCTCCTGTACTGCGACTTCAAGGTCGACAACGCGATCCAGCAGCAGGACCAGCTGAAGCTGATCGACATGGGCGCGGTGCGCCGGATGGACGACGAGGAGTCGGCCATCTACGGCACGGTGGGCTACCAGGCCCCGGAGGTCGCGGAGCTGGGCCCGTCGGTCGCCTCCGACCTGTACACGGTGGCGCGGACGCTGGCGGTCCTGACCTTCGACTTCCAGGGCTACACCAACGTGTTCGTGGATTCGCTGCCGGACCCCGAGCACATCGAGGTGTTCAGACGGTACGAGTCCTTCTACCGGCTGCTCGTCCGGGCGACCGACCCCGACCCGGGGCGGCGGTTCTCCTCCGCGCAGGAGATGGCGGACCAGCTGACGGGCGTGCTGCGCGAGGTGGTCGCGCTCCAGACGGGCCGGCCGCGGCCGCAGCTGTCGACCCTCTTCGGCCCGGAACTGCGCGTTCCGGACACTCAGCTGTTCGCCGACGCCCCGGGCACGGTCGTATCCCGACTGGGCCGGCGCCCGCTCGCCTCCCGGCGGGGTGGCGGGCTGCTCGGGGCGCTCGGCCGCGGCCCGGCCCGTCCCACGGGAACGCACGCGCCGGGCGGCGCGGCCCGGCCCGCAGGGGCTTGCGGCCCCCAAGGCCACGTGCTCACCGGTGGCACTCCGCCGGGCGGGACTCCCCTGCCCGGGGCGGCGCCCGCCGGGGCCCCGTACGGCTCGGGTTCGGTCCCGGCCGGGGCTGCCGGACCGTGGGGGCAGCCGCAGGTCGGCGGTCCCGCGCCCGCCGGCGGCCCGGCCGGTACGGGGGCGCAGGCGCCCGGAGCGGTGGGCGGCCCGGCTTCGCCGTCGTCCGCCCGGGGCGCCGGCCCGTGGGCGGCCTCGCCCTTCGGGCCGGCGCCCGCGTCCGGGCCGGCCGGGGCTCCGGTCCCCGCGCTCGGGACCACCGCCACGCACGTGGCCGGGGCGGCCGTGCCGCGGGCACGGCAGGCGCCGGGCCCGGGTCCGGTACCGCCCCCGGTGTCCCCGGCCGCTCCCCTCGCGGCGCCGGCCCCGGCGGGAACGACCACCCTCGACGCCCGCGACACCGCGCTGGCGCTGCCCGTGCCGCTGGTGGACGCGGGCGATCCGAACGCCGGTTTCCTGACGGGTCTGCTGGCCTCCGCGCCGGGCGACCTGCTGGGCGCACTGGCCGCGGCGCCCGCCGACTCGGCCGAGCTGCGGCTGCGCGAGCTGCGGGCCCGGCTGGAGCTGGGCGAGCTGTCCTCGGCCGGGAGCACCCTGGTGGAGCTGGAGGCCCGGCATCCGGACGACTGGCGGGTGGTGTGGGCACGCGGCATCGCCTCGCTGGCCACCGGGGACAACGAGATCGCGGCCCTGTCCTTCGACGCGATCTACGACGCCTTCCCGGGCGAGCCCGCGCCGAAGCTGGCCCTCGGGCTGTGCGCGGAGGTGCTGGGCCAGCTGGACAACGCCGCCGAGTACTACCGGCTCGTGTGGATCACCGACCCGGGGTTCGTGAGCGCGGCCTTCGGGCTGGCCCGGGTCCAGCTGGCCGCCGGTGACCGGGACGCGGCCGTGCGGACGCTGGAGTCCGTACCGGAGGCTTCCATCCACTACACCGCCGCCCGGGTGGCGGCGGTACGCGCACGTCTGCACGACCGGTCCCCACAGGAGGCGCTGCTGGCCGATCTGGCGGCGGCAGCCGACCAGGTGGAGGCCCTGCGGCGGTTCGGGCTGGACCCGGAGCGGCAGGAGCGGCTCTCGACGGAGGTTCTGGGCTCGGCCCTGGACTGGGTACTGTCGGGTAGCCGGGGTTCCGACCCCGGCCGGACCTCGCTGCTCGGCAGTCAACTGGACGAGCGGGGCCTGCGCTTCGGACTGGAGCGCTCGTACCGCGTCCTCGCACGGCTGGCGCGGCGTGGCGAGGAGAGGATCGAACTGGTGGAGCGGGCAAACCGTTTCCGTCCCCGGACGTGGGTGTGAGTGATGTCGATGCATCGGCTGTCGGGCTGCCCCAGCTGCGCGGAACCCCTGGAGGAGGGTGACCGTTTCTGCGGCGTCTGCGGCTACGCCGTGACCGCTCCTCCCCCCGCTGCGTCCGCGGACCATCCGACCATGCCCATCCCACCGGGTCCACCGGCCCCGCCGGCCGCCCCCGCGGGCGGCTACGGGACCCCGGCGCCCGGCGCGCACCACGACGGCGCCGCCGCCGAACCGGCGCCCGGCTGGGGCAGCGTGGCCGCGGCCGCGCCGACGCTGGTCGACGAGCCGGCCGGCTGGAGCGCCGCGGCGGAGCCCGGGCTCCTGGCGCGGCCGGGCCCGGCCGAGGCCGCGTACGGGAGTCCGGGCCACGAGGGCCCGTACGGCACCGGAACGCCCCCGGAGGGGACCGCGTGGGGATCGGGCGACGGCCCGTACGCCCCCGTGTCCGCCCCGGAACAGGGGTACGTCGGCCGGCCCCGCGGCAGCGCCGCGGACGGACCCGAGCCGGCGCCGCACAGCCCGTCGGGGCCCCGGCCCTCCGGCCCGCAGGGCAGGGCGGACGGCGCCGAGACCCGCCACGACCGGCCCGGCGGCAGCCCCGGCACGCCCTCGGAGGAGACGCCCTGGGGCTCGGGCGAGGCCCCGTACGAGGCCGCCCCCTACGAGGCGGCACCGTACGACAACGCGTCCCAGCCCGGTGCGGCGGCCGGCGGCAAGACCTGCGTCGCCTGCCGGGCCGGACACGTGGACACCGACGGGTACTGCGAGCACTGCGGGCACGCGCAGCCCCGGGAGCGGGACCACCTCGAAGAGGAGCTCGGGAGCGTCGCCGCGGTCAGTGACCGGGGGCTGCGCCACCACCGCAACGAGGACTCCTTCGCCGTGGCGGCCACCGCCCTGCCCGACGGATCCGCCGCCACCGTGGCCATCGTCTGCGACGGCGTCTCCTCCGCGAGCCGCCCCGACGAGGCCTCGGCCGCAGCGGCCGGCGCCGCCAACGAGGCGCTGCTGGAGGCGCTGCCCCGCGGCGCCCACCCGCAGGAGGCCATGCACGAGGCGATCCTGGCCGCCGCCGCCGCGGTGAACGCCCTGGCCCCGGAGACCCCGGGCGCGCAGAACGCCCCCGCCTGCACCCTGGTGGGCGCGGTCGTCAGCGGCGGCCTGCTGACCATCGGCTGGGTGGGCGACAGCCGTGCGTACTGGGTGCCCGACGACCGTGCCGCGCTGCCGCGCCGGCTCACCGAGGACGACTCGTGGGCCGCGCAGATGGTCGCCGCCGGTCTGATGGGCGAGGCCGAGGCCTACGCGGACGTCCGCGCGCACGCCATCACCGGCTGGCTGGGGGCCGACGCGTACGACCTCGAACCGCACACCGCGACCTTCAAGCCCGACCACCCCGGGGTGGTGGTGGTCTGCACCGACGGACTGTGGAACTACGCGGAGTCCGCACGGGAGATGGCCCAGGTGCTGCCCGCCGACGCCGCGACCCGCCCGCTGCACAGCGCGCAGGTCCTGGTCGGTCACGCCCTCGACGGCGGCGGCCACGACAACGTCACCGTGGCGGTGGTGCCGTTCGCCACGCACCCCGAGCAGCAACCGGGACCCGATGCGGAGCCGGGCCCGGCAGCACGACCGGAACCGGAAGCGCGCCCGCAGGTCTGACCCGCCTGCCCGAGCACCCTAGGAGTCCCACCGATGGCGAATTTCGCCAAACCGAGCGCCCCGCGCTTCACCGTGGAGGTGTACCAGAACGAGTTCCTCCCCGAGGGCGGGCGGGACGTCCATGCCATCGTCACCGTCACCGCCACCGGTGGCGCCGCCGCCACCCGGACGGCGGCCGCCGACGGCACGGCCGCCGTCGTGATCATGGTCGACTGTTCGGGGTCCATGGAGTACCCGCCGGAGAAGATGCGGGGCGCCCGCGAGGCCACGGCGGCGGCCGTCGACACCCTGCGCGACGGCACCGCCTTCGCCGTGATCGCCGGTACGCACGTGGCCAAGGAGGTCTACCCGGGCCAGGGCCGCCTCGCGGTGGCCGACCCGACGACCCGGGCCCAGGCCAAAGAGGCCCTGCGCGGGCTCAGTTCCGGCGGCGGCACCGCCATCGGCACCTGGCTGCGCCTCGCCGACGGCCTGCTGCGCGGCTCGACGGCCGTCATCCGGCACGGGATCCTGCTCACCGACGGCCGCAACGAGCACGAGGAGCCGGCCGCGCTCCGGGCCACCCTCGACGCCTGCGCGGGCCGCTTCACCTGCGACGCCCGCGGGGTGGGCACCGACTGGGAGGTCAAGGAGGTCACGGGCATCGCGAGCGCGCTGCTCGGCTCCGCCGACATCGTGGCCGACCCGGCGCACCTCAGCGAGGACTTCACGCTCATGATGGAGAACGTCATGGGCAAGGAGGTCGCGGACGTCGCCCTGCGCCTGTGGACCCCGGTCGGCGCGGAGATCCAGTACGTGAAGCAGGTCGCGCCCACCGTGCAGGACCTGACCGAGCGCCGCGTCGCGGCCGGCCCGCGCGCCGGCGACTACCCGACCGGCTCGTGGGGCGACGAGTCCCGCGAGTACCACGTGTGCGTGCGCGTCCCGGGCGCCGCCGTCGGCCAGGAGATGCTCGCCGCCCGCGCGACGCTCGTCCTGCCGGGAGCGGCGGGCGGCTCCGAGACCGTTCTCGCCCAGGGCCTGGTGCGCGCGGTGTGGACGACCGATCTGGTCGCGTCCACCGCCATCAGCCCGCAGGTCGCCCACTACACGGGGCAGGCGGAGCTGGCGCAGGCCATCCAACAGGGTCTGGAAGCCCGCAAACTGGGCGATGTCGATGGGGCCACGGCCAAACTGGGACGCGCCGTACAACTCGCGAGCGCCTCCGGGAACGCCGACACGGCCAAGCTCCTGGCGAAGGTGGTGGATGTCGTGGACGCCGCGGCGGGTACTGTGCGGCTGAAAGCCAGGGTCGCCGATGCCGACGAGATGACGCTCGAAACGCGATCGACGCAGACCGTCCGAGTGAAGAAGTCCTGAGACCTGACGTGAAGACGCAGGGAGAAGAAGGGGGAAGCGCCGCCATGCCGACCTGCCCGAACGGGCACCAGTCCGCCTCCGACGACTGGTGCGAGGTCTGCGGCCACCGCATGGGTGCCCCGGAGGGGCCTCCCCCGGTGCCCTCCTACGGCTACGGTTTCCCCCCGACCGCCGGTGAGCCGACCGCCCAGGCCGAGCTCTGCCCGCAGTGCCGGACCCCCCGCGAGGCCATGGCCCCGTTCTGCGAGGAGTGCCGGTACAACTTCCTGACCCGTTCGGCGACCTCGTACGCGCCGCCGGCGCCGGACGCGGGCCCGCAGCCGACCGGTGCGGGCTCCGTTCCCGGTCCCGGCCCGGGTCCCGGTCCCGGTGGCACGCCTCCGCCGCCCGTGCCCGCTCCCGGGAACTACTCCCAGGACCACTTCGAGTACCAGGGCTCGCGGCCGTCCCGGGTCAACCGGCCGGCCGAGCCGCTCCAGCGCGAGGACGACTGGCTGCTGCCACCGCCCGCGCACGAGCAGCCGCGGGAGTACCAGCAGCCCGCGCAGCCCCAGTACCAGCAGCAGCCCCCGCCGCCGCAGCAGCGGGAGTACCAGCAGGAGTACCAGCAGCAGGCCCCGCCTCAGCAGCAGTACCAGCAGCAGCCTCCGCCTCAGCAGCACCAGCCGTTCCCGCCCCAGGGCGGCGCCTGGTCCGCGACGGTCGGCCCCGACCGCTCGTACTTCATGGCGATGATGCAGCGCAGCGGCCCCGAGGCGGCGGGGCTCAACCTGCCCGCCTACTCCCCGGAGCAGCACCTTCCGCTCTCCGGCGGGCAGATCACCATCGGCCGCCGCCGCGCCTCCACGGGCGAATCCCCCGACATCGACCTGTCGGTGCCCCCGGAGGACCCGGGCGTCTCCCACCAGCACGCGGTCCTCGTCCAGCAGCCCGACCTCAGCTGGGCGGTGGTGGACCAGAACTCCACCAACGGCACCACCATCAACGGCGGCGAGGAGCCGATCCAGCCCTACGTCCCCGTCCCGCTCACCGACGGCGACCGCGTCCACGTCGGCGCCTGGACCACCATCACCATCCGCCGCGGCTGATCACGCCTCCCCCAGGGGCCATACGTAGGGCCCCTGGGGATCGTCGAGCCAGGACCACTGGCCCTCCGGGCTGACCGAGACCCCGAAGCGCTCGCGGGCCGGACGGCCCTCGCTGCGCCACAGGTCCAGGGCCTCGCGGGGGTGCAGTACGCCCGCGGTCAGCACGAGCATGAACTGGAACCGCTCGTTCTCCACCAGCTCGTACGGGAGCCCGTACGCCGCCTCGCCCGGCTCGGGCGGCGCGGAGGCCGTGGCTCCGCGCAGCGGGACGAAGTACGCCGAGGTGTGCAGGAAGCGGCCCTCCGCGAAACCGGCGTCCCGCACCGTGAGCGCGATCAGCCCGGTCGACAGGGGGGCCAGGATCCGCGCGCCCGGCCGGCACTGGCCGAGCCAGGCGTGCGGGATCAGCGGCAGCGTGCAGGTCACCATGATCCGGTCGAACGGGGCCCGGGAGGGGCAGCCGCGCGCGCCGTCCCCGGTGACCACGACCGGATGGTAACCGAGCCGGGCCAGGTGCGCCCGCGCGGAGTCGGTGATCTCCTCGTCCAGGTCCATGGTGGTGACGTGCTCCTCGCCGAGCCGGTGGCAGAGCAGGGCCGCGTTGTAGCCGGTGCCCGCGCCGACCTCCAGGACGTCGTCGCCGTCGCGCACGTCGAGGGCGTGCAGCATCTTCGCCATCAGGGAGGGCTGGCTGCTGGAGGAGACCAGCCGGCCGTCGCGCAGCCGGGTCGCCAGCGGGGTGTCGACGTAGACCCCGCGCAGCCAGCGGGCCCGCCGTTCGGGGTCGGGGTCCTCGGCCCAGAGCCGCTCGTGGCCGGCACCGCGGCCGGTCCAGAAGTAGGGGACGAAGACGTGCCGGGGCACGGCGGCGAACGCCGCCCGCCAGCGCGGGTCCTCCAGGGCCCCGGCAGCGGTCAGTTCCCGCACCTGGGCGGCGTGCGCGGTCTCCCGCAGATCGCGCGTCTCGGTGCGTGCGGTGTGTGCGCCCATGCCTCCACTGTCCTGCGCACGGCCTTCGTGTGCGAACGCGCGGCCCCGGCCGGCCCCCGTCGAAGAGTCTTAGGCCCCCGGTCCTCCGTCCGGGTGTCTGAGACGATGGTCGGGTGAATGAGATTCCGCGGGGCACGGTTCAGGAGCAGACCTTTTACGAGCAGGTGGGCGGCGAGGACACCTTCCGCCGCCTCGTCCGGCGCTTCTACGAGGGGGTCGCGGAGGACCCGCTGCTGCGCCCGATGTACCCGGAGGAGGACCTGGGCCCCGCCGAGGAGCGGTTCACGCTGTTCCTGATGCAGTACTGGGGCGGTCCGACGACCTACAGCCAGCACCGCGGGCACCCGCGGCTGCGGATGCGGCACGCGCCGTTCCAGGTGGACGCGGCGGCGCACGACGCCTGGCTGAAGCACATGCGGGTCGCGGTGGACGAGCTGGGCCTGGCGCCGGAGCACGAGGCGCAGCTGTGGAAGTACCTGACGTACGCCGCCGCGTCGATGATCAACACGGCGGGTTAGGGCCCCCCTCCGGGCCTGCGGGCGGACGGTCAGACCGGACGGACCTGGAGGGCGCCCAGGCCGCCGGTCACGCCGGGGCGGCGGGTGGCGACGGACCCGTACGGGGTGCGCAGCCGCAGCCAGGTCCCGGCGGCGAGCAGCGCGACGGGGGCGGGGGCCGCGGGCACGGGGGCGGCGGCGGGCACGGGGGCGGCGGCGGGCACGGGGGCGGCGGCGGGCACGGCGGCCCGTACCGGCCGCAGGAAGCCCAGGGACTGCGCGGCGTGGACGACGCGCAGCGGGAGTTCGGTGTCGCCGAGGGTGCGTGACCAGATCTCACGGCCGATGCGGTCGCGCTCGGCCCGGGTCCGGTGCTGGGCGGGCAGGGCCTCGTCACGGGCGCGGAACTCGGCGATGGCGGCCGCCACGGCCTCGCTCATCTCCCGCGGGCCGGGCAGGCCCGGCAGCTGCCGCCAGCCGCCGCGGGGCGGGAGCACCCCGGTCCAGGGCGGTCCGGTGACCGGCCCGGGCACGGTGGCCGCGGCCGAGGCCTCGTCCACGGACTCCAGGAGCTCGCCGGCGGACACGGTCAGGTCGAGGGGTGCGGTGACGGGCGCGGCGAGCCGCACCGTGCGGATGGCCAGGACCTCGAAGGACGGGGGCCGTCCGAAGACGCCGAGCGCACCGCCGCCCGCCTGGAGGCGGACGGCGGCGGCGCGGTCGTAGTGCACCAGCCGGCCCAGGAAGGCGGCGAGGTCCGCCGCCTCCCCGGAATCGGCGAAGCGCAACTGCTCGTTCATGCCGCGAGGCGTCCTTCCCGGCGGTCGCCGGAAGCGGACGCGGACGCGGCCACGGGCTCGTCGAGGTACTCCTCCAGGAAGTGCCTCTCCTCGGCCGTGATGCGGCGGGGCCGCCCCGCGGCGAGGTTGTAGGGCACGACCACGGTCTCGGCGCGCACGTAGACCGTCTCGGGCGCGTCCTCGGTCGCCTCGTCCTTGACCTCGTAGCGGATGGTCAGGGACGCGGCGCCTATCCGGGTCACCCAGGACTCGATGAGGACCGGCTCGTGACGGTGCACGAGGGGCAGCTTGTAGTCGATCTCGTGGCGGGCCACGACGGAGCCGCCCGTGAAGGATTCACTGCCCTCCCCCGGCGCGAGGCGGAACATGAAGTCGATCCGCGCCTCCTCCAGATAACGGAGGAAGACGACGTTGTTGACGTGCCCGAAGGCATCCATGTCCGCCCAGCGCAGGGGGCACCGGTAGTGGTGTCTGGCCATGACGGCTACCTCAGCCTCGGGTGAGCTTCTTGTACGTGGCACGGTGCGGGCGGGTGGCGTCCGCACCGAGACGCTCGACCTTGTTCTTCTCGTACGACTCGAAGTTGCCTTCGAACCAGTACCACTTGGACTCGCCCTCGTACGCCAGGATGTGCGTGGCGACTCGGTCGAGGAACCAGCGGTCGTGGGAGATGACCACGGCCGCACCGGGGAACTCGAGCAGGGCGTTCTCCAGGGAGGAGAGCGTCTCGACGTCGAGGTCGTTGGTGGGCTCGTCGAGGAGCAGCAGGTTGCCGCCCTCCTTGAGCGTCAGTGCCAGGTTGAGGCGGTTGCGCTCACCACCGGAGAGAACGCCGGCCGGCTTCTGCTGGTCCGGACCCTTGAAGCCGAAGGCGCTGACGTACGCGCGGGACGGCATCTCGACCTGGCCCACGTTGATGTAGTCCAGCTCGTCCGACACGACCGCCCAGAGGGTCTTCTTGGGGTCGATGTTGGCGCGGGACTGGTCGACGTACGAGATCTTGACGGTCTCGCCGATCTTGACGGAGCCGGAGTCCGGCGCCTCCAGACCCTGGATCATCTTGAAGAGCGTGGTCTTGCCGGCGCCGTTGGGGCCGATGATGCCCACGATGCCGTTGCGCGGCAGGGTGAAGGACAGGTCGTCGATCAGCACCTTGTCGCCGAAGGCCTTGGAGAGGTTGTTGACCTCGACGACGATGGAACCGAGGCGCGGGCCCGGCGGGATCTGGATCTCCTCGAAGTCCAGCTTCCGCATCTTGTCCGCCTCGGCCGCCATCTCCTCGTAGCGGGCCAGACGGGCCTTGGACTTGGTCTGACGCCCCTTGGCGTTGGACCGCACCCACTCCAGCTCTTCCTTGAGGCGCTTCTGGCGCTTCTCGTCCTTGCGGCCCTCGACCTTGAGACGGGTGGCCTTCTTCTCCAGGTAGGTGGAGTAGTTGCCCTCGTACGGGTGCGCGCGGCCGCGGTCGAGCTCGAGGATCCACTCGGCGACGTTGTTGAGGAAGTAACGGTCGTGGGTCACGGCCACGACGGCGCCCTTGTACTGGGAGAGGTGCTGCTCCAGCCAGTTCACCGACTCGGCGTCGAGGTGGTTGGTGGGCTCGTCGAGGAGGAGCAGGTCCGGGGCCTCGATCAGCAGCTTGCAGAGCGCGACGCGGCGCTTCTCGCCACCGGAGAGGTTGGTGACGGGCCAGTCGCCGGGCGGGCAGCCCAGGGCGTCCATGGCCTGCTCCAGCTGGGCGTCGAGGTCCCAGGCGTTGGCGTGGTCCAGGTCCTCCTGAAGCTTGCCCATCTCGTCCATGAGCGCGTCGGTGTAGTCGGTCGCCATCAGCTCGGCGACCTCGTTGAAGCGCTTGAGCTTGCCCATGATCTCGGCGGCGCCGTCCTGGACGTTCTCCAGGACGGTCTTCGACTCGTCGAGCTTGGGCTCCTGCATGAGGATGCCGACGGTGAAGCCGGGCGAGATGAAGGCATCGCCGTTGGACGGCTGCTCCAGGCCCGCCATGATCTTCAGAACGGTGGACTTACCGGCACCGTTCGGGCCGACCACACCGATCTTCGCGCCGGGCAGGAAGTTCAGGGTGACGTCATCAAGAATCACCTTGTCGCCGTGCGCCTTGCGCGTCTTGCGCATGGTGTAGATGAACTCAGCCAAGAGAAACCGTCCGGCAGATCGATGGTGGGCAGATACACCCCATCTTGCCAGGCGTCCATACCCCGGGGGAAACGCGTATGGTCCGGCCCCCTGAGCCGGGGCGCGGATCGGGGGACGGGTCTCACGCTCTGGTCACCGCCGGTCGTCATGGGTAGCCGCTGAGGGCTCTCGACGGCCGGCAGGTCAGGCGATCTCCCGGCGCTCGGGCGCCGTCCGCGTCTTCATCCCGCCGACGATGAGCGCCAGCCCCAAGGCGACGATGCCGAGGTAGGCGGTGGACGGAAGGTCGACGACCTTGTGCATCCAGCCCCACTCCGTGCCGAAGAAGGTCTGCGAGGCGAAGCTGACAAGCCCCTGGGCTCCTACGACGTAGCCGATGCTTTCGACGGTGTATCCGATGGTTGTTCGCACGGATCAACCCTCTCGCGGCGATGCCGCAAGATCATCCTCCACAGGGCCGAAAACACGGTAGTCCAAAGGATGCAGTCGGTGTCACGGGCAGGAGGTCCCTGGCATGAGGGCATCGGTCCGTCCCGTCGCAGCGCCTGGCGGCCCGCGTGCAGGCGGAGCAGTTCGCGCGGCAGGAGCGGCTGGCCGGTGCGCAGTGGCAGCGCGGGCGGGAGATCGCCGAGCTGGAAGGGCGGCGCCGGTGCTACGTGACGGCCGGCTCCGGCTGCCGCCGCTACCGCGTCGAGCTCATGAACCACCTGTGGCTCCTCCACAAGGGAGAGGTGACGGCTCAGGGGCGGGCGGACCTGGAGGACGCCCGGCACGCCATTGCACGCCGCTTTCACGGAGGCCCAGATGATGGCCTCCGACACGGTGCCGGCCGAGCTGGACGCCATGACCGACACCCTCTCCCGGGCGTACAGCCGGACCATGCGCCTGGGAGGGGGCAACCCGCGGCCCGGGGAGTCGTTCGAGGAGATGCACGGCGCCCTGGCGGGTGTCGGGGGCCAGTGGCAGGACATGCGCGGCGCCATGAGAGCCGACCTGGGGGTGGGCCCTCAGGCGGGCGGAGCGCCGGCGGTCGGCCCGTGAGCGGGGTCAGCGGGGGCGGTAGACCGTGAGGGCTTCCGGGAGTTCGTCCAGGACGAGGGCGGGTGGGGCTTCGGCGTATTCGCCGTCGTAGGCGAGGGGGGTGCCCGGGGGGATGTCGCCGATGCGGAGGCTGCGCAGGCGGGTGGCGGTGTGGACCGGGGAGCGGCTGAGGGGGCCCGCGAGGGCGGCGGCCAGGAGGCGGGGGCCGGGGCGGCCGCCGCCGTAGACGATCCGGAGGTCGAGCAGGCCCTCGCCGAGGCTGTCGCGGCGGCGGGGGGTGGGGCCGGTGCCGTGGTAGGTGCCGTTGCCCGCGAAGAGCAGCCATACGCTCCGGGGCCGCCCGGCGAGCCGCAGCCGCACGGGCCGCTGGGCGCGCAGCACCCGCCAGGCCGCCAGCAGCGCGGCGGGGCCGCCGCCGATGCGCGGGCCCCAGCGCAGCCGGTGGCCCAGCAGCTCCGGGTAGGCGCCGATGCTGAAGTTGTTCAGGAAGTAGCCGGGCTCCGCTGCCGGGCCTTCCCCGGGGCCCGGGGAGAAGCGGCCCACGCCGACGCGGACGGCGTGCCCGTCGGCCAGGGCGCGGCAGGTGTCCTCGCTTCCGCCGAGGCCGAGGTCCATCGCGAAGTGGTTGAGGGTGCCGCCGGGGAACACGGCCAGCGGCACCCCGGCGCGCAGCGCGGCGGTGGCGGCCGCGTTGACCGTGCCGTCGCCTCCGCAGACCCCGAGCACGGCGGCCCGCCCGGCCGCCGCCGTCAGGGCGGGCAGCAGTTCCTCGCCCGCGCACTCGATCACCTCGGCCTTGGGGAGCCGGGTGCGCAGGAGGCCGAGCCCCGCGTCGGCGGCGGTTCCCGACGCGGTGTTGACCACCACGGTCAGCCCGGCCCCGTCGGGCAGCGCGGGCGCCCCGGCGGCCGCCCGTTCGTCACCCGGCACGACCCGGGCCTCCTGTACGTCCCGCGCGAGGCGGCGTACGACTCCGGCCGCGGCCACCCCGAGCGCCGCGCCGGCGACCACGTCGGAGGGGTAGTGCACGCCGGTGTAGACGCGGGAGAAGGCCACGGAGGCCGCCACCGGGGCCAGCGCCACCGCCCAGCCCGGGGACTCCAGCGCCAGCCCGGCGGTGAAGGCGAACGCCGATGCCGAGTGCCCGGAAGGAAAGGAGGTGGTCTGTGGCTGCGTCGCCAGCTGCCGTACGGCGGGCACCCCGTCCAGCAGTGGCCGCGGCCGGCGTACGGACCACTTGCCGACGGTGTTGATGGTCGCGGAGGCCAGCGCGAGGGAGGCGACCGCGCGCCCGGCCGCCTTGCGGCCCCTGGTCGAGCCGAAGACGGCGATCGCCGCGGCGGCCCCGCCCCACAGCACGCCGTGGTTCGCGGCCCGCCCGAGCCGGGGCAGCACCCGGTCGGCCCCGGGCCAGTGCCGCCGGGCCACCACGTCGAACAACTGCCGGTCCCATCGGGCGACGGCACCCTGCAAGGTCAGTTCCTGATCAGCCATCCTCTGCCCTTACCCGGGGCGGCGGATCCGAATCTGCCCCGGTGGGCCACCCGGCCCAACGGGCCCAACGGCCCCGACGACCCGCCGGGCACCCCTCGGCGCCCCGAGGAGGACTACGCCCCGTCCTCCTCGTCCAGCGGGCGCTTGCGCAGCAGCAGGACCACCAGGCCGCCCAGGACCACCAGGCCCACCGCCAGGGAGGCGATCACCGGGGTGGCCGCCGAGCTGCCGCTGGTCGCCAGCCGCTCCTCGTCCGGTGAGGTCGTCGGGACGGCCGCCGACGGCGCGCCCAGCGCCACCGCGTCCGAGCCGGTGACCGTGCCCGCCCCGGCCACCGGGGCCGGCGGCCAGAGTGCCGTGGCCGTGGCGGCGGCCGCGGACTCGCTGGAGCCGGCCACGATCTGCGCCTGTGCGGGCACCTCGCCGGTGAAGACCCGCCCGACCGGCACCTTGGTCGCACCGTGGACGGTGACCGATGCCGTGCCGTCGGGGGTGCCCGCGGGCACCTCGAAGTACAGCCGGCTCCCGTTGACGGCGGTGTCCACGGGCGCCCCCTCGGCGTCCACCACCCGCACCCCCATCGCGACGGCCGCCGCGTCCGGGACGACCGACACGCTCCGCGCCCCGGTCCGCACGGTCACCGGGCCGAGCCGGGTGCCGACCGGCCCCGACACGTCGCCGGGGTCCAGCCCCAGCGAGGCCGGCGGCTCCGGCAGCTGCCCGGCCGCCCGCTGGAGGTAGTCGGCCAGCTTCTCCGCCGCCGGGTCCGCCGCCTCGACGTGCACCCCGTCCGCCAGCCGCCAGATCGCCACCTGGGTCCCGGCCGCCGCGCTCTCCGCGGTGAGCGCCCCGGCACCGGCCGCCTTGGCGAGCCCGGCCAGGTCGTTCAGCTGCGGGTAGGAGTGCTCCAGGACCCAGCGGATCCGGCCCGCCTCCCGGTTGCCGGCGAGCGGGCTGCCGCTCCAGCCGCTCTCGGTGTACCGGGACTGCGGCTGGGCGTTGCCCGCCACGCCGACCCCGTACGTCTGGAGCATTCCGCCGCCGTCGACCCGCATCTCGTAGAGCCCGGCCGGGATCTGCCGGACCGATCCGTCCCCGGAGCGCAGGACCGCCTGCCCGTACGTCTTGAGTCCGTCCAGCACGGCGCTCGCGCCCTCCGGTGCCCGGGGCGTCACCGGGTCGGAGTCGGCGGCGGCCCGGGCGGCGGGGGCGGTGGCGAGGGCCGCGGCCAGCAGGGCCACCGCCAGCGGCCGGCGCGCGGAGCCCCGTACGGCGGCGGCAGGTTCGAGAGGCGCGGGCACGGCGGCGGAGCGAGGTACGGAGCCGGCAGCGGCGCGAGGCGCGGCGCCGGCAGCGGGTTCAGGAGCGGAGGATGCGGGAACGGCAATCGACACAGTCTTCCCCTTCGGGCCAAAGACCCAGGTGCCCGTGAGTACCGGGGAATCCTAACCGTCTCGAACACTCAGACCACCGCCGCCTTCTGAGTGGCCATCAGTGGAGTGTCCGTTCGCACCACGCGCCGGAAGGCCGCCGTGCCGCGGTTCAGGTCGTGTCCGATGGCGGTCGCGTCGATCTCCGCGGACACCCACCGCTTGCCGTCCCCGTCGGGCGGGTCCTCCCGCACGCGCAGCCGCCCGTGCACCACCAGCGGTTCGCCGACCGATACGGAACCGGCGAGATTGACGGCGAGCACGCGCCGCGCCCACACCGTGTAGAAGCTGGTGGCCCCGTCCGTCCAGGCCTCCTTGCGCCGGTCGAAGTACCTCGGCGTCACCGCGAAGCGGAAGCGCGCCGACGGACCGTTCACCGTCTCCTTGTAGTCGACCTGCGTGGCCACACAGCCCACCAGCGTCACCTGGGTGTCGTTCATCCCGGCCGCCCTCCCCCGTCGTCCGTGCCCGTGCGGTCCATCCGTACGAGCTACGAGCCATGCTGGGGCAGGCCGCGGATCCCCGCTTCGGCCTGTGGATTACTGGCGGGTTGTGGACAACCGGCTCCCCCCTGCGGCCACCGTGGCGTACTGCTCCCGCACCTCCCGGTAGCGCAGCAGCTCCGCCGCCACCGGTTCCAGCACCCGGGCCCGCCCGCATCCGGCCGCCGCCTGCCGCAGCCTGCGCTCCGCGTCCTGCCCGTACCGGCGCGCCGGGCCCCGGGCGGCGATCGAGCAGGCCCATTCCACGAGGGGCCCGCCGATGATGCCCGCCACCATCAGCAGCACCGGCGGCAGCAGCTTCGGCTCCAGGACGCCGACGATCTGCCCGACCAGCCACAGCCCGCCGAAGATCTGCACGAGCGTCATGGCCGCCTGTCCCAGCACGGCGGCCGGCCACCATGTGGGCCGCGGCGGTTTGACGCTGGGCACCGCGACGGCCGCCCCGAGCGTCACCGCGATCTCGTCGAGCGCCTCCGGGAGCCGGTCGGCGCCGCGCACGGCGGTCTCCCGGACCGCCTGCGCCCACGGGTCGGGCAGGCCGGCCACCGCCTCGTCGGCGACCGCCCGTACGGCCTGTTCCACCCGCTGACGCGCGGTCACCTCCTCCTCTACCGGCGGCTGCGCGACCGTCTGGCCGCGGCTGCCGATGGCCGCCAGCGCGGCCAGGCCCGCCAGGGAGCGCGGGGCGCGCCGGCCCTCGTACCACCGCCACAGCCGCAGCCACGGCGTCCCGCAGGCCTTGCCCGCGTTGCGCCGCCAGGCGCGCTCGGCGGCGAGTCCGGCCGCGTACGCCCCGACGGCCTCGGCGAGGCGGTCCTCGAACTCGGCACGCGCCGCCTCGCCGATCTCCGGACCTGAGTGCCCGTCGGCGACGTAGAGCGGCCGCAGGCGCACGGCCGCGCGGTCGACGTCGGCGGAGATCCGCCGGGTGGCGGCGCCCCTCTCCTGGGTGAACTGTCCGAGGAGTTCGCGCAGTTCCCCGACGCCCTCCCCGGTCAGCGCGGAGAGCCCGAGGACCGTGGCGCCGGGCTCGCCGTGCTCGCCGAGCGCGATGCCGTCGTCGTCGAGGAGCCGGCGCAGGTCGTCCAGTACGAGGTCGGCGGCCTCGCCGGGCAGCCGGTCCATCTGGTTCAGCACGACGAAGGTCACCTCCGCGTGCCCGGCCAGCGGCCGCAGGTACCGCTCGTGCAGGACGGCGTCGGCGTACTTCTCCGGGTCCACCACCCACACCACGGCGTCGACCAGGGCCAGGACGCGGTCCACGTGGTCCCGGTGCGCGCCGACCGCCGAGTCCAGGTCGGGCAGGTCGACGAGGACCATCCCGCGCAGGGCCTCCGCCTCCGAGGTCTCGCGGGGGCGCCGGCGCAGCCGTCCCGGGATCTCCAGGCGGTCCAGCAGGCCGGCGGCCCCGTCCGACCAGCTGCACGCGATGGGCGCCGCGGTGGTCGGGCGGCGCAGCCCGGTCTCGGAGATCTGCACCCCGGCGAGCGAATTGAACAGTGTGGACTTGCCGCTTCCGGTGGCTCCGGCGATGGCGACGACCGTGTGCTGCGGAGAGAGGCCGCGGCGCGCCGCCGCCTCGTCGAGGACCCGCCCGGCCTCGGCGAGGGTCTTGCCGTCGAGCCTGGTCCGGGACAGTCCGACGAGCTGGCGCAGTGCGTCGAGGCGCAGGCGCAGGGCCTGCGCCTCGGGGCTGAGCGGGGGCGCGTGCGACTTGCCGCCGTCGCTGCCGGCGCCGGAGACGGCCCGTACGAGCGCGTCGTCGCCGATGTCCCGCTCGTCGGACCCGTCGGTCCCGTCGGCTCCGTCCTCCTCGATCCCGCCGGCGGCCCGGGGGCGCGAGCGCGCGATGAGTCCGTCGTCCCAGCGGTCGTCGGTGCGGTCGGTCAGGGCGGTCACCGCGTCACCTCTCCTTCTGCAGTACGGACAGCGCGGCGATCAGCTCGGCCTGTGGTTCCGGGCTCACTTCGAGCGCTTCGAGCGGGGCGAGCCGGCGGTCGCGCTCGGCGCGCAGCACCTGGTCGAGGTGGTCGCCGACGAGTTCGCCGCCCCGGTCGCGCAGCCGCAGGGCGGCCTGGGCGCCGATGCGTTCGGCGAGCTTCTCCCCCGCGGGCCGGGCGCGTTTGCCGCCGAGCAGGGCGGCGACGAGCAGGGCCGCGACGCCGTCGGGGTCGGGTGCGGGCTGCTTGTCGAGCTTGGCGACCTCTTCCTCGGCGAGTTCCTCCAGTACGCGCCGCCAGCGCCGTACGGCCATGCCGATGCGTTCCCCCGCTTCCCGGTCGGGCGCGGGCAGGGCCACCGCGCCGGCGGCGGGCTCGCGCCGCCAGGCCTCGGCGATCCGCTCGTCGGCGGCGGCGACGGCGCACTGGAGCAGTGCGGCGAGCGACTCGGCGAGGGAGTCGAGCAGTTCGTCGGCGCTCGTGTCGAGCGGGTAGCCGCGCCACCGGGTCAGCGCGTCCCCGGCCAGGACGGCGCCGTGGTCGAGGCGGCCCCGGACCCTCTTGCCCTCGCGCCGGTACGCGTCCTCGACGGCCGAGGTCAGCCGTACGGCGGCGGCGTGCTGGGCGGCGACGGCGGAGGCGAGTTCCGGCATGCGCCGGCCGAGGGAGTCCAGCGCGCCGAGCGCGGTCCGCCCGACGGCGTACTGCCGGGCGGCCGGGTCCTGGGCATGGTGGGCGAGCCAGGCGTAGAGCGGGGCGACGGCGCTGGCCGGCAGCAGCCCGCCCCCGCCCGCCGATTCGGGCAGTTCCGGCACGGTGAAGCGCGGTACCTCGCCCAGCCCGGCCTTGGTGAGCAGGGCCCCGTACTGCCGGGAGACCTCGGCGAGCACCTGGTGCGGGACCCGGTCGAGGACGGTGATGAGGGTGGCCTTGTACTGCTTGGCGGTGCGCAGCAGGTGCCAGGGGACGGCGTCGGCGTACCGCGAGGCGGTGGTGACCATCACCCAGACGTCGGCGGCGCAGATGAGTTCGGCGGCGAGCGTCCGGTTCTCGACCACGAGGGAGTCGATGTCGGGGGCGTCGAGGATGGCGAGTCCGCGGGGCAGGCTGGAGACGGTCTCGATGCGCATCTCGCGGGTGGCGTGGGTGGTGCCGTGGCCGCGGTCGCGGGGTCGGGCCCGTGACATGGCCGAGGGGCGTTCCTCCTCTTCGTGGGGCACCCAGACGCGCATCAGGTCGGGCAGCACGCGCATTCCGGCGAACCAGTGATGGTCGTCCGGATGGCAGACGAGCACCGGCGTGCGCGTGGTCGGGCGCAGCACCCCGGCTTCGCTGACCTGCCGTCCGACGAGGGAGTTGACGAGGGTGGACTTACCGGCCCCGGTGGACCCGCCGACGACGGCGAGCATCGGCGCCTCGGGCGCCTTCAGCCGGGGTACGAGGTAGTCGTCGAGCTGCGCGAGCAGCTCGGCTCTGGTCTGGCGGGCGCGCGGGGCGCCGGGCAGGGGCAGCGGCAGACGCACGGACGCGACCCGGTCGCGCAGGGCGGACAGGGCATCGAGCAGCTGAGGCCGAACATCCAAGGTCACCACATGCGAAGAATGCCCAATTTAGGACCATTTTTGAAGCTTATACGTCCTCTGCGCGCCGACCGCGACTCCAGTGGGACATTCTGGGCACGACGGACGAGTGGGGCGCAGGCATAACGAGTGCACAACACCAAGGGCGCCGCGGCGCAAAAGCGATGCGAGAATCGCACCTGCCTGCGATTATCGGGACCGCTTCACGGAACCTCCACATCGTGGCCCGCGAGTGAAGCAACCGGGACAAGGCGGCCGGAGCCCTATCCTTGATCCGGCACGGACCACAGCCCCACCCCCACCAGGGGCTCCAGGCCCACCACGGCCACCTTCCGGCCCCCGTAGCTCAGTGGATAGAGCAGGTGCCTTCTAAGCACTTGGCCGCAGGTTCGAGTCCTGCCGGGGGCACTCTTTCCGCACCACCCGAGCCCTCCCTTCGCGGAGGGCTTTCTTGCAGGTCAGGGCGGTTCGCCGGGGTCGGCTGGGTCGCCGGGCGGACCGGGCGCTCCTGCGGTGGGAAGGACACCCCCGGGGGCTCCGCGACGTCTGGGCGACCCCGGACGAAGGTGACCGGCCATGGCCAGGGAATCACCCATTCCGGGGGCGGTACCGCCGGGCCGCCGCACCCGCCGCGCCGGTTCCGCCGCGCGCCGCCCTGTGGCCGAGATGCGCAGCGGCCTCTTCGACTTCACCCCCGGCGGCGCGGTCGCCGACGCCAACACCTGGAACCCGTCCTGGGGCTGGGCCGCCGACGCGATCGTCTACGGCCGGTTGCCGACCGGGAAGACGCAGGAGCAGCGGCTCCGGACGCTGCCGACCGGCTTCCCCGGGATCCCCGATCTCCTACGGCCTCGGCATCCTCTACACCAACGGCTGGCTCGGCCACAACGGGGAGATACCCGGCTAGGAGTCCATCGCCACCCGACTCCCCGCCGAGAACGCCTCCCTCGTCGGGGACACGGGCACCTCCGTCGTCACCCCCGGCCACCTCTGGCCCGCCCCCGTGCCCACCGGACCGGAGTAGCGTGGATTTCGTGGCGTGGTTTTCCGACTCCCCATGGTTTGGGGGTGAATCGCCGTGCTGTTCAGCCATCGCACGGACGCAGGTGAGCGTCTCGCAGAAGCACTCCGTCACCTGCGGGGGGAGGATCCCGTCGTCCTGGGACTGCCCCGCGGCGGAGTCCCGGTGGCCTTCCAGGTGGCGCGGGCGCTCGGCGCCCCGCTCGACGTGATCGTGGTCTGCAAGCTCGGTGTCCCCTACCACCGCGAGCTGGGCTTCGGCGCCATCGGCGAGGGCGGCGTACGCGTCATCAGCGAGCGCATCGTCCGCGACAGCCGGGTCCGGCCGGAGGATCTCGCCGCGGTCGAGCACGCCGAGGAGGCCGAGCTGGCCCGGCGGGCGCGGAGGTTCCGCGGCGAGCGGCCGCGGGTGGCCCTCGCGGGCCGCACGGTGATCGTGGTGGACGACGGGATCGCCACCGGGGCCACGGCCGCGGCCGCCTGCGAGGTCGTACGGGCGCAGGGCGCGGCGCGGGTGGTGCTGGCCGTTCCCGTGGCCCCGCCGGACGCCGTCACCCGGCTGCGCACCGCGGCCGACGAAGTGGTGTGCCTGTCCACACCGCACGCCTTCCGCGCCGTCGGCGAGTGGTACGAGGACTTCTCCCAGACCCCCGACGAGGAGGTCGTCGCCCTGCTCGCGCGGGCAGCGGCCGGCCCCGGCCCCGGCCCCGGCGCGGACGTCCGGGCCGCCGCCGTCGAGGTGGACGCCGGCGGCCTCACCCTGGCCGGGGACCTCGCCCTGCCGGAGGGTGCCGGAGCGGTCGTGGTGTTCGCCCACGGCTCGGGCAGCAGCCGCCGCAGCCCGCGCAACCGCGCGGTGGCGGCGGAACTGAACCGGGCGCGGCTCGGCACCCTGCTCTTCGACCTGCTCACGCCCGCCGAGGAGGCCGACCGGGCCAACGTCTTCGCCATCGAGCCCCTGGCCGGCCGGCTCGCGGAGGCCACCCGCTGGCTGCGGCGCCGTGTGCCCCTGCCGATCGGCTACTTCGGGGCGAGCACCGGGGCCGCCGCGGCGCTGTGGGCGGCCGCGGAAGCCGCGGCCGGCGACGCGGACGCCGGGATCGGCGCCGTCGTCTCCCGCGGCGGCCGGCCCGACCTCGCCGGCCCCCGGCTGGCCGCCGTACGGGCCCCCACGCTCCTCGTCGTTGGGAGCCGGGACACGACCGTGCTCGACCTCAACCGCGGGGCCCAGCGCGCACTGCGCTGCGAGAACCGGCTGGAGATCGTCGCCGGAGCCACGCACCTGTTCGAGGAGCCGGGCGCCCTGGACGAGGTGGCGGCCCTGGCCCGGGACTGGTTCGCCCGGCACCTCGTCCGGTAGCGCCCCCGGCCGGGGGCCGCGTCAGCCGAAGCGGCCCTCGACGTAGTCCGCCGTGCGGGGGTCGGACGGGGTCGAGAACATGGCCGGGGTGGGGCCGTGTTCGACGATCTGGCCGGGGGTGCCCTGTTCCGCGAGGAAGAACGCGCACTGGTCGGAAACGCGGGCCGCCTGCTGCATGTTGTGGGTGACGATCACGATGGTGACCTCGTCGGCCAGGTCGCGGATGGTCTCCTCGATGCGCCGGGTCGAGGTCGGGTCCAGGGCGGAGCAGGGTTCGTCCATCAGCAGGATCCGGGGGCGGACCGCGAGGGAGCGGGCGATGCACAAGCGCTGCTGCTGGCCGCCCGAGAGGGCGCCGCCCGGCTGGCGCAGCCGGTCACGGACCTCCTTCCACAGGCCCGCCTTGCTGAGGCACTCCTCCACCAGGTCGTCCTTGACGGCGCCGGAGGCGCGGACCCCGGTGAGTTTCAGGCCCGCCGTGACGTTGTCGTAGACCGACATCGCCGGGAAGGGGTTCGGCTTCTGGAAGACCATGCCGATGCGCCGGCGGGCGTCCGTCAGCCGGCGCCCGCGCGCGTAGATGTCCTCGCCGTCCAGCAGGACCTCACCGGCGAGTTCGGCGCCCGGGATCAGCTCGTGCATGCGGTTCAGGATCCGCAGGAAGGTGGACTTCCCGCAGCCCGAGGGGCCGATCAGGGCGCTGACCTGGCCGCCGGGCATGGTCAGCGAGACCCGGTTGAGGACCTTGCGGCCGCCGAACCAGGCGGAGATCTCGCGGGCGCCGAGGGAGGAAGCATCCGCGGTGGTGGCCTGGGGCAGGGTGAGCGTCTCGGTCATGGGGGCCTCGATCACAGGAGGTTGGGCAGGAGCAGGGCGGCCTGGTCGGACACCACGAGGCCGAGGGCGGCCAGTACGGGGAAGCCGACCAGCCAGGTGTGGGCGCGGCCCCAGCGGACCCGGGCCCAGGCCAGGGCGGCCGCCGCGAGCAGCAGGGCCTGGCCCCAGAGGATCAGCGGGACCCAGGCCGAGGACTGGCCGGCCATCGGGGCCTCGTCGGCGGGCAGCCGGCCGGGGGTGCGCCCGCCGGACTGCTGGGCGGGCGAGACGAGTTCGGCGTCCACGTGGAGCACCCCGCCCGGCATGTACGGGGTGCCGTCCGCGGTCATCAGGGTCAGCAGGGCCGCGTCGCCCTTCGGCCCGGCGGGCTGCGGGTCGCCGGCGCGGCGGACGCCCAGCACCTTGTACTCGTGCTCGCCCTGGCCGGTGGTCACGGTGAAGGTCTCGCCCCGCTCCAGGTCGCCGATGTCGCCGAACGGGCCGCCGTAGCGCGCCTGGCGGCCCATCAGGATGCTGGTGCCGGGCTGGCCGGGGAGCACGGTGTCGCGGCGGTGTCCGGGACCCGAGGCCAGCACCTCTGCGGTGGTCGCCTCGCGGACGACCTCCCGTACGCCGATCTGCGGGATGGCCAGCAGGGCGACCGGCCTGCCGGCCTCCGTCGGCCCCACCGGGGCGGTGGCGTTGGCGAGTTCGTCGCGCAGCTGGGAGTAGCCCACGCGGCGGTCCCGCTCGTGGCGCAGGTGGCCGAGCGGGCCGACCTCGGCGACGAAGCCGAGGAGGAGCGCGCCGAGGATGGCCAGGGCGGCTCCGGCGGCCCACAGGCCGGGCCCCGCGGGCGGGGCGGGGCGCGCCGCCCGCTCCGCCGGAGCCTGCCAGGCTCCGGCGGGGTCGGGGCGCACGTCCACCGGCCCGGTGGAGGTGACGGTCATCTGTGCTTCTCCGTCGGTCAGTTGCCCGGGGCGCCGGAGGCGCCCGAGAAGGTCAGCAGGCCGCGGCGGCGGGCCCACCAGACGGCCGAGCCGCCGGTCAGCACCAGGCCCGCGGCGATCAGGGCGAGGGTGGTGGCGTCCGTTCCGGTGTTGGCCAGGCCGCCGCCGGAGCCCGAGCCGGAGCCGCCGGTGGTCGCGCTGCCCGCGGTGGTGCCGGCGGTGGTGCCCGCGCCGCCGGTGGTGACGTTGGTGGACAGGCCGAGGCCGGTGCCGCCGGTCGTGGTGGCCGTGGCGGTCGGGGTCGGGCTGCCGGAGGGGTCCGGGGTGGGGGTCGAGGTGGCGGTCGGGGTCGGAGTCGGGGTCGACGTCCGCGTGGGCGTCGGGGTGGACGTCGGGCTCTGCGTGGCCGTGGCCGTGGGCGTCGGCGTCGGCTCGCCGCCGCCCGGGTCCGTCGTCCGGTACTCGGTGTTCGACGTGAACCACATCGACCCGGTGAAGTCCCCGTACGTCTCGTTGCCGAAGGCCTTGCGGCACACCATGGTCAGGTCGTAGCGGCCCTCCAGGGTGGTGAAGCCCGCCTCGTTGGCGTAGTCGCGCATCGTCATCGTCAGCGGGACGGCGATGCCGCCCGAGGGCGCCTGCCCGTAAGTGGAGACCGGCGAGTTGCCCACCACGTTCTTGCCCTCGGCCGGGAAGCCCTTGCCGGTCACCTTCACCAGGATGTTGGTGGCGGGCGCCGGGCAGGCCGCCGAGGTGGCGAGGCACGGCGAAGACGATCGCGACGGCCCCGATGAGGACGGTGCCGGGCAGCACGGCCGCGATGCCGAAGTGACGGGAGTCCGGCTCCCACGCGGAGGTGGTGAGGAAGGCCGGGCCGGCGTCGCGCAGCGCTTCCAGGGCGCGGCCGCCGAGGAAGACGCCGACCAGGGTCATGACGAGGAGGACCAGGGTGCCGGCCCCGCGGGCGGAGCCGCGGAAGATCCGGTCGGCCGGGTCCCCGCCCTTGGCGAGGGGGCGCGGCGCGTCGCCCCGGTCGGCGGGGTCGGGCGCGTCGACGACGGTGGTGGTCGCGGTGGTCACAGCAGGCCTCCCCCGCGGACGGCCAGCCCCGGCGCGTCTCCGGCGCCCGGCAGGCGCAGGCCGCGCAGCCGCCGGGTGTAGGTGACCCCGGAGGCGACCTGCGCCTCGGCGGCGGCGGACAGGAACAGCTGGAGGCTGTGCCGGCACTCGCGCTGGCGGCGGAAGGTGCGTACGGCCACCGCCACGCAGTGCTCGTCGCGGGTGAGCTGCCAGGTCCAGGCGCCGGTGCCGGCGACCGCGGCGGTGCCGGGTCCGGCAGCGGTGCGGCTTCCGGCGCCGGTTCCGCTTCCCGTGCCGGTGCCGGTGCCGGCATGTGTGCCGGTTGCGGTGTGGGCGCGGGTGCCCGTGCCGGGGGACATCACGACGAGCGCGGTGACCCGGTCGGCCTCCGCGCGGAGCCGCTGCACGGCGGCGCAGCAGGCCGTGAGGCTGCTGCGCACGTGCGGACTGCGGCCGAGCTCGTGGTCGTTGGCGCCGACGAGCCGCCAGGTCACGGCCTCGGGACCGCTGCCCTTGGCGCCCTGGTCCGAACCGCGTGCCGGCGACTGACGTCGTGCGACGTCCACCCACGACACGAACAGAAAACGTGGCCGAGACATCGGTCCGCCCCCCTTCCCCACAAGCCGTGCATGGCCGGAAATCGGCCACCCACCCATGGTCGCGGGCATGACAATCCACGGGGCGTAGGGCTGGGGGGGGCACACGGATTGGTGAAGCAGAAACGGAGACCATGTGAACGAGAAGAGGAGGCGCACGCGCCGTCCCGGCGATTGCGCGCCCGGCCTGCGGGTCACGCGGTCCCCTTGTGATCCCTGGGGGAAACCCCGGAGATCCCTACGAGATCCCGAGGAGCCTGACCGCCTGGTAGTACGTCCAGGCGGTGCCCTCGCAGGAGCTCTTGCGACTTCCCGCGTACTGGGCGCACACCCGCTTCATGTCCGCGTGGAACGCCTGGTCCACTCGGGCCTTGGCGGCCGGAAACAGACCTGCCGCCCGGTGGTTGCGGTAGCCGAAGTCGTGACGGGCGCAGGCCTCGGCGAAGGGGAAGCCGAAGGGGTTGTCCGGCGAGGACGTGCACTGGTCGGTCGACCAGTCGAAGCCGTACGCCGCCCACGCGTCCCGGTGCTCGCGCGCGTCGGCCCACGCGTGGTAACTCGCGGCGCTGGGCTGCGTCCAGCGGCTCAGCATCAGTGGTTTGTCGGCCGGGACCTCCGGCGCGGCCCAGGCGGCCGGCGCGAGGGCGAGCACCGCGGTGGCGGCGGCGGTGGCGAGGGCGGGGACGAGGCGGCGACGGCGCATGGAAGGTCCTCGGGGCCGGGGCGGACGGATCACCTCCGGCCAACTCCCGCGGACGCCGCCCGGTTACTGCGCACCGGCCCGGCCCGAACCGGTGCCCCTCCCAGGTATGAGACCGGATAAGACTTCCGGCCCACGTGCGGTTCGTCCTGCGGAGGGACGCGCGCGGGGCACCTCCCGGACGAGACTGGACGGTATGAACCGCCGCCCGCTCGTCGTCGCCGCCGCCACGGTGGGAGTCCTCGCCACCGCGGCCTTCGCCCTGCCCAACCTGCCGCCCAACCCCGTGACCGACACGATCGAACAGCGGGTGTACAAGGAGAAGGGCCGGCGGTTCGCGACCGCCGCCGAGGCGCCCGTGCGCGCGAAGTCCGGGTTCGCGCTGCCGTCCTGGATACCCAAGGACGCCACCGACGTCCGCATACGGATGCGTACCAACGGTGAGGCCAGGATGATCCGGTTCACCCTCGGCGCGACACCGCTCGACGGCCCGCAGTGCAGCGCGGGCGCGCCGAAGCAGCTGAGCGCCCCGGACCTGCACGCCAAGTGGTGGCCGGGCAGCCTCCGGGCCGAGGTGCGGACCGAGTGCCGGGACGCCCACCAGTACCAGGTCGCGGTGCGCGGCAAGCGCGTCTACGCCTGGACCGACGGCACCCCGTCCCCGGCCCGGGGGAACTAGCCTCCGCCCGCGCGGACTTCACGGCTCCGCAGGAGACGGCCCAGCAGGGAGCGCCGCCCCGCCGGCAGCGGATGCGTGGCACTCGCCGTGAAGTGGGCCGGCGAGGTGGCCCCGAGCCCGTGCACGTACACCCGGGCCGGCTCCTCCCCCCGGCAGCTCGACCCAGCGGATCCGGTCCTCCTCCGGAGTGACGACGGCACTTCTCACGAGGCTCCCCCTCAATCGGTCATCGACGGAAGGGCAACGCCAGGCCGTCTCCTTCGGATCCGGCCCGTCCGGGCGCCGGGACCGGGCAGGTTCACCGGGTCGCGGAGCCGGCCGGTGCCGCGGCCGTCCGGTCGGGAGTTTCCCGCCGCCCGCCGCGCCGCGCCGGACTTCCGCCCACCAGCCGTCATGCGCGCATTATCGTGGCCGCCATGGACATCCGCCGGGCCCTCACCCCCGCCGAGCTCTCCGCCGCAGAATCCCTCCTCGACGGGCCCGCCCGCGAGGAGTGGTCCGAACGGTTCCTCGCCGCCCCCGGGCACGTGATGCTCATCGCCTACGTCGACGACGTGCCCGCGGGGATGGTCTCCGGCATCGAGATGAGCCACCCCGACAAGGGCACCGAGATGTGCCTGTACGAGCTGTCCGTGGACGAGGGGTACCGCCGCCGCGGGATCGGCCGCGCCCTGACCCGGGCCCTCGCCGACGAGGCGAAGGCCCGCGGCTGTTACGGCATGTGGGTGGGGGTCGACACCGACAACGAGGCCGCCCTGGCCACCTACGACGCCGCCGGAGCCTGCGACGAGGGCGTCTTCGCGATGCGTGGCTGGCCCCTCACCCCGTAGCCCGCGCGGCGGCGTGTCGTGCGCCCACTCGGCGCACCCTCCGCGCGCCCGCGCCGCCGCTCGCCGAGCATCGGCCGCATGACCGTCTTCGCCCCGCTCCTCCCCGCCGCCGTCGCGCTCCTCGCGGCGGCCACCACGGCCGCCGCCCTGCCTCCGCTCCCGGCCTCCGCTGCCTCCGCCTCCGCCGAAGCCCCCGTCGCCCCCTACGTCGTCGTCCTCAAGGACACCAGCTCGCGTGCGCCGGCCGGCGCCCTGGCCGCCGAGGCCGCGGACTCCGGCGACGAGGTCGGGCCCCTCTACGAGGCCGCCCTCAACGGCTTCGCCGTCCGTACCACCGCCGCCCGGGCCGCCACCCTGGCCGCCGACCCCCGGGTGGCCTCCGTGGAGCCGGACGCGGAATTCCACACCAGCGCCACCACCACCTCCGTCACCTCCGCCGACACCCTCGACACCCCCGACACCCCCGGCACGCCGGGCACGCCGGGCACGCAGCCGCAGGCCCAGGCGTCCGCGCCCTGGCCGCTGGACCGCATCGACCAGCGCGAGCTCCCGCTCGACGGCTCGTACACGTACCCCACCAGGGCCGAGGGCGTCACCGTCTACATCGTCGACACCGGGATCAACACCCTCCACCAGGAGTTCGGCGGCCGCGCCCGATTCGGCTACAACGCGGTGTTCCTCGGGAGCTCCCGCGACTGCAACGGGCACGGCACGCACGTGGCGGCGACCGTGGGCGGGGAGACGTACGGGGTCGCGAAGGGGGTCTCGCTCGTCGGGGTGAAGGTGGCCGACTGCCGCGGTTCCGGAAGCCTGTCGGCCATCCTCAAGGGCCTCGACTGGGTGGTGAAGGACGCGGCGAAGGCCCCGGGCACCCCGGCGGTGGCCAACTTGAGCATGGGCGGCACCCCCAGCCACGCCCTCGACGCGGCGGTGATCCGGGCCGTGGCCTCCGGGATCACCTTCACCGTGGCCGCGGGCAACGACCGCAAGGACGCCTGCGCGGGCTCCCCCGCCCGCGTCCCGCAGGCGCTCACGGTCGGCGCGACCGACGCGGCGGACCGGCACGCTCGGTTCTCCAGCCACGGCCCCTGCGTGGACCTCTCGGCCCCGGGCGTCGGTGTCACCTCGGCATGGAAGGACTCCGCCACCGCCACCACGCGCGCCTCCGGCACCTCGATGGCCGCCCCGCACGTGGCGGGGGTCGCCGCGCTCGTCCTGGCGCGCGGTACGGCACGCACTCCCGCCCAGGTGTCCGAGGCGCTGCTGCACGGCGCCGTGCCCGACCGGATCACCGGGCTCCCGGCCGGCACCCCGAACCGGCTGCTCCACCTCCCCACCGACCGCTAGGCCGTCTCTTTCGGATCTCGCCTGACACGCAAGATCCGAAAGAGACGACCTGGACCCCCGCTCACCCCGCGTACCCCGCACACCCCGCGCAGCCGACGCACCCCGACCAGTCGGTATCCGATGGGCCATCGGACTCTCCCTGATGGCCCATCAATTTCTGTGTGCTTCGGGCGAAAGCAAGTCATTGACTTCTCATCACCGCGACGCGTCAATATCGGCCACCGCACCGGCTCGGCCTCCCCCACACAGCGGGTGGGGGGAGGGGTTCGTCATGACGAAGGAGTCGCGACCCAGTGAGTACGAGAACGCTCAGACGAAGAGTGCTGGCCGGGGCGGGAGCCCTGTCTCTGGCCCTGACGGGCGGCGTGGTGGGCCTGGCAGGCTCCGCGCAGGCCGCGACGAAGACCACCGCCGTCTTCGAGAACTGCGACGCCCCGGCGCCGCAGCCGGACGGCTCGGGCAACCAGAACTGGACGGTCACCCTGCCCGACGGAGCCAAGGCCGGCGACGTCGTCCCGATCACGATCGACCCGGGCGCGAGCCCGCTGATCCCCGGGTTCTCCGTCACCACGGTGAACACCTCCAAGATCACCCTCAAGGTCGGCACGACCACCCAGGTGGTCACCAGCCCGCCCGAGACCGTCAGCGTCGTGGCCGGGCAGCCGCTCGACCCGAAGGCCTTCTCCGGAACGATCAGGATTCCGGACGGCACCGAGGGCACCACGGTCAACGTCGCGCTCGACCTCGCGGTGACCGACGCTGACCTCTCCGGTTCGGTCTTCACCACCACCTGCACCCCGGCGCCCCGCCCGAGCGCCTCGCTCGGCTCGGTCGCGGTCGAGGCCCTGCCCAAGGACCCGATCACGACGAAGCTGACGCCCAACAGCGGCCCGGCGGGCCAGGAGGTCGTCGTCAGCGGCGCCAACATGCCGCCCGGCGCCGTCACCTGCTCCGCCCTGCTCGCGGGCACGCCGACCGGTGACAACGGCACCGGCACGGCGGACGCCGCCGGCGTGGCCACCTGCACCCTCACGGTCACCAAGAAGGCCGACACGATCAAGATCAACGGTGCGACCACCTCCAAGCCGTTCGTGTTCGTGGAGGAGCAGGCCGGCGTCAAGAACCCGGTCGACGTCGAGGTCCTCCCCGGACCGCTGGCCCTCGGTCCGAAGGACGGCCAGCCGGCCGTCAGCTTCGGCTCGGTCACCATCAACGGCAAGGCCCAGTCGGTGGTCGGCGTCTTCAACGCCGCGACCGTCCAGGACTTCCGCGGCGGCTCGCTCGGCTGGGACGTGACGGCGACGCGTACGCCGTTCCTGAACCAGGCCACCGGCCACTCGATGGCGAAGGCGCAGATCGGCATCCAGCCGTCCTGCACCGTGACCAACCCGGACAGCCCGAGCACCTGCACCGCGGGCACGCCCGGCGCGATCTCCGACGTCCCGATGAAGGTGGCCTCCCAGGCCGCCGGCGGGGACGAGCTGACCGGCGGTGAGTTCGCCGTCGGCGGCGCCGGGATGATCCAGCTCCCGCCGTTCATGTTCGCCGACACCTACCAGACGGTCGTGACCTTCTCGATCGCCTGACCCGTACGACTCGCTCCACCAGGGTGGTGGGGGGGGGCGGGGGGGGGCCCCCCCCCCCCCCCCCCCCCCCCCCCCGAAAACCCCCCCCAACCACCCCCCCCCCCCCCCCCCCCCCCCCCCCCCCCCCCCCCCCCCCCCCCCCCCCCCCCCTCT
>NZ_JBVHWW010000050.1:0-44804 GCF_055563995.1 Streptomyces sp. NPDC029164 | reverse complement strand
CCCCCCCCCCCCCCCCCCCCCCCCCCCCCCCCCCCCCCCCCCCCCCCCCCCCCCCCCCCCCCCCCCCCCCCCCCCCCCCCCCCCCCCACGCCCGTGCGTTCGTGCGTCCGTACGTGCGTCCGTACGGGGACTGCTTACTGAGCGGCGTTCAGGATCTCGCGCGCCAGCTTCGCGGTCTCGGTCGGCGTCTTGCCGACCTTCACGCCGGCGGCCTCAAGGGCCTCCTTCTTGGCCTGCGCGGTGCCGGAGGAGCCGGAGACGATGGCGCCCGCGTGGCCCATGGTCTTGCCCTCGGGGGCGGTGAAGCCCGCGACGTAACCGACGACCGGCTTGGTGACGTTCTTCGCGATGAAGTCCGCCGCACGCTCCTCGGCGTCGCCGCCGATCTCGCCGATCATGACGATCAGCTCGGTGTCCGGGTCGGCCTCGAAGGCCTCCAGGGCGTCGATGTGCGTGGTGCCGATGACCGGGTCGCCACCGATGCCGACGGCGGAGGTGAAGCCGATGTCACGGAGCTCGTACATCATCTGGTAGGTCAGCGTGCCGGACTTGGACACGAGACCGATCTTGCCGGGCTTGGTGATGTCGCCCGGGATGATGCCGGCGTTGGACTGGCCGGGGGTGATCAGACCCGGGCAGTTCGGGCCGATGATCCGGGTCTTGTTGCCCTTGGCGGTCGCGTACGCCCAGAAGGCGGCGGAGTCGTGCACCGCGATGCCCTCGGTGATGACGACGGCCAGCGGGATCTCGGCGTCGATCGCCTCGACCACGGCGGCCTTGGCGAAGGCCGGCGGGACGAAGAGGACGGAGACGTTGGCGCCCGTCTTCTCCATCGCCTCGGCGACGGAGCCGAAGACCGGGACCTCGGTGCCGTCGAAGTCGACGGTGGTGCCGGCCTTGCGCGGGTTCACGCCGCCGACGATGTTGGTGCCGTCAGCCAGCATCAGCTTGGTGTGCTTCATGCCCGTGGCACCGGTCATGCCCTGGACGATGACCTTGCTGTCCTTGTTGAGGAAGATAGCCATGTGAGTCTGTGACCTCTGCCCTTACTTCGCAGCCGCGAGCTCGGCGGCCTTGTCGGCCGCGCCGTCCATGGTGTCCACGCGCTGGACCAGCGGGTGGTTGGCGTCCGAGAGGATCTTGCGACCCAGCTCGGCGTTGTTGCCGTCGAGACGGACGACGAGGGGCTTGGTGACCTCTTCGCCCTTGTCCTTCAGCAGCTGGAGCGCCTGGACGATGCCGTTGGCGACCTCGTCGCAGGCGGTGATGCCACCGAAGACGTTGACGAAGACGGACTTGACGTCCGGGTCGCCGAGGATGATCTCGAGACCGTTGGCCATGACGGCGGCGGAGGCGCCACCGCCGATGTCCAGGAAGTTGGCGGGCTTGACGCCACCGTGGTTCTCGCCGGCGTACGCGACGACGTCGAGGGTGCTCATGACGAGACCCGCGCCGTTGCCGATGATGCCGACCTCACCGTCGAGCTTGACGTAGTTGAGGTTCTTCGCCTTGGCGGCGGCCTCGAGCGGGTTCGCGGCCGCGTGGTCCACGAACTCCTCGTGGCCCGGCTGGCGGAACTCGGCGTTCTCGTCGAGCGAGACCTTGCCGTCGAGCGCGATGACGTCGCCGTTGGCGACCTTCGCGAGCGGGTTGACCTCGACGAGGAGCGCGTCCTCGGCGATGAAGGTCGCCCACAGGGTCACGAGGACCTCGGCGACCTTCTCGGCGACCTCGGCCGGGAACTGCGCCAGGGCGACGATCTCGCGGGCCTTCTCGATGGTCACGCCCTCGTTGGCGTTCACCGGGACCTTGGCGAGCTTCTCCGGGGTCTCCTCGGCGACCTGCTCGATGTCCATGCCGCCCGCGACCGACGCCATGGCGAGGAAGGTGCGGTTGGTGCGGTCGAGGAGGTACGAGACGTAGTACTCCTCGAGGATCTCGGGAGCCGTCTCGGCGATCATCACCTTGTGGACCGTGTGGCCCTTGATGTCCATGCCGAGGATGTCCGTCGCCCGGGCGACGGCCTCGTCCGGGGTGGCGGCCAGCTTCACGCCACCGGCCTTGCCGCGGCCGCCGACCTTCACCTGCGCCTTGACGACCGACTTGCCGCCCAGCCGCTCGGTGGCCTCGCGAGCCGCCTCAGGCGTGTCGATGACTTCACCGGCCAGCACCGGTACACCGTGCTTGGCGAAGAGGTCCCTCGCCTGGTACTCGAACAGGTCCACGCGCGTCCGTCCCTTGTCTTTTTAAAGATTCGCAGTGATTCGCGGTTGTCTGCTATCTGCGTGGGCGTGCCGCGGAGGGCAACGTGACGGCGCTGTCACAAGGAAGGCGCACACGGTGACCGTGGACGCGGCATGTCCGTCCCGCAGGTTATCCCCGAGGGCCGTGGGTCCCTAAATCGCAGATCACACCTGAGCGGTGATACCTGTCACAGATCGCCTCACGGTTGAACTGGAAGTTCGTGTGTTTCACCGATTCACACGAGGGACCGGGACGGGGCCGGGAGGAGGCGGGAACCGGGCCGTCAGGGTGTCGGCAGGGGCCGCTTCTCCAGCGCCGCGGCCATCACCTCCGGGAACAGGTCGGGGGTGCAGGCGAAGGCCGGCGCGCCGAGCGCGCCGAGGGCGGCGGCGTGCTCGCGGTCGTACGCCGGAGCGCCCTCGTCGGACAGCGCCAGCAGGGTCACGAACTCGACCCCCGACCCCTTCATCGCGGCGACCCGCTTGAGCATCTCGTTGCGGATGCCGCCCTCGTAGAGATCACTGATCAGGATGACGACCGTGTCGGCGGGCCGGGTGATCTTCGACTGGCAGTAGGCGAGGGCGCGGTTGATGTCCGTGCCGCCACCCAGCTGGGTCCCGAAGAGGACGTCGACCGGGTCGTCGAGCTGATCGGTGAGGTCCACGACGGCGGTGTCGAAGACGACGAGCCGGGTCGCGATCGAGCGCATCGAGGCCAGCACCGCGCCGAAGACGGAGGCGTAGACGACGGAGGCCGCCATGGAACCCGACTGGTCGATGCAGAGGATCACCTCCTTCTTCACCGATTGGGCCGCACGGCCGTACCCGATCAGCCGCTCGGGGACGACGGTGCGGTACTCGGGCAGGTAGTTCTTGAGGTTGGCCCGGATCGTGCGGTCCCAGTCGATATCGTGGTGGCGGGGCCGGCTGATCCGCGCGGACCGGTCGAGAGCTCCGGTCAGCGTCGCCCGGGTCCGCGCAGCGAGCTTCTTCTCCAGCTGCTCGACCACCTTGCGGACCACGGCCCGCGCCGTCTCCCTGGTCGTCTCGGGCATCGCCTTGTTCAGCGAGAGCAGCGTGCCCACGAGGTGCACGTCCGGCTCCACCGCCTCCAGCATCTCCGGTTCCAGCAGCAGCGTGGACAGGCCGAGCCGCTCGATCGCGTCGCGCTGCATCACCTGGACGACCGAGCTGGGGAAGTACGTACGGATGTCCCCGAGCCAGCGAGCCACGTTCGGCGCGGACCCGCCGAGCCCCGCCGACCGCGCCCCCGATCCCCTACGGGACCCGGCGTCGCCCCCGTACAACGCGCCGAGCGCGGCGTCCATCGCCGCATCCCGCCCGGCGAGCGCACACCCGGTCCCCTCGGCCTCGCCCCCGCCCAGCACCATCCGCCACCGCCGCAACCGCTCGCCTCCGGCCGTGCCCATGTCCGTCCCGCTCATCCGTCCGTCCCCCTCCACCAGTCGTTTCCGCACATTCCAGCCCCGCCGAGTCCAGCCCCGCCGCACCGATCCAACGTCGGCGTTTGAGGCGCTGGGTCCGGGGCAGCGCCCCCGGCAACGGCGCCGCGCCCTAACCCGCAAGCAGCATCCGCACCAGCCCCACCACCGCGTCCGCCCGCTCCGGGTCCAGGTCCGGGGCGAAGCCCTCGGGTGCCGAGGAGGCCGAGCTCGCGGCAGCGGAACGGCCCGGCCCCCGCCGCACCAGCTCGCCCAGGCTCCGCCGCACCCCCGACTCGTACGCCCCGAAGGTCCTCCGCAGCAGCGGGAGTACGTCGGTGAAGGCCCGCTCCGGCACCCCCACCAGCCAGGCATCGATGAGCCCCAGCAGCCGCTCGTCGTGGACCAGCAGCGTGCCCCCGCCCGAACTCCCGCCCGCGAAGCCCTCGATCCAGCCCGCCGCGTCGGCCGGAGCGGCGGCCGGGGACAGCGCGAGCCCCATCAGCCGCGCCGTCTCCTCGGCCGGCAGCCGCCCGTCGTCGAGGAGCAGCCTGGCCGCCCGGCCGCGGATGACGCCCGGCACGGTGTCCCGGCCGGCCAGTGTCCGCAGCACCGCGGACCAGCGCTCCCGCAGCCCCTCGTCGGCGTCGGCCAGCAGCGCCACCGCCCCGTGCACCCCGTCCACGTGGCCGCGCAGCTCCGCCGCCGCGTCGGCGTCCAGGCCGGCCGCGCAGGCGGGCGGCAGCGCCACGCATATCCGCTCCGCGAGCCCGGCCGCGACCGTGCCCAGCGCCGTCGCGTCGGTGCCGCGCACGTCCCCGTACCGCAGCGAACGCGCCAGCGCGGGCAGCGCCTTGGCGAGCCGCGCCACGTCGGTGTCCAGTGCGGCCCGGTCCGCGAGGGCCCGCAGTACGGCGGGCAGCGCCTCGGACAGCCCGGCGAGCAGGCAGCGCTCGGCGAGCGCCGTCACCTCGCCCAGCTCCTCGGCGCCGGCCGCGTCGGCCTCGGCCTTGGCGGTGGCCGCCGCGAGGACGGTGGTGCCCCAGATCCCGGCCTCGGCGACCCGCACCGACAGTTCGGGCTCCCACCGCAGCCGCCACGTCTCGCGGAAGGTCCCGGTGCTGCCCCGGGAGGCGGCCGGGGTGCCCCATCCGATGCCGAGCAGCCGCAGCCGGTGGAGCAGCAGGGACTTCGCCGCGTCGGTTTCCTTGCGCAGGTCGAGTTCCAGTTCGCGGTCCTGCGCCTCGGCCTTGAGCCGCAGCGAGCGCTGCTGTCTCGTCAGGTCCCGCTGGAGCGGTACGACGGGGGCCTCGTCCGGGACCTCGCCGAGCACGTCGCCGACCACCAGGCGGTCCTCGATCAGCGCGAGCGGTATGTCGGAGCCGTCGCACATCACCGCCCGGACCGCTTCGAGGGTCTCGGTCAGGCCGGGCAGCGGCCGTCCCCGCATCGCGGCGAGGGTCTCGGCCAGCCGGACCGCCTCGATGACGTGCGCCGAGGAGACCTGCCGGTCCTCCGCGCGCAGCAGGCCGGCGACCTTGGTCAGCCACCGCTCGACGGGCCGGTCCCGGGCCTCGAAGAGGTGGGCGTACCAGCCGGGCGAGGTGATCCCGGCGCCATACCCGCCGGCCCGGGCGAGCCGGCGGTGGGTCCACGGCACCCAGGTGGTCTCCACCTTGACCTTGGGCAGGCCGCTCAGCAGTGCCTTGTCCGCGGCCACGGTGGTCTTCGCCCGCAGCGCCGGGACGTGCCAGGCGCCGCACACGACGGCGTACGCGTCACCGAACTCCCGGCGGGCGGCCCGCATCCGCTGCCGCATGTACGCCTCGCGCACCAGGTCGCGGTGGTGGCCGCCGTCGCCGTACGCCTCGCGCAGGGCTCCCATGGCCTCGCCGAGCGCCTCGAACGCGCCGAGCACCTCCTCCCCCGCGCCCCCGGTGCCGTCGGCGCCCCGGTGTTCGACCACGTCCTCCCACCAGCGTTCGGGGTCGTCGTACCCGGCGGTCTCGGCCAGCACCGCGAGGGGGTCCACGCGGACCGCATCGGGCTCGGCGTGGTCCGCGCCCGGCTCCGCCCCCGCCAGCGAGTGCGCGGCGGGCAGGTCCATGAACCGCACCGGCACGCCGGTCTCTTGGGCCCAGCGGATCGCCACCCACTCCGGGGAGAAGTCGGCGAGCGGCCAGAACGCGGCCCGGCCGGGGTCGTCCGCGGCGTGCGCGAGCAGCGCCACGGGCGGCCGCATCGCGGGGTCGGCGGCGAGCGCGAGCAGCCCGTCCCCCTCGGGCGGGCCCTCGATCAGCACGGCCGCCGGGCGGGCCGCGTCCAGTGCCGCCCGCACCGCGCGGGCCGAGCCGGGCCCGTGGTGCCGTACGCCCAGCAGC
The DNA here is from genome assembly GCF_055563995.1 of Streptomyces sp. NPDC029164. Lineage (NCBI taxonomy): Bacteria > Bacillati > Actinomycetota > Actinomycetes > Kitasatosporales > Streptomycetaceae > Streptomyces > Streptomyces sp. NPDC029164. The sequence continues at coordinate 38,738 of NZ_JBVHWW010000050.1, read as the reverse complement.
AGGGGGCCCCGCGGGCTCGGGCTCATACCGTCACCTCCCGGCAGGCCCGGTAGAAGTCCTTCCAGCCGTCGCGCTCGCGGACCACGGCCTCCAGGTACTCCTGCCAGACCACCTTGTCGGCGGCCGGGTCGCGGACCACGGCGCCGAGGATCCCGGCGGCCACGTCGGAGGGGCGCAGCACGCCGTCCCCGAAGTGGGCGGCCAGGGCCAGGCCGCCGGTGACGACGGAGATGGCCTCGGCGGTGGACAGGGTGCCGCTGGGCGACTTCACCTTCGTACGGCCGTCGCCAGTGACCCCGTCGCGCAGCTCGCGGAAGACGGTGACGACGCGGCGGATCTCCTCCAGGCCCTCGGGCGCGGCCGGCAGGTCGAGGGCGCGGCCCATCTGGTCGACGCGGCGGGCCACGATGTCGACCTCGGCGTCGGCGCTGGCGGGCAGCGGCAGGACCACGGTGTTGAAGCGGCGGCGCAGCGCGCTGGACAGCTCGTTGACCCCGCGGTCGCGGTCGTTGGCGGTGGCGATGAGGTTGAAGCCGCGCACGGCCTGCACCTCTTCGCCGAGCTCCGGTATCGGCAGTGTCTTCTCGGACAGGACGGTGATGAGGGTGTCCTGGACGTCGGCGGGGATGCGGGTGAGCTCCTCGACGCGGGCGGTCATGCCCTCGGCCATGGCCCGCATGACGGGGCTGGGGACGAGGGCCTCGCGGCTGGGGCCGTGGGCGAGGAGCCGGGCGTAGTTCCAGCCGTACCGGATGGCCTCCTCGGGGGTGCCGGCGGTGCCCTGGACGAGGAGGGTGGAGTCCCCGCTGACGGCGGCGGCGAGGTGTTCGGAGACCCAGGTCTTGGCGGTGCCGGGGACGCCGAGCAGGAGCAGGGCGCGGTCGGTGGCCAGGGTGGTGACGGCGACTTCGACGATGCGGCGCGGTCCCACGTACTTGGGCGTGATGACCGTGCCGTCGTCGAGCGTGCCGCCCTGCAGGTACGTGGCGACGGCCCACGGGGAGAGCTTCCAGCGGGCCGGGCGGGGCCGGTCGTCGGCGGCCGCGAGGGCTTTCAGTTCGTGGGCGAAAGCGTCTTCGGCGTGCGGTCGCAGCGCTTCGGCCGGGCGTTCGTTCTCGGGCGTGGTCATGGTCCCCCTCCAAGGCTCGGCAGCCGCTTCCGACTGCTGGATCCACGGTGCACCACGCCACTGACAACGCCCCCTGCTCACGGTTTTGTTGCAGGTCAGGGCGATTGTCAGTGGGGGTCTCTACGGTGGAACACATGACTGAGCAGGGGGTCCGCTGGACAGCGGAACAGGTACTGGCTCTGGCTCCTGACGACGCCTCACGCAAAGCGGGGAGCAGACTCGGCGGGGCGGGTCCATGGTCGCAGATCGGAGGTTCCGCTTCCGGTTCTGTCTGGGGGTTGTGCAAGGGCAGCGGCAGCAAGCCGTACCGGACGGTCGTGGACTTGGCCGGACCGGCCTACAAGTGCTCCTGCCCGAGCCGGAAGTTCCCGTGCAAGCACGCGCTGGGGCTGCTGCTGCTCTGGTCGGCCGAGGGGGTCGGCGAGCCGGGCGAGGCGCCGGACTGGGCCGCGCAGTGGCTGGCGGACCGGGCGGCCAAGGCCGCGCGTCCCGCTGCGGGGGCGGGCGGGCCGGTGGACGAGGAGGCGGCGCGCAAGCGGGCCGAGCGGCGGGCGGGCCGTGTCGGCGCGGGGGTCACCGAGCTGGAGCAGCGGCTGGCCGATATGGTGCGCGGCGGCCTCGCGGGGCAGGAGCAGGCCGGTTACGCGGGGTGGGAGGAGACCGCGGCCCGGATGGTCGACGCGCAGGCACCCGGACTGGCCTCGCGGGTGCGGGAGTTGGGGACGATACCCAGTTGCGGCCCGGGCTGGCCCGCCCGGATGCTGGAGGAGGCGGCGCTGCTGCACCTGCTGGACCGGGCCTGGCTGGGGGTGGCGGGGCTGCCGGAACAGCTGGCGGCGACGGTGCGCAGCCGGGTGGGACTGCCGGCCTCCGGGGAGGGGGAGGCCGTACGGGACCGCTGGCTGGTGCTGGCCCAGTACGACTCGGTGTCACCGGACGGCCGGCTCACCACCCGCCGGATATGGCTGCGCGGACTGCAGGGCGGACGGCCCGCCCTGGTACTGGACTTCGGACCGCCCGGGCGGTCGCCGGGTCTGTCGCTGCCGGTCGGGCTGGCGCTGGAGGCGGAGCTCCGCTTCCGGCCCGGATCGGCGGGGCTGCGGGCGGACCTCGGGGAGAGACCCTCGGCGGCCGTTCCGTGCGCCGCGGTTCCGGCCGGGGTCAGCACGGGGGCGGCACTGGAGGCGTACGGGGCGGCGCTGCGGGAGGACCCGTGGCTGGAGTCCTGGCCGGTGGTGCTCGGCCCGGTGGTCCCGATACCGGGCGAGCTCGGCTGGCAGCTGGCGGACGCGGAGGGCACCTGCGCCCTGCCGGTGCCGCTCACCGGGTCCGGCAGCCGTTCCCGCTCGGGCCTGTGGCAGCTGGCCGCGTTGTCGGGCGGGGGCCCGGTGACGGTGTTCGGCGAGTGCGGCCACCGCGGCTTCACCCCGCTGACGGCCTGGCAGCCGGACTCTCCCGAGCCGGTCGCCCTGTCCTGAGCGCGGGCGGACAACACCACACACCGCAGGGGGCCTGGGGGGACGTATGCCGTCAGACGGGCGGCGGGGAGGGAACGCGGGGGCGCCGGGGGGCGTCGCACGCGGCACGAGCAGGTGGCGGCGGCGCGGGGGCGCCGGCGCTGTGACGACGAGAAGCCGGGGGGCTTGCATGAACGACAACCACGCCAGTTGAGCACTGGTACACGAACGCACGACAGCCCCGGTCCCGCGGAGGGGGCGGGACCGGGGCGCAGGACGCGAAGAGGACGAGCGGCGAGGGAGGGGCCCGATGAGCAAGGGTGACGAGGGGTACGGGGAGTGGGAGGAGCTGGTCGGCGCCGCGCTGCTGGGCACCGACCGGCGCCGCGGCGGGGGCCCGGCCCGCTCGCCGGAGGCGCTGCTGGACGCGGCGGCCGTGCACGCCGTACGGCGCCGGGCCGGGTTGCGGCCGGCCGCGGCGGGCCCGCATCCGCGGCCCGCGCCCCGGGATCCGCGCCCGGCGCCACCGGAGGCAGCCGGCCGGCGGCTCGCCCAGCTGCTGGCCGGCCGGACGGCCGCGGGCAGCGGCGGCGGACGGCGCGGAGCCGCCCCGGACCTGACGGAACTGCTGCCGCAGTGGCTGGCCGCGGCCGGCCGGCACGGCTACCGCGCGCCGGCCGCCTTGGTCCCGGCGCTGCTGGACGCGGCCCGGGCCCGTACGGACCTGCGGCCGCAGGCGCTGGCCCTGGCCGGCACGCGCGGGCTGTGGCTGGCCCGGCTGAACCCGGACTGGCGGTTCGCCCTGCGCGGCGGGGCGGGCGGTACCGGGGACCTGCCCGAGGTGACCGACCCGGCCGGGGTCGAACGGCTGTGGCAGGAGGGACTGTTCGCGGAGCGGGTGGCGTTGCTCGGCGCCGTACGGGCCCACGAGGCGGCGGCCGCGCCGCGGCTGCTGGCGACGACCTGGGCCACCGAACGGGCCGAGGACCGGCTGATGTTCCTCGATTCGCTGCGGGTGGGGCTGTCGGAGGGGGACGAGACCTTCCTGGAGGCGGCACTGGGCGACCGCAGCCGCAACGTCCGCGCGACGGCCGCCGAACTGCTGTCGGCGTTGCCGCGATCGGCCCTGGCCGGCCGGATGGCGGAGCGCGCCCTGGCCTGCGTGGGCCCGGAGGGCGTGACCCCGCCGGCCGAGTGCGATGCGGGGATGCTCCGCGACGGGGTGGTCAAGCGGCCGCCCGCCGGGCGCGGGGAGCGGGCCTGGTGGCTCGGCCAGATCGTGGAGGCGGCGCCGCTGTCGTGCTGGCGGGAGCGGTTCGGGGGGCTCGGCCCGGCGGAGATCGTGGCGCTGCCGCTCGCCGAGGGCGAGGGATGGACGGAGGAACTGCACGCGGCGTGGTGCCGGGCGGCGGTGCGGCAGCGCGACGCGGCGTGGTCGCGGGCCCTGCTCGGCCCGCCGTCCGCATCGCCCGCGGCGGGTCCGGGCACGGCCTCGCTCGCGGAGCGGGCCAAGCTGCTGGAGACCCTGCCGGATGCGGAGCGGGCGGAGTGGGTCGCCGAGTTCATACGGGCCCACGGGCTGTCGGAGGCGTTCCAGCTGCTCGGCGTGTGCGTCGTGCCGTGGGCGGGGGCCCTGGGCCGGGCGGTGGTGGACGCGCTGGACATGGCCCGCGAGGCCGGCAGCTATCCGTGGAGCTTCAGCGGGGTGATGGGCCTGGCCGAACGCTGCCTCGATCCCGCGGAGGCCGGCCGCCTGGAGGCCCTGACCGCGGCCACGGAGGAGCCGCCGGACGCGGCTCCCGGCGCGGCCGCGTACTGGGCCGAGGCCTTTCAGCGGCTGGTGGCCACGCTTCGGCTGCGCGCGGCCATGCTTGCGGAGTTGGCGCCGGCCGCCTGATCCCTCCCGGGGGGGTGGGCCGGCGGTCCGGTGCGGCTCACAGACCTGGGGCTCCGCCCCAGACCCCGCGCCTCAAACGCCGGCGGGGCTGGATGGGGCGGGGGCTCAAACGCCGGCGGGGCTGTCAGGTCGGACGTTCGCTCGGACCCAGTCCACGATGGACGTCGTCGTCGCGCCCGGGGTGAAGATCTCGGCCACGCCCTTCTCCTTGAGCGGGGCGATGTCGTCCTCCGGGATGATCCCGCCGCCGAAGACCTTGATGTCCTCCGCGTCGCGCTCCTTGAGGAGTTCCAGCACGCGCGCGAACAGCGTGTTGTGGGCGCCGGAGAGGATCGAGAGGCCGATCGCGTCGGCGTCCTCCTGGATGGCGGTGTCCACGATCTGCTCGGGGGTCTGGTGGAGGCCGGTGTAGATGACCTCCATGCCCGCGTCCCGCAGCGCCCGCGCGATCACCTTGGCCCCGCGGTCGTGGCCGTCGAGACCCGGCTTGGCCACCACCACACGGATCGGACCGGTCACACCCATCGCACTGCCTCCCGAGTGAACGAACGTTAAGTACAGCATCGCGCACGCCGCCGTTTCGCGGTCCATCACGAGGGGGAAATCACACGTGGGACGGCATTGCGCCACCGCGCCGACAGCCGCACGGCACGGTGGCGCAAGAGCCCCGGGTCCCAAGAGGCTCAGGGGAGGCCGTCGATGGGGCTGTACATACCCGTGTCCATGCCCTTGTCCGGTGCGGCCCTGCGGGCCGGCGCGCTCGAGGTGATGGTGCTCGGCGGGCACCTCCTCCTCTATCCGACCGGAGTGTGCCAGGAAAAGGCCACCGCCGCCGCCCGCGCGACACGCCCGCCCGCCCTCCTCCTCCACGGATTCACCGACAACCGGTCCGTCTTCGTGCTCCTGCGCCGCGCCCTCGGGGCGGGCGGCCTGCGGCACGTGGAGGCGTACAACTACTCGCCCTTCACCCTCGACCTGCGCGTCACCGCCCGCCATCTCGCCCGGCGTGTCGAGGAACTGTGCGAGCGCACCGGACAGGAGCGGGTGGACCTGGTCGGGCACAGCCTGGGCGGCCTGGTCGGCCGGTATTACGTACAGCGCCTCGGCGGCGACGCCCGCGTCCGGACCCTCGTCACCCTCGGCACCCCGCACTCCGGCACGCGGGTCGCGCCCTTCATGGACGCGCACCCGCTGGTGCGGCAGATGCGCCCGGACTCCGAGGTGCTCGCCGAACTGGCCGCGCCCGCGCCCGGATGTGCCACCCGGTGCGTGGCGTTCTGGAGCGAGTTCGACGCGCTGATGACTCCGGTCGGGACCGCGCGGATCGAGCACCCGGACCTGCACGTGGAGAACGTGCAGGTCACGGGGATCGGACACCTCGCGCTGCCCGCGCACCCCGCCGTCATCGCGGCGGTCCGGCGCGCCCTCGACGGGCCCGGTCTGGCCGCCGTCGCGGGCTCGGAGGCCGCGTCCGTCGCCTAGCCGCCAAGCGACCTCCAGTCGAACGAATTTCGAACTCAAGGCCAAGGGTGCGTCTTTCGGCGACCGAAAGACGGCCGAATGCCCGGTTCCGGCAATCTCGAGACCCGGCGAAGATTGTCGTTGCGAGTAACCGACGGGTACAGTCACGCCACTGCTCTCCTCCGGTGAACCACGCGTTCCCGGCCACCCAGGCCCCACTGCCGAGGCGAAAGAGAAGTTGGTGAACGACCGCCCCTCGTCGGGCCAGTACCCGGATGCCGGGTATGACGGCCTTGCCACCACCACTTTCGCTGGTGACTCGACCTACGTTTCCTATGAAACGCAGGGCCAGGGGGTCAACTACGCCGCCTACGGCTCCTACGAGACCGGCGCGTACGACACCACCGCGTGGACCTCACAGGACCCTTACCTGTCGACGATCCCGACCCAGGCCGCACCCGGGGACACCTCCGGGACCTGGGACGCGAGCGCCTGGAACACGCAGGGCGCGGACTACTCCGCCTACACCGAGTACCAGCCCGCCTCCTTCGGCTACGACGCCTCCGGCGAGCAGACCGGGCACTGGGCGATGCCGGGCTACGGCACCACCGGCACCGAGACCGGCGCCTACGACGCCACCGCCTGGAACACCGTCACGCAGACCCCGGTCCAGCCCCAGCCCGAGGCCGCCTACCCGTACGAGTACGAGTACCAGCCCGCGCAGCAGCAGGCACAGGCACAGGAGTACGCGTACGGGACGGCCTCCGTCGGCTACGACGCCGGAACCCAGGCCGGAACCGACGCGTACGCCGGCACCTACAGCGAGACCGCGGTCTTCGAGGTGCTCTCCGACGCGAGCCCCGAGACCCCTGAGGCCTCCCTGGCGTCCGAGGTCCACGAGCTGCCCGAGGTCCACGAACTCCACTCCGCGCCCGAGGTCCACGACCTCCCCACGCAGGCCATGCCCGTGACCGCCGCTCCGCGCGCCGCGCGCCGGACCGCCGCCAAGGGCAACACCAAGGGCAACACCAAGGCCGCCGGCAACAGCCGTCGCCGCACCCCGGCGAAGCGTTCCGCCCTGCTGACCGTGGCCGTGCCCTCCGCCTGCGTGATGGGCGTCGCGGGCGTGGCGGCCGCCTCCGTCGGCGGGCTCACCGACACGGACAAGCCCGCTCAGGACACCACCACGATGGCCGCGCCCGACCCGGCCTCGGTGAAGCCCGTCGCGGCGAACACCAAGCTCGACACCCAACTGGTCGCGCTCAGCGCCGACGCGGGCGATTTCGCGGACCGCGCGAGCCGCACGCAGGAGCGCATCGACCTGCGCGAACGCCAGGAAGAGGAAAAGAAGAAGAAGGCGGAGGAGGCCGCGGCCAAGGAGGCCGCCCGCCCCAAGTTCGCCATCCCCGTGAACCAGCAAGGCCTCAGCGCCAACTTCGGCCAGGCCGGCGGCATGTGGATGTCGGTGCACACCGGCATCGACTTCCCGGTCTCCTACGGGACCCCGGTCATGGCGGCCACCGACGGCACCGTGCGCACCCAGTACAACAGCGCCTACGGCAACATGGCGATAGTGACCGCGCCCGACGGCACCGAGACCTGGTACTGCCACCTCAGCTCGACCAAGATCCGCGGCGGCAAGGTCAAGGCGGGCGACGTCATCGCCTACTCCGGCAACTCCGGCAACTCCACCGGCCCGCACCTCCACTTCGAGGTGCGCCCCGGCGGCGGCTCGGCGATCGACCCGCTGGCGTGGCTGCGCAGCAAGGGCCTGGACCCGACGTAACCGCCGCGCGGCCCCAAGGCCGCGCGGCCGCCCGCCGTACTCCCCCGCCCTACAGCTTCTGCACCGGCGCGTAACGCAGCAGCAGCCGCTTGGGCTTGTCGTCCCCGAAGTCGACGGTGGCCTGCGCGTCCGCGCCCGCTCCCTTGACCTCCATGACGGTGCCGAGCCCGAACTGGTCGTGCGTGACCCGGTCCCCGACCACCAGGGCGATGACCGGCTTGTCCGCGGCCCGCCGCGTCGCGAACCCGGACGGGCCCGACTTCGTACGCGACGAGGACAGGAACGCCTCGGGCGAGGTGCCGAAGGTCGCCTTCCCCGAACCGGAGGACGAGGACCCGTAGCCGGAGCTCCGCATCGGACCGGCCGGCTTCTGCGTGGCGCCCGTCCGCTTCCACTGGAGGTACTCCGTGGGGATCTCCTCCAGGAACCGCGACGGCGGGTTGTACGAGGGCGTGCCCCAGGCGCTGCGCATGCTCGACCGGGTGAGGTACAGCCGCTCGCGGGCCCGCGTGATGCCGACGTAGGCGAGGCGGCGCTCCTCCTCCAGTTCCTTGGTCTGTCCCAGCGCGCGCATGTGCGGGAAGACCCCGTCCTCCATGCCGGTCACGAAGACCACCGGGAACTCCAGGCCCTTGGCGGTGTGCAGGGTCATCAGCGTGATGACGCCCGTGCCCTCGGTGTCCTCGTCGGGGATCTGGTCGGAGTCGGCGACGAGCGCGACCTGCTCCAGGAACTCGGCCAGGGTGCCGGGCCCGGGAGCCGGGGCTCCCGTCTCGGCGGCCTCGGCGGTCGCGGCCTCCCGCGCCTGCTCGAACTCCAGCGCCACCGCCGCCAGCTCCTGGAGGTTCTCGATCCGCGTCTCGTCCTGCGGGTCGGTCGACGCCTGCAGTTCGGCGAGGTACCCGGTCCGCTCCAGGACCGCCTCCAGGACCACCGCGGGGCCCGCGCCCGAGTCGACGATCGTGCGGAGCTCCTCCATCAGCACGTTGAACCGCTTCACCGCGTTCGTCGAGCGGGCGGCCATGCCGAAGGCCTCGTCGACGCGCCGCAGCGCCTGCGGGAAGGTGATCTTCTCGCGCATCGCGAGGGCGTCGATCATCGCCTCGGCGCGCTCGCCGATGCCGCGCTTCGGCGTGTTCAGGATCCGGCGGAGCGGGACGTTGTCCTCCGGGTTGGCGAGGACGCGCAGGTACGCGAGAACGTCGCGGACCTCCTTGCGCTCGTAGAAGCGGACGCCGCCGACGACCTTGTAGGGCAGCCCGACCCGGATGAAGATCTCCTCGAACACGCGCGACTGGGCGTTCGTCCGGTAGAAGATCGCGACGTCGCCGGCCTTGGCGTCGCCCGCGTCCGTCAGCCGGTCGATCTCGTCGGCGACGAACTGCGCCTCGTCGTGCTCGGTGTCCGCGACGTAGCCGGTGATGACGGCGCCGGTGCCGGCCTCGGTCCACAGGTTCTTGGCGCGGCGGTTCTCGTTGCGTTCGATGACCGCGTTGGCGGCGGAGAGGATCGTCTGCGTGGAGCGGTAGTTCTGCTCCAGCAGGATCGTCGTCGCGTCCTTGTAGTCCTCTTCGAACTGGAGGATGTTGCGGATGGTCGCGCCGCGGAAGGCGTAGATCGACTGGTCGGCGTCACCCACGACGCAGAGCTCGGCCGGCGGCAGGTCCGGGTAGCCGGTGCCGACCAGCTCGCGCACGAGCGTGTACTGGGCGTGGTTGGTGTCCTGGTACTCGTCCACGAGGACGTGCCGGAAGCGGCGCCGGTAGTGCTCGGCGACGTCGGGGAACGCCTGGAGCAGGTGCACCGTGGTCATGATGATGTCGTCGAAGTCGAGCGCGTTGGCCTCGCGCAGCCGCCCCTGGTACATCGCGTACGCCTGGGCGAGGGTCTTCTCGAACCCGTCGACGGCCTGGTCGGCGAAGGCCTCCTCGTCGATCAGCTCGTTCTTCAGGTTCGAGATCTTGGCGTTGAAGGCCTTCGGCGGGAACTTCTTCGGGTCCAGGTCCAGGTCGCGGCAGACGAGCGCCATCAGGCGCTTCGAGTCGGCCGCGTCGTAGATCGAGAACGATGAGGTGAAGCCGAGCCGCTTGGACTCGCGGCGCAGGATGCGGACGCACGCGCTGTGGAAGGTGGAGACCCACATGGCGTTGGCGCGCGGGCCGACCAGGCTCTCGACGCGCTCCTTCATCTCTCCGGCGGCCTTGTTGGTGAAGGTGATCGCCAGGATCTGGCCGGGGTGCACGTTCCGCGCGGACAGCAGGTGTCCGATGCGGTGGGTCAGCACCCGGGTCTTGCCGGAGCCGGCGCCGGCCACGATGAGCAGCGGGGAGCCCGCGTGCACCACGGCCGCGGCCTGCTGCTCGTTCAGGCCGTGCAGGAGCGTCGCCGGGTCGATGACGGGCCTGGGGGCGCCGTCCCGGTAGTACGCGTCCCCGCTCATGGGCACGTCGAAGCGCCCCCCGAAGAGATCGTCCGCGCCCGCTTCCGGGGCGCCGTGATCCTCGGGCGGCGGCGGGACCTCGTGGGAGGGGGTGAGGTCCGCCAGGAAACTGTCGTCAAAGAGGCTGCTCATCGCATTCCGAGTCTAGGGGGCGGGACCGACAGGCCAGGACGAGTTCCAGGAGACCGGGGAAGCACTCGTCCAGATCGTCGCGGCGCAGTGCGAGGTAGAGCTTGCGGCCGCTGGGCCGCCGGCGGATCACTCCGCTCTCGCGCAGCGTCTTGAGGTGGTGCGTGACGCTGGATCTGGGCAGGTCGGGCACGACCTCGCCGCAGAACGCCTCCTCGCCGGAGGCCAGCTTGCGGACGATCTCCAGCCGGACGGGATGCCCGAGCGCGGCCAGCACCTCGACCAGCTCGATGCGGTCGGCGGCGGGGTGGGTCAGGTCAGCTGCGGCAGCCATGCCCCAACTGTACGCAGATCTCGTACGGACCTCGTTCGGCCGTACGCCGATCCCGGCCGGACCTCGCCCGACTGTTCGAAGATCTCGCCCCGTACGCTCGTCCGCATGGACGTACTCATCAATGTCTTCGTCGGCCTGCACATCATCGGGATCGCCTCGCTGCTCGGCGGTTTCCTGACCCAGATGAAGGCGATGAGCGCGGGCACCGCCCGCTTCACGCCGGCGATGCTGCACGGCGCGCTCACCATGCTCGTGACGGGCGTCCTGCTGGTCGGCTTCAACGAGATGGACGGCACGCCGGTCAACAACGTCAAGGTGGGCGTGAAGCTCGCGATCCTCTTCGTGATCCTCGCCCTCGTCTACGTCAAGCGCGACGAGGAGAAGGTCGAGAAGGCGATGTTCGGCGCGGTCGGCGGACTGACCATGATCAATATTTTTATCGCCGTCCTCTGGCACTGACGGATACCGATCCGCCACATCCGATCAGTTCGGACCATCTCGACATCGGCCCGTTACTTTCAGGTTTAGCGTCCTCCCCCAAGACCCAGCGTCAGCGACAGGGGAAGGACGTGAGGCCCTCGTGGCCAGTCATCGAAAGCCCAGGCAGCGCCCGCTCTCCGGCGGCACGGCACGGACGACCGCCGCCACCCTCGCCCTCGCGGGCGCTGCCACCGCCACCGCCTTCGAAGGCACCTCCCAGGCCGATCCCCGGCCCACCCCCTCCCAGGTCAAGTCGGAGGTGGACCGGCTCTACGAGGAGGCCGAGGCGGCGACCGAGCAGTACAACGGGGCGAAGGAGAAGGCCGACGAGGCCGAGCGCGCGCTGACCGGCCTGCGCGACGAGACCGCCCGCAAGACCGACCAGCTCAACACCGCCCGCAGCGCGCTCGGCACCCTCGCCGCCTCCCAGTACCGCAGCGGGTCCCTGGGCACGGCCGTGCAGCTCGCGCTGGCGGCCGACCCGCAGGAGTACCTCTCCCAGGCCTCCTTCATCACCCGCGCCGGGGACCGCAACGCCGCCGGGATCACCACCGTGCGCCGACGCCTCGACGAGGTCGGCAAACTCCGGGAGCAGGCCGCGGGACAGCTCGCCGACCTCCGCGCCAAGCAGGACGAACTCTCCGCGCACAAGGCCGTGATCGAGGACAAGCTCGCCGCAGCCAAGCGCCTGCTGGCCAAGCTCACCGCCGAGGAGCGCGCCGCCTACGAGGCCCAGACGCCCGCCGCCTCCCCCGCACCCGCCGCCGCCCCGAACCGCAGCACGCCCGCGCCGCCTTCCGACGGTTCCCGCGCGGCCCGCGCCGTGGCCTTCGCGTACACCGCGATCGGGAAGCCGTACGTCTGGGGCGCGACGGGCCCGGGGTCCTTCGACTGCTCCGGCCTGACCCAGGCGGCCTGGCGCTCGGCCGGGGTCTCCCTGCCCCGCACCACCTACACCCAGATCAACGCCGGCCGGCGCGTGTCCCGCGACCAGCTGGCCCCCGGGGACCTGGTGTTCTTCTACTCCGGGGTGACCCACGTCGGCCTCTACATCGGCAACGGCCAGATGATCCACGCCCCGCGCCCCGGGTCGACGGTCCGCCTGGCACCGGTCGACTCGATGCCCTGGGCCGGCGCCTCCCGCCCCGCGTGACCGCGCCGGGCCCGGCGCGGCCTACGGCGCCCTGCCGGCCTACCGCCCGCTGACCGCCTACGGGGCCCTGACGATGCCGCTCAGCCAGCCGAAGGTCTGCGGCAGCTGCTTGGACCACGATTCGAGGTTGTGGCCGCCAACCACCTTCTCCGCGTGCACGACCGTCGGCTTCTGCGCAAGACCCTTCAGGTCCATGCCGGACAGGTAGCCGTCCTGCTCGGCCCCCGACATCCACAGCGAGACCGCCGGCGGCGTGGGCGCGGCCTTGAGCAGGTTCTTCAGGTTGTGCGTGGTGCGCAGCTGCGGGTCTTGGGCGACGAGTGAGGAGGGCTCCTGGCCGGGGTCGTTGTAGCCGGACAGGGAGACGGCCGCGCTGTAGCGGTCGGGGTGCAGGATCGCCAGCTTGGCGGCGCAGTAGGCGCCGGCCGAGTACCCGGCCACGCCCCAGGTGCGGGCCTCCTCCGAGGCCCGGAAGTTGTCGACGACCATCTTGCGGACGTCGACGCTGAACCAGCTGTCCGCGTTGACCTTGCCGGGGATGTTCGCGCAGCCGGTGTCGCCGTTGCCGACGAGCATGGCGCGCGGCGAGACCAGGATGAACGGCTGCACCTTGCCGCTCTTCATCAGCGGCTCCAGCACCTCGTGCGCCTTGACCCCCTGGAACCAGGACTTGCCCGTCCCCGGTATGCCCGGGATCAGCTCGACCACCGGGAACTTCTTGTCCTTGTAGGCCGGGTCGTCGTACTGCGGCGGCAGCCACACCATGACGTCGCCCTTGACCCCCGATATCTTGCCGTCGAGCTCGGTCTTCTGGACCCGGCCGCCGAGGCCCTCGACGGGCTGGAACTGCTGCTTGACCTTCGGGGCCTCTTCGACCTTCTTCCCGCCGAGCCCGTCCGGGCCGAGGTCGGGGGCGGCGGTGACGTACTGCCCGGTGCCGAACAGGTCACCCCAGGACGCGTAGAAGTGCTCGGCCCTGTTGACCGCGACGAACACCACTGCCACGGCCGTGACCTGCGCGAACACCACCATCAGCGCCCGCACGGCGGTGCGCACGACGGCGGGCCCGCGCACCTTGCTCCACACGGCCAGCGGCAGGACGACGGCGATCGCGGTCAGCGCGATCACGGTCACGAAGAAGGGGGTGCCCGTCAAGCTCATCACGCCACCGTAGAGGGCGGCGTGACCTGCCCCGGTTGCCCGTCCGACCTGCGGTGTGGGTCACACCCGCAGGTCGGAACGGGCCCTGCGTCACACCAGCCGGCGGGCCGTCGCCCAGCGGGTCAGCTCGTGGCGGTTGGACAGCTGGAGCTTGCGGAGCACGGCCGAGACGTGCGATTCCACCGTCTTCACCGAGATGAAGAGCTGTTTGGCGATCTCCTTGTACGCGTACCCGCGCGCGATCAGCCGCAGCACCTCGCGCTCGCGCTGGGTGAGCCGGTCCAGGTCCTCGTCCACCGGCGGCGCGTCCGTCGAGGCGAACGCGTCGAGCACGAAGCCCGCCAGCCGCGGCGAGAACACCGCGTCCCCGTCCTGCACGCGGAAGACCGAGTCCACCAGGTCGGTGCCGGTGATGGTCTTGGTGACGTACCCGCGCGCGCCGCCCCGGATGACGCCGATGACGTCCTCGGCCGCGTCGGACACCGACAGCGCGAGGAACCGCACCGGGTTCTCGGCCGCCGCCATCAGCGGGGCGCAGCGCCGCAGCACCTCGACCCCGCCGCCGCCGGGCAGGTGCACGTCGAGCAGGACCACCTCGGGCCGGGTGGCGGTGATGACGGTGACGGCCTGGTCGACGTCGGCGGCCTCGCCGACGACCTCGACCCCCGTCCGCGCGGTCTCGCCGATCTCGGCCTGCACTCCGGTGCGGAACATCCGGTGGTCGTCGACGAGGACCACCCGGACCCTCCTGGTCTCCGTCACAGCGCTGTCCTCGGTCATCCTGCGTTCGCCGCCCTCTCCATCTCCAGCTCGACTTCCGTGCCGCCGTCGGGCGCGGACCGCAGCCGCGCGGTCCCGCCGTTGCGCTGCATCCGGCCGATGATCGATTCTCGTACGCCCATGCGGTCGTCCGGTACCGCGTCGATGTCGAACCCCGGTCCCCGGTCCCGTACGGACACGAAGACCGTCCGCCCCTCCACCTCCGCGTACACCTGCACGGGCCCGCCCTCGCCACCGTACTTGGCGGCATTGACCATCGCCTCGCGCGCGGCCTGGATCTGTGCCGCCAGCCTCTCGTCGAGCGGGCAGTCGCCGACGACGACGACCTCGATGGGGACGCCGTGGTGGTCCTCCACCTCGGCGGCGGTCTTCTTCACGGCTTCCGCCAGGGTGGCGGGCTCCTCCGCCTCCTCCTTGCCGGTGCCCTCGGGCTTGTAGAGCCAGTTCCGCAGCTCCCGTTCCTGCGCCCGCGCGAGCCGGCGCACCTCGCCGGCGTCCTCCGCGTTGCGCTGGATCAGGGTGAGGGTGTGCAGCACCGAGTCGTGTACGTGGGCTGCGACCTCGGCACGCTCCTGGGCGCGGATGCGCATCAGGCGTTCCTCGGAGAGGTCCTGGGTCATCCGGATCAGCCAGGGTCCGGCGAGCAGGGCGACGCCGACGAGGACGGCGAGGGTGGCGGTGAGGACGTTGCCGAGCTGCGCCGCGGAGCCCCGTACGACGATGAAGACGGTCAGGCCCACACCGACGAGGGCGACTCCGGCGAGCGCGCGGGCCACCTGGAACAGACGCCCGTGCCGCCCGGCGGCCGTGGTCCAGTGGGCGCGGCGGGCGTTGTCGGCCTGCCGCCATACGAGGACCACACCGGCCCCGACCAGCAGCGTCGGCCACACGTACCGGCCGGAGGCGCCGCCGTCCTGGACCTTCGAGATGAAGATGCCGGCGCCGACGGACAGGGCGATCAGGGCGGCGATCTGCCCGCGGTCGGGCTTGCGCAGGCGGCGGCTGCCGTCGGGGAGCGTCTCGAAGAAGGAGCGGTGCCCGCTGCGGCCGCCGACGCCGAGCGGTACGAAGACCCAGAACGCGGCGTACAGCAGCACGCCCAGCCCGTCGCCCCACATGAACAGGCCGAGGAACGCCAGCCGGACCCAGATCACGGGCAGCCCGAGGTGCCCCGCGAGACCGCGCGCGACGCCGCCGAGCATCCGGCCGTCCGCGCTGCGGTAGAGCTTGCGGTGCGGTGGTTCGTCGACGTCCGGTGCGTGCGGGGTACGAGGAGCGGCGGCTACGGGCATGTCACCAAGGGTCACACGCGCGGCCGCGGCCCGGCATCAGGGCATCCCCCCACTTCTGTACGGGGGATATCAGGGTTGCGCCAGGGTAGGGCCCGGTGCCGCACGCCACCGCGGCCCGTCACCATGGACCCATGACCGAAGTACACGAAGCCCCGGCGGCGGCTGCCGGGGGTCCACCGGCAGCCGACGTCCGGCCGCCCCTGCGCCGCAGCAAGCGCGACAAGGTCCTCGCGGGCGTGTGCGGCGGCCTGGGCCGGTACTTCGACCTGGACCCGGTGATCTTCCGCATCGTCCTCGGTGTCCTCGCGGTCACCGGCGGCGTCGGCCTGATCTTCTACGGCTTCGCGTGGCTGCTGCTCCCCCAGGAGGGCGAGGAGGACAGCGAGGCGAAGAAGCTGCTGACCGGCCGGGTCGAAGGCGCCACGCTGGCCGCGGTGTTCGCCGCCCTGGTGGGCTGCGCGCTGTTCCTGTCGATGCTGGACAACGGCGGGCTGGCGGTCTTCTCGGTGCTGGCCGCCCTCGCCCTCGGCGGGGCGGCGTACTGGTCGCAGCGGCACCGGCACACCGTCCCGCCGAAGGCGGAGGACGCGGCGGGCCACCGCCCGCCGACGCCCGAGACCCAGGCCCCGCCGACGCCCGGCGGGCCGTCGTGGTGGCGGGACCCGCTCGTCAAGGACGGCACCACCGGCCCCGTCGGGTCGACCGGCTACCTGTGGGGACCGGACGACGACGCCGTCGCCGGCGTACCGGGCCCGGTCGCCGCGGCGGCTCCCCAGACCGTCCCGGCGGCGCCCCGCCCGCGTGGCGGGATCGGCGGCCGGGTGTTCGTACTGGCCCTGCTGGCCGGGCTCGTCTCCACCGCCTCGGTGTGGGAGGGCAGCACCCTCGGCCACGCCCTGCAGGTCGGGCTCGCCGGCGCGCTGGCCGTCTTCGGCCTGGGCCTCGCCGTCAGCTCGGTCAAGGGCCGCACCGGCTTCGGCACCATCCTGCTCGCGGTCGTCACCGCCGGGCTCCTCGCCGTGGCCTCGGCGCTGCCGAGCGAGATCGGCACCGACTGGCGGCGGACCGAATGGCGGCCCGCCGCGGTGGCCGACGTACGGCCCTCGTACCGGGCGGGCACCGGGCTCGCCGTCCTGGACCTGAGCCGCCTGGACGTGCCGAAGGGCACGACCGTCCCGGTGCGCGCCTCCCTCGACGCGGGGCAGCTCAAGGTGATCCTGCCGCGCGAGGTGACGGCCGAGGCCGACGTCTCGGTCCGGCTGGGCGACATCCACATGCCCGGGGAGACGAGCCGGGACGTACGGATCCGCAGCGGTGGCGAACACCAGCGGGCGACGCTGCCGCCCGCCGCCGGCACCGAAGCCGGGGGAACGATCGAGCTGCACCTGAACACGGGTGTCGGACAGGTGGAGGTGGCCCGTGCGGCGTCATGAGTTCCAGCCCGGACGGCTCCTCGCGGGGCTGGTCCTCATCGCCGCGGGCGTGCTGTACCTCCTCGACGCGGGCGGCGAGGCCGATCTGCCGTGGTTCCTCGTCGTCCCGATGACCTTGGGCGGTCTCTCGTTCGCCGCCCTGGTCGGGATGGTGACCTACGCCGTACGCCGGGACAGGCGCGAGCGGATCACGGAGTCCAGGGACAGGTAGGGGGCCCCGGCGAGGATCAGCGGGATCCAGGCCATCAGGTAGACGAGGTCGTTGCCGTAGTAGTACGGGGTCACCGCCCACGACACCGTGAGCCACAGGCTGAGCGCGATCAGCGCTCCGCCGAGGGCCGCGACTCGGGTCAGCAGTCCGACCAGGGTCCCGAGGCCCACCAGGATCTCCCCGATGGCCAGGGCCACGGCGAAGCCAACGGGAGAGTTCAGCGACAGGTCCACCAGGGCGGGGACGGCGGAGGTGTCGCGCACCCCGCGCATCAGATCGCCGATGGATCCGTCACCGCTGGCGGAGAGGAACGCGGAGTCGGTCAGTTTGTCCAGCCCCGCGTAGACGAAGGTCACGCCCAGGAAGATCCGCAGGGGCAGCAGCGCGTGCCGGGACGCCAGCTCGCGCAGGCCCACCGTGTCACGAGGGGCTTCGGCTTCAAGAACATCGGTTCGGGTCACGGAACATGTGTACCCCGATCACTCGGCAACGTCGACGGTGCAGCGGTTGGATTCCACTCCTGCGGCCGTGACCACCTGAATCTCGATGCGGCCAGGTTCCACTTCCGCCGGGACCGGCACCGTCAGCACGGTGTCGGAGGGGTTGGTGAACCCGCCCGGCACCGGGACCAGCGGCACGTGCACGTGCACCGCCCCGATCCGCACCACCAGCCGGGCCAGCATCTCCGGCGTCTGTGCCCCGGGCGGCACGAAGCCCACGCCCCGGATCTCGATGTCGTCCCCGGGGCGGACGGCCGCGTCCAGATCCCCGGGCTCCCGTCTGCGCACCACCGACAGCACGAGCGGGCGGGTGCCCTCCGCGTACTTCGCCGCCAGGTACACCGCCGCCGACAGCGCCACCAGCAGGGCCAGCGCCCAGGGCAGCTGCGGCAGCCGGTCCGGGAAGCGGGCCAGCGAAGCCGCCGCGTAGACCAGCACCACCGTCGAGACGAGCACGTACTGCGCGTCCGGGAAGCTCCCGCGGCCCGCGTCGTCCGTCAGCAGGTCCACTCCGCGCGGCCGGTCCGCCGGCAGCTTCTGCAGCCGCTGGCCCATGATCCGTACGGACACCACCCGGCGTACGAGCACCGCCACCCCCGAGGTCAGCGACACCACCGCCAGCAGCGGCAGCGCCCGGTCCAGCGCGAGGCCCGCGTACAGCGCCTGCCGCTCGGGCCCCGGCGCCGAAGCGGCCAGCCGCAGCGCGGGCAGCAGCGTGGCGAACGCCGTCAGCACCACCCAGGCGGTGGGCACCGTCTTGGACGTGGAGAGCCGGTTGTCCTCACCGACCAGCGGGGCCAGCAGCCCGCCGCGCACCGACTGGGCGCGGGCGGCGACCGTGAGCAGCCCGGCCAGCACCACGGCCGCCAGCAGCCCGGCGGTGCGCGCCGTGGACCAGCCGGTGCCGAGCGCGGCGGCGACCTGGACCACCAGCAGCACCCCCGCGGCGATCCACACGGCGAGGACGGCCCGCCGCGAGAACAGGTACAGCCAGGAGTTCCCGGCCTCCCGGCCCCGGTCGGCGACGGTACGGGCCGACAGGGTCAGCTCGTCGGAGACCCACTGGCGGGAGGCGCCGAGCGAGTGGGCCACGGCGGCGGGCACGCCCAGCCCGGAGGCGAACTCGTCGCGCTTCTCCAAGAACGCGGCGACCGCGCGGCGGTGGCCCTCACGTGCGCACTCCTCGCAGGTGCAGGCCGTGGTATGGATACCTCTGGACATCTCTTGGACAGCCACGAACGTGCCGCCTCTCTGAACTACGGTGCGATGCCAGCGAATTGTGCACCACTGCGGCAGTGCTCCGGATTGCGCACGATGTCAGAGCAGGTGATTAACGGTTCATGATGTTGACGCCACCGGCGTGTCCCCCTCGCGGAGCAGCGGCTGACAGCTCACCCACGCGGCCAGATCGGACCCGAACCGCCCCCGGGTGGCGACCGCGGCCCGGTGGTCGATGAGCACCGGCTTCCCGGCCGCCCGCGCGATCAGCTGCACCTGCGCGGCCCGCTCCGCCGCGATGAACCACCACGTGGCCGCGTCCACCGAGTCCCCGACCGTCAGCAGCCCCCGGTTGCGCAGGATCAGCGCCTTGTACGGGCCCAGCGCGAGCGCGATCCGGCCGGCCGACTCGGCCCCCGCGTACTCGTCCAGCAGCGCGTGGTCCTCGTAGAACGCACAGGCCTCCTCGGTGATCGGGGCCAGCAGCTCGCCCAGCGCCGCGAGGGCGCGGCCGTACGGGGCCTGCGCGCGGACCACGGACACCACCTCGGGGCGCTCCCGGTGGACCGCCGCGTGCACGGCGAAGGCCAGTTCGTTGACCCGGCGCTCCCCGCGGACCACCCGCCCGTCCCCGTCCACCAGCAGCAGGTCGCCGGCGGTGAGCGCGGCGAAGGGCTGCCCGAACGGGTTCACCCAGTAGCAGTCCTCGAACTCCGGATCCCGCGCGGTGATCTGCCCGGCCACCCCGTCCTCGTACCCCAGCCGGCCCAGCAGCCGCAGCGCCCCGGCGAGCCGCTCCTTGCGGTGGGCGCGCGCCCCCTCGACGGTGGCGTGCACGGGCGGCATCTCGAAACCGAGCCGCTCCACGGGCACGGGTACCGGCCGGTCCGGCATGGGGCCCTCCTTACGTTCGCCTGGGTTCGCCTACGGTCGCCTTCGGGTCGCGGCGCAAAGTACCGGCGCCCCCGCGAAGTGGCCATACATATGACGAAGCCGCCGCTCCGGAGGGAGCGGCGGCTTCGGTTCAGGCGGTGGTGGGGACTACTCCCACTCGATGGTGCCCGGGGGCTTGCTCGTGCAGTCGAGGACCACCCGGTTCACCTCCGGCACCTCGTTGGTGATGCGGGTGGAGATCCGCGCGAGGACCTCGTACGGCATGCGCGTCCAGTCCGCGGTCATCGCGTCCTCGGAGGACACGGGGCGCAGCACGATCGGGTGGCCGTAGGTGCGGCCGTCGCCTTGGACGCCGACGCTGCGGACGTCCGCGAGCAGCACGACCGGGCACTGCCAGATCTCGCGGTCCAGGCCGGCCGCGGTGAGCTCGTGGCGGGCGATGGCGTCGGCCTCGCGCAGCAGGTCCAGGCGCTCCTTGGTGACCTCGCCGACGATGCGGATGCCGAGGCCGGGGCCCGGGAAGGGCTGGCGCTGGACGATCTCGTCCGGCAGGCCGAGCTCCTGGCCGACCATCCGGACCTCGTCCTTGAACAGCTGGCGCAGCGGCTCGACGAGCTCGAACTCGATGTCGTCGGGGAGCCCGCCGACGTTGTGGTGGGACTTGATGTTCGCGGTGCCGGTGCCGCCGCCGGACTCGACCACGTCCGGGTACAGGGTGCCCTGGACGAGGAAGGCGACCGCGGGGCCCTCCTCCTGGAGGATCTCCAGCTGTGCCTGCTCGAAGACGCGGATGAACTCGCGGCCGATGATCTTGCGCTTGGTCTCCGGGTCGGAGACGCCGGCGAGCGCGTTCAGGAAGCGTTCCTGCGCGTCGACGACCTTCAGCTGCACACCGGTGGCGGCGACGAAGTCCTTCTCGACCTGCTCGGTCTCGCCCTTGCGCATCAGACCGTGGTCGACGTACACGCAGGTGAGCTGCTTGCCGATGGCCTTCTGCACGAGGGCCGCGGCGACCGCCGAGTCCACGCCGCCGGAGAGGCCGCAGATGGCGCGCTTGTCGCCGACCTGCTCGCGGATGGCCGCGACCTGCTCCTCGACGATGTTGCCGGTGGTCCAGGTGGGGGCGAGGCCGGCGCCGCGGTAGAGGAAGTGCTCCAGGATCTGCTGGCCGTGCGTGGAGTGCATCACCTCGGGGTGGTACTGCACGCCGTACAGCTTCTTCTCGTCGTTCTCGAAGGCCGCGACCGGGACGACGTTCGTCGACGCGGTGACGTGGAAGCCCTCGGGGGCGCCGGAGCAGGCGTCGCCGTGGGACATCCACACCGACTGGTTCTCGGGGGTGCCCTCGAAGAGGGTGGAGCCGGCCTTGGAGACGGCCAGCGGGGTGCGGCCGTACTCACGGGCACCGGTGTTGTCGACCTGGCCGCCGAGGGTGACCGCCATCAGCTGGAAGCCGTAGCACATGCCGAAGACGGGGACACCGGCCTCGAAGATCGCGCGGTCGAGCTGCGGGGCGCCCTCCTCGTACACGGAGGACGGGCCGCCGGAGAGGATGATCGCCTTGGGATTCTTGGCCAGCATCTCGTCGACGGGCATCGAGCTCGGCACGATCTCGCTGTAGACCCGTGCCTCGCGGACGCGGCGGGCGATGAGCTGGGCGTACTGGGCGCCGAAGTCGACGACGAGAACCGTGTCCGGGGCGCTGTCGTGGGCGGCGGAGGGTGCTTCTGGCACGGGGCGGCCTTCCGGCGGAAGAGGTGGCTGTTTTGTCGATTCTAACGGGGGACGTCAGCCCCTCTTCGTCTCACCATCCGAATCGGGTTGGCGTGGAGCGGGACGGAAGGGCAATAATCCGTTCCATGCGCAAGCAGCTGAGCTTCCTCTTTACCTATGGCACCGGCCGGTCCGGTCGCCATGGGTCCTCGTGATGCTCGCTTGAGCCGCTGACTTCCCAGAGCGCCCCGGTCCGACAGGACCGGGGCGCTCTGGCGTTTCTCCGGACCTGCGGGCCCCACCCGACAGGAGAGAAGACCATGACCACGATCGCCACCACCCCCGAGCAGCTGATCGCCGATTCCCGGACGCGCATCGACGCCATCGACGACCGGATCATCGGGCTGATCCAGGAGCGGATGGCCGTCTCGACGGTCATCCAGGACGCCCGGATCGCGTCGGGCGGACGCCGGGTGCACCTGACCCGCGAGATGGAGGTGCTCTCGCATTGGAGCGATGCTCTCGGAAAGCCCGGCACCGCCCTCGCCATGACCCTGCTGGAGCTCTGCCGGGGCCGCGTGTGACGGCTGTTCGTCACCCGTCCGGGCCGTGACCGCCCCCAGGGCGCTTCGTTGGTGAGGATGACCGCGGCAGCCAGCCGTGGAACCGCATCACCACGCGTGGCTCCGCCGGAGCGATGAGACGTACGCCCCGTGGAGCGTGCGTCGTGGGACCTCGCTCCTTCGCGTGACCGGACGGCAGGGGACAGCAGCCCGGTCACCCCTTGGAGGACGGCCGGCCCTGGGGACGCCCCGGGCCGGCCGTTCTTCTTCGTACGCGGTTACGCGCGCCCGGCGGCCTTGCGCCGGAACGCCAGGACCAGTGCGCCGCCCGCGGCCACCAGCGCCGCGCCGCCGAAGGCGACCGTCTCGGCCGAGGTGCCGGTGGAGGCCAGGTTGCCGTTCGCCTTCGCGCCGGTGCCGCTGCCCGGGGCAGCCGAAGCGCTCGCGGTCGCGGTCGGGGTGGCCGAGGCGCTCGGGGTCGCCGAGGCCGTGGGCGTCGGGCTCGGCGAGGCACCGCCGCCCTTCGCGTTGATCACGAGGGTCGCCTTGTTGTTGGCGTGGTTCGGGTCCCACCGCTGGGGCTGGGTGCCGCCCGGCGTCCACTGGCCGACCGAGACGGAGCCCTTGGCGTCCTCGACGACCGTCTCGATCTTCAGCTCGAACGGGTAGGCGAAGTTCTCCTTCTCCCCCACGACGTGACCGGTGGAGCAGAAGTAGCGGGGCGCGCCCAGGGTCTGCTCGCGGTGGGTGCCGTCGGCGTTGACCCCCTGGCAGCGCTCCGGCACCTTGGTGACCCTCGCGCCCGCCGGGATCACGATGTCCGTGCGGGCGACGTCCTCACCGGAACGCAGGTGGGCCACCCACGCCGGGCCGTTGTTGCGGAAGCCGAACTCGGCCCGCACCGTCTCGCCGGCCTTGCCCTTGAGGGACACGGGCGTGGCCACGAGGTCGGCGGTGTTGCGCGTCGCGAAGTCGAACTCCTGGAAGTTGTTCCAGGGGTCGAGGTCCACCACCTGCGCGGAGGCCTTGGGCGCCCGCTCCTTCAGGGTCAGCTGCTTGCCGGCGGCCGGCTTGCGGAGCTTGTCGGCCTTCGGCTGGTCGCCGTTCGCGTACACCGCGTAGGTCACCGCGTCGACGAAGGCGTGCGGAGCGGCCTTGAGGGTCAGCGCGCCCTCGACCCCGTAGACCTTGCCCGGCAGGTACTCGCCTTCGAGCAGGCACTGCGCCGTGGTCCAGCCCGTGTTCCACGGCCGGTCCCTGCCCGTGTCCTCGGAGTAGGAGCAGTTGTCGTACCGCTCCACCAGGCCGATGCCGTGCGTGGTGCGCACTTCGAGCACCACGCCCCGGACGGGCTCCGTGCCCTTGTTGGCGAAGATGACCGGCAGGTCCTGCTTGTCGCCCGGCTTCTGCTCCGCCTTGAGCGCGGCGGGCTCCAGCACCAGGTCGGGGCCGCCGACCCGGACCTTGGTGGTGGCGGCCTTGAAGGTGGCCCCCTCGGCCTTGCCGGTCAGCGTGAGGTCCGCGGTCGCGCCGACCGTGCTGTCCTTGGCCGCGCTGAGCTTCAGGTCCACGACGGTGGAGTCGCCCGTCCACAGCGCCCAGCGCTTGCAGGTGACGGCCGTGGCGGTGAGCGTGCAGTCCGTGCTCTGGTGCTCGGCGAGCGTGACGTCGGCGACGCCCTTGAGCGGGGTCAGGTCGATCGTGAAGGTGCTCTGGCGGTCGAAGGTCTTGTCGGTGGTGTTGAGGACCCGGAACCCGACCGAGGTCTTCTGCGGCTGGCCGCCGGCGCCGGGGTGGGGGCGCAGGCCGGTCTCGGCCGGGCCGGCCAGCCGGAATTCGGGGTCCGCGGCGTGTGCGGGAGTGGTGGCCAGCGCCACGGCCGCGAGGCCGCAGACAGCCAGCAAGGAGATGCGCTTTCTCATGCAGCCGTTGACTGACGAAGATCAGTCGCAGTTGCACACTTCACTGTGTGATCGACGCCACAGACCGGCCTGACAGATTCCGGTACAACCATCAAGGCTGAACATCTGTCACCTATGTACCGCGGCGGGTACCGCGCTCGGAGGGGGAGCGCGGTACCCGCCGCTGTCATGACCGGCGCGGCGGGATCTCGGGAACCGCCAGGAACGGCAGGCGCAGCGCGCCGAAGGCCTCCTTCGGGACCGCCGGACGGGCCGGCTCCACCGCCTCCAGGCGGACGTACGCCGCCCCTTGTCCGGGCCGCGGATCCTGCTCGCCCTTGTTCGGCCAGTACGACATCGCCCGTTCCGCTTGTGCCGTGATCGTCAGCGACGGATTGACCCCGAGGTTCGCCGAGACGGCCGAGCCGTCCACCACCGAGATGCCCGGGTGCCCGTAGAGCCGGTGGTACGGATCCACCACGCCCTCCTGCGCCGACGCCCCGATCGGGCAGCCGCCGAGGAAGTGCGCGGTCAGCGGGGTCCCCATCAGCTCGCCGATGTTGCTGCCCGGGAAGCCGTTGATCTCCTCGGCCAGCAGGGTCGCGGCCTGGGTGGCCTCCGCGATCTGCACCGGGTTGGGGGCGCCGTGGCCCTGGCGGGCGGTGAGCAGGCCCTTCCCGATCCCGCCCGGCTTGCGGTACGTGGTCAGGGAGTTGTCCAGGGACTGCATGACCAGGCCGATGATGGTCCGCTCCGACCATCGCCGGTTGGACAGCGAACGGGCCAGCTGCACGGGGTGCTTCGCGGTCCGGGCCAGCCAGGCGCGGACCCGGTGCCTGCTGTGGGGGACCTGGAGGATGGTCATGAACCCCATGGCGTTGGAGCCCTTGCCGTAGCGGACCGGCTCGATGTGGGTGTCGGCGTTGGGGTGCACGGAGGAGGTGATCGCCACGCCCCGGGTGAAGTCGGCCCGCCGCGCCTTGCCGGGGCCGTCGCCGTGCCGTCTGCGGTAGCGGCGGTCGTCGGTCTGCGCGCCGACCAGGCCCTCGGAGTTGGTCCGGGTCAGTTCCCCGAGCCGCTCGGACAGGCGCGGGAGCTCCCCGCGGTCCTTCATCGTGTGCAGCAGGGTCTGCGTGCCGTACGTGCCCGCCGCGACGACCACGTACCGGGCGCGGAGCACCTTGGCCTTCCCGCGGCGGCGGCCGTCGGTGGGGACCGTGCGGACGCGGTAGCCGCCCTCGGGGTGGTCGGCCAGGGCGGTGACGGTCGTCATGGGGTGGATGACGGCGCCGGCGCGCTCGGCGAGGTGCAGGTAGTTCTCGTTGAGGGTGTTCTTCGCGCCGTGCCGGCAGCCGGTCATGCACTCGCCGCATTCGGTGCAGGCCTTGCGGGCCGGGCCGGCGCCGCCGAAGTACGGGTCGGGGACCTCCTGGCCGGGACGGGCCTTCGTGTGCCCCTCGGCGTCGTCACCGTCTCCGAAGAAGACGCCGACCGGGGCCATGTGGAAGGAGTCGGCCACGCCCATCTGCTCGGCGGCGGCCTTGAGGTGGACGTCGGAGGGGGTCATGGTCGGGTTGAGGCGCACCCCGAGCATCCGCTGGGCCTGGTCGTAGTACGGGGCGAGTTCGTCGCGCCAGTCGGTGATGGACGCCCACTGCCGGTCCTCGAAGAAGGCGGTGGGCGGCACGTAGAGGGTGTTGGCGTAGTTGAGCGAGCCGCCGCCCACGCCGGCGCCCGCGAGGACCATGACGTTGCCGAGCAGGTGGATCCGCTGGATCCCGTACAGCCCGAGGGCCGGGGCCCACAGGTAGTTCCGCAGGTCCCAGCTGTTCTTCGGCAGGCTCTCGCGGGTGAAGCGGCGCCCTGCCTCCAGGACGCCGACCCGGTAGCCCTTCTCGGTCAGGCGCAGGGCCGAGACCGAGCCGCCGAAGCCCGATCCGATGACGATGACGTCGTAGTCGTATGCGGCGTCGGATGCGTCGTCGTGCGACACGGATACCCCTTAGCGCAGTCGGAGGGCCTTCATGATCTTGAGGCTGCGGGTCATGAACGCCGCGTACTTCTCGTCGTCCATGCCCAGCGAGGGCGCCATGGGGAGCAGCCGCTGGTGGGCGACGGTCTGGGCCTCGGTGTACTTGAGGATGCCCTCGGAGCCGTGGCGGCGGCCGAGGCCGGAGTCCTTCATGCCGCCCATGGGCGCCTGGGCGCTGCCGTAGGCGGGGGCGTAGCCCTCGTTGATGTTGACGGTGCCGGTGCGCAGGCGGGCGGCGACGGAGTGGCCGCGGCGGGCATCCTTGGTCCAGACGCTGGAGTTCAGGCCGTAGGCGGTGGCGTTGGCCTCGGCGATGGCCTGGTCCTCGTCGGTGAAGCGGTAGATCGAGACGACCGGGCCGAAGGTCTCCTCGCCGCAGACCGCCATCGGCGCCTCGACGCCGTCGAGGATGGTGGGCTCGTAGAAGAGCGGGCCGATGTCGGGGCGGGCGGTGCCGCCGGCCACGAGGGTGGCGCCCTTGGCGACGGCCTCGTCCACGTGCCGCTGTACGGTCTCCAGCTGGCGCTCGCCGACCAGGGAGCCCATGTCGGCGCCGTAGGCCAGCGAGCTGCCGAGCCGCATGGCCTTGGTGCGGGCGGCGAACCGCTCGACGAACGCGTCGGCGATCGAGGCGTGGACGTAGAGCCGCTCGATGGAGATGCAGAGCTGGCCGGCGGAGGAGAAGCAGGCGCGGACGGCGCCCGCGGCGGCCTTCTCCACGTCGGCGTCGTGCAGGACGAGCATGGCGTTCTTCCCGCCGAGTTCGAGGGAGACCCCGACGAGGCGGTCGGCCGCGCCCCGGGCGACCTCGCGGCCGGTGCGGGTGGAGCCGGTGAAGGAGACGTAGTCGGCGTGCCGGACCACCTCGGGGCCGACGACCGGGCCCTCGCCGAGGACGATCTGGAAGACCTCGGCGGGCAGCCCGGCCTCGATGAGCAGGTCGCGGGCCCACAGGGCGGTCAGGGCGGTCTCGGTGTCGGGCTTCATGACGAGGGCGTTGCCCGCCACGAAGGCGGGCAGGGCGTCGCCGACCGACAGCTCCAGGGGGTAGTTCCAGGGGGCGATCTGGCCGACGACCCCGCGGGGCTGGCGCAGCTCGGTGACCTTGGTGAGGGTGGGCATGGCGCCCGTGTGGCCCTTGGGGCGCAGGTACCCGGGGGCCTTGCGGCCGTAGTGGCGGGCCGAGACGGCGACCGCCTGGACCTCCTCGTGGGCGTGCAGGCGGGCCTTGCCGGTCTCCAGCTGGATCAGGTCGAGGACCTCGGCCTGCCGGTCCAGGACCAGGTCGTGGAAGCGCAGGAGCACGGCCGCCCGCTTGGCGACGGGGACGGCCGCCCAGGCGGGCTGGGCGGCGCGGGCCCGCTCGAAGGCCTCGGCCACGTCCTCGGGGGTGGCCTCGGGGAGTTCCGCCAGCCGGTCCCCGGTGAAGGGGGTGTGGTTGGCGGTGCGCCCGGAGCCGAGCACTCCGCGGGTCAGCCGGGCGACCAGGTCGGGGGTCACCACGTCGGCGGCGGTGCGGGCACCGGCCGGGGCCGGGGCGACCGGGTTGGTGGGTTCCGGTGCGGTGCGGAGGGGGGCCGGGGCCTGCGAGTCCGTCATGCCGGTGAGCGTATTGCGCCGGACAGCCTTTGGGTACCCGCCGGTAACCGGATTTTGTCATTTCCGCCAGTGATCGCTGGCAGGATGACGGAATCAGGGCTTCGCGGCGGGCGGCTCCCAGCCGCTGAGCACGATGTCGAACTGCTGCTCGGTCGTGGCCCAGTCGGTGACCGGGCTCGACATGTAGATGGCGTACTCCGTGCCGTCCGGGGCGACGTACATCTGCTCCTTGGCCCTGCGCGGACCCGGGTGGTTCTGCTTCTCCGTCCAGCTGAAGTCCCAGAGCGCCGCCCGGGTGCTGTCCCGGAAGGTGTTCTGGTTCAGCCGCACCTTCTTGTAGTCGGTCCGCTTCGCCACCTGCTTCTCCAGGTCGAGCAGGTGCGCGTACGGGTCCTGGTAGTCCGGGGTGGAGTCGGCGGCGATCCGGATGAAGTGCTTCCCGTCGTCCGGGGTGTAGTCGATCTGGTCGCCGTTGGCCTTGCGCGTCCAGCCCTCCGGGACGAACAGGGTGAAGCCGACGAGGGGGTCGGTGACCTTGTTGTAGCCGGCCGGCGGGGCCGCCGCCTGCGGCTTGCCGTTCCCGTCCTTCACCTCGGGGGCGCTGACGTTCTTGTCCGCTCCCCCGCCGTTCCCGGAGTCACCGGTGTACTTGAGCACCCCGAACACACCGCCGCCGCCGAGCAGCGCCGCCACCAGGGCGATGCCCGCGGCCCGCTTGAGCCAGCCGTTCCCCGGATCCTCGGGTGCGGGTACCGGCGCGGTCTCGGCGGGTTCCGGCAGCGGGGCCGTCTGCGAGGTCGTCTGCGGGGCCGGGTGCCCGCGCTCCGCCGGCGCGGCAGGCGCGGCCTGCCCGGCGAACGGTTCCTGCACCGGGGCCAGTTCGTCCTGGGTCACCGCGCGCGTCGGCACGTACGCCTGCGCCGCCTTCGGCGCCCGGCCCTCCATCGCCTCCAGCAGCATCCGCTCGGCCTCGTCGGCCGTGGGCCGCTGCACCGGGTCCTTGCGCAGCAGGGCCGTGATCACCGGCCCCAGGGCCCCGGCCTGGCGCAGCGCCGGCGGCTCGTCGTTCACCACGGCCTGCAGGCTGGAGATGGGCGACGTACGGCGGAACGGCGAGCGGGCCTCCACCGCCGTGTAGAGGGTGGCGCCCAGCGACCACAGGTCGGAGGACGGGTCGGGGATCCCACCGGTGACCCGCTCGGGAGCCAGGTAGTCGATGGAGCCGACGATCTCACCGGTCCGCGTGATCGAGGAGTCGCCCTCGATCGCCGCGATCCCGAAGTCCGTGAGCAGCACCCGGCCGTCCTTGGCCAGCAGCACGTTGCCCGGCTTCACGTCCCGGTGCAGTACACCGACCGCGTGCGCGGCGCGCAGCGCGCCCAGCACGTGCAGCCCGATCCGGGCCGCCTCGCGGGGCTCGATCCGCCCGGCCGCCTTGGCCGCCTCCGCGAGGGAGGGGCCGTCGATGTACTCCATGACGATCCACGGCCGGTCGTCGTGCTCCAGCACGTCGTGGACGACGACCACCGCCGGATGCTGGATCCGGGCCGCGGCCCGGGCCTCCTTCTGCGTCCGGGCGTGCATGACGTCGCGGTCCGCCTGGGCGACGTACAGACCCGCCGTCAGTTCCTTGACCGCGACGGTCCTGTGGAGCAGCTCGTCATGCGCGCGCCACACTTTGCCCATGCCGCCCCGGCCGATCGGCTCGACGAGCCGGTACCGGCCCGCCAGCACGGCGCCCCCACCTGTCTGCTGTTCCACGAAATCCCGCCGCTCTCTGCACTTCAGGCCAGATTACGGAGCCCACGGGGGCTGCCGGAACCGCCCGGCCGCCGAAAGACGGCACTGTGACGCAATCGCCGTACTGATCCGTCGTCAGTATCCGCTCATCCGCCCGACTTGTAACTCGCCGTGGCCTTTTCGAAGACCTCGGTGACCTTGGACTGCTCGTCCTCCGGTCCCGTGACCAGGACGACGTGATAGCTGCCGCCCAGCGCGACGACGAAGTTGCGGGCGAAGACGTTGCGGCCGGTCCCGTCGATCCACGTGTACCGGCCCGTGGCCTGGAGCTGCTGACCCACCTTGGTGGTCTTGACGTCCCCGACGGTCGACCAGGTGGACGTCCGGTACGGGGTCAGCTCCGGCTCCTTGTCCTTCTGGTATGCCGCCGGGTCGGGATTGCCCTGGACCTTGTCCCGGCCGGGGACCACCGTCAGCACGAACGGCCCGTTCGTGTACCGCACCTGCCCCGCCTCGTTGATCCCGCGCCGCTCCCATCCCTCGGGGACGGCGATCTCGAAGTGCTCCGGGTCCTGCTGCGTGGTGTAGCCGGGCGGGGCGGAAGCGGGGGCGGCCGATGACGAGGCGGGCGCGGTGGTCTGCGGCGCGGGCTTGGACTCGGGCGTACCGGTGGGCACCTGCGAGGGGCTCGGCTTCGACGACGGCCGCGCGGTGCTCCCCCGGGCGTCGCCCTGTGGCTCCGGAGCGCCGGAGCGGGGCATGAACAGCATCGCGTACGCCACGGCACCGGCCAGCAGGACGAGGATCCCGACGAGCAGGGTCCGGCCGAGGGCGCGCGGCTTGCGGGCGGCCGCGGGATTGCGGTGCCTCCCGTGGACCTCGCCGCGACGGCGTACGACGGGCAGCCGCGCGGGATCCGGCTCCGGCATCGGGAGCACCCCGAACCCGGCGTCCGGCTCGGGGGCGGACCGTACGAGCGAGCGCAGCCAGCCGCGGAGCTCCTCGAAGTCGGGCCGCTCGGTCGGGTCCTGACGCAGCAGCGACTCCACGACCGGGCGCAGCGCCCCGCACTCCTCGGCGAAGGCGGGCGGTTCGGCGCAGACCATGTCGACGAGCTCGGCGACGCTGTCCTCGGGGTACGGGGCGTGGCCCTGCACCGCGCGGTACAGCAGGGCGCCGAGCGCCCAGAGGTCGGTGGCGGGCCCGACGGGTGGCGCCAGCTGCCAGTGTCCGAGGACGGGACCGGCCTGTTCGGGAGCCCAGCGCTCGGTGACGGCGCCGACGACGGCCATGCGCGTCTGGCGCGCCCGCTCGGCGTCCAGCCCGGTGCGGGGCCCGGCCCAGCCGCCCGCGGCGGGGGCGAGACCGGGACCGGCACCGGCACCGGGACGGTCCGGCTGCGGATGGTCCGGGTCCGCGGGCGCTGCGGCCGGCGCGGGAGCCCGGGCCGGCCGGTCCGGGGCTTCGGCCTGGTGGTAGCCCTGCGGCAGGGCGAGTTGGGCGGGCAGCGCGGGCGGCGGCGCCGGGGCTTCGGCCCGGCGGTGCGCCTCCGGGCCGGGCCCGGGCTGCGGTCCTGCCGGGGGCTCCTGCCCCGCCGGGGCCTGCCGGACCGGCTCCGGCGACTCCCGTGGCTGCGGCAGATTCTGCGGGTCCGGCTCCTGCGGGGCCGGCAGCGCCGGGCGGTTGCGGGGGGTCGCGCCGTGCCAGGGGGCGGGTGCGGCCGCCTCCGGGCCGCCGTACGGGTACGAGTACCCCTGCGGGAGGGTCGACCCGTGCGGCCGCTGCTCCGGCACGACGATGGGATCGGCCTGGCGCTGCTCGCCGGCCTTGGCCGCGGCGGCCCGCGCCCCGGCCCGGTAGGCGGCGATGGCCCCGGCCCGTGCGGCGGCCTGGAGGTCGGGGCGGTCCTGCGGTCGGCCGGGGGTGATGTGATCGGTGTACCGGGGCCCGGTGTCGTACCCGGGAGCCACGAGCGGGGCGTACCCGGCGGAGGCTTCGGGGGCGGGCCCGGGCGCGGGGGCGGGGGGCGCGGGCGCGGGCATCGGGGTCGTCGCGGCCGTCGGGGTCGTCGGGGCCGGAGCCGAGGGAGTGGCGGGCCCCGGTCCCGGAGCCGGATTCGGGGCGGGGGCGGGAGCCGTACCCCAGCCCCCTCCGCCGCCGGCGTCGGCGGCGCTCGGGACGGGGTCGTAGCCGCACAGGGCCTCCTCCGCCGCGCCGGCCGCCAGGCCCGTCAGCACGACCCGGCCGTCGTCGCACACCAGCACGGTCCGGACGGTGATGTTCCGGTGCGTCCAGCCGTGCGCGTGCAGCACCCGCAGCGCGGTCAGGACGTCCGACGCCACCTCAGCCGCCCTGTAGGGGCTGAGCGGTTCATCGGCTATCAGCGCGGCCAGCGGCCTGGCCGGGACGAGTTCGCTCACTATCCACAGCGACTCGCCCTCGGCGAACACGTCGAAGACCTGGTCCAGCCGGGGATGGTCCGGAATCGCGGCCGCCGCCTGCGCCGCCTCGATGGCACGCCGTACGGCCGGCAGATCGGCGGGCGAGCGGCGCGCCGACGACGGGACGGGCCGCGGCCCGTCCAGCAGCTCGGCGTCCACGACCTCCGGCAACGGCACCTGCCGGACCAGGACTTCCTGCCCGCTGCGCGTGTCGAAGGCCCGCGTCTCGACCAGCTCGTACTCGTCGGACGGCGGCAGCGGCAGACGGTAACGGCCGGCCAGGATCCGGCCCGCGTACTCCTCCACATCGCCTCCCCCGAGTGCGGCGGGCCCCCCATGGCCCCGCTGACACGATACGTCGCCGGGGGCGCCCGCGTCCCAGGGTCAGCCGAGCGGCTGGAAGGTCTCGAAAGCGGTGTTGCGCATCTGGGTGCACTCGGCGCCGTCCCACTGGTCGGCGGCGCAGCTGATCATGATGGCGTAGCCGTGCGTCGCGTCCAGCTTGAAGCCGCGGTTGAGCACCCGGACCTTCATCCCCTTCTGCTCCCGCTCGAACTCCCAGTCCGCGACGGTCGGATAGCCCCGGTAGTCCACCAGGTCGATCCGGAGCTGCCGGTATCCCTTGCTGCTGCCGGCCACACCGGCGACCGCGTTGGTCCAGGCGAGGCGCGCGTCGTCGCCCGGCTTGTTGGTGTAGTCGACCTGGATCCGCGGGAAACCGCCGCTTTCGCGGGCGTATATGCCGCCGGAGTTGTCGCCCGCTATGTCTATCTGCTTGAAGCCCTCGGGCATCGCCATCGAGAAATGGAACCCGAAGTCCTGCACCAGGGCGTATCCCGCCGGGAGCGCGGCGCCGCCGGCGCCGCCGGAAGTGGCGCCCTGGCCCGCGCTGCCACCCTGTCCCGCGCTGGCGGCCGGGGACTGCTGGCCCTGGCCGGGCTCGCCGCCCGTACCGGTGGTGGTGCCGGTGCCGGCACCGGCTGTGGCACCGGTGCCCGCACTGCTGTCGCCGGCCGAATCGCCGGTGTTCCCCGAGGGCTTCGGGGAAGCCTGCTTGTTGGGGGTGGAGGCGCTCGGCTGCCCGCCCTTGCCCTCGTTCTTGCCGCCCGTGTCGTCACCGCTCATGGCGTAGGCGATCAGCGAGCCGACCACCGCCAGCACCACGACCACGGCGGCTACCGCGAGCGCGATGGTGCGCCGGGGCATGACGTCGGTGAGCGGCGCCGCGACGGGGGACGGCTTGGCCTTCGGCGGCTCCGCGGCCGAGACGGCCGTCGTGGCCGCCGCGACGGTGGCGGCCTTGCGGGCCGACTTCAGTGCGGCGCGGGCGCGTTCGCGCTGCTCGCGCTCGCGGCGTTCGCCTTCCTTCTTCGCCGCCTTCTCGGCCGCCTTCTCGGCCGCCTTCTCCGCGGCGGCCTTCTCCGCGGCCGCCTTGGCGTCCGCGAGCGATATCTGCCGGGTCTCCTCGGCGGCGGCCGGGGCGGCCACGGGGGCCGGCACCGGCTCGGGCGCGTTGATCACGGCGGTGAGCAGGGCCCGTGCCCGGGCGTCGTCGAGCCGCAGCGCGGGGTCCTTGACCAGCAGGCCGTAGATGACCTCGGCCAGCGGGCCGGCGTTCTTCGGCGGGTCCACGGGCTCGGTCATCACCGCGGTGAGGGTGGCGAGCGCGGACCCCTTGTCGTACGGGGGTACTCCCTCGACGGAGGCGTACAGCAGGCCGCCCAGCGACCACATGTCGGCGGGCGGGCCGGGCTTCTGGCCGCGGGCACGCTCGGGGGAGATGTAGGAGGGGGCACCGACGAGCATGCCGGTGGAGGTGACGGAGGGGTCGCCCTCGACCTGCGCGATGCCGAAGTCGGTGAGGACGACACGGCCGTTGCCGGCGATGAGCACGTTGGAGGGTTTGACGTCGCGGTGCAGGATGCCCTGGCCGTGCGCGGCGCGCAGCACGTCGAGCACGGCGAGGCCGACCTCGGCGGCGCGACGGGGCGTCAGCGGACCGTTCTCCCGTACGAACTCGGCGAGCGAGGGGCCCTCGATGAGCTCCATGACGATCCACGGCCGGCCGTCCTCGTCCACGACGTCGTAGACGGTGACGGCGCCGCCGCTGCGGATCCGGGCAATGGCCTTGGCCTCGCGGAGGGTACGGGTGATGAGGCGGCGCTTCTCGTCCTCGTCGACCCCGGTGCTGAAGCGGAGCTCCTTGACGGCGACCGTGCGGCCCAGGGTCTCGTCCTGGGCCCGCCAGACGGTACCCATCCCGCCCTTGCCGAGCACGGCACCCAGCCGGTAGCGCCCGGCCAGCAGACGCCCCTCGTCCTGCCCGTCCCCGGCCGCCTTCGCCGCCGCGGCCTTGACGGCGGCCGCCATGGCATCCGCCTTCTCGACGACGGGATTGACCCCTTCGCCCGCCTTGGCGGGCGCGGCCTTCCCCAACCCCGGCTTCGCAGCCGGGGCCCCGGCAGCCACGGGCTTCACGTCTTCGGGCTCGGCCGCGGCCGGCTTCGCGTCCTCAGGCTCGGGCGCGGCCTTCGCCGCAGGCGCGGCCTTGCTCAGCTTCGGCTTCGCGGCCGCCGGCTGGTCGCCCTCGGCCTTGCTCAACGCGGGCTTCGCGTCCTCCGGCTCGGCCTTCGCCGCAGCCGCGCCCCCGGCCTCCGCCTTCTCACTGCCCGGCTTGGCCGCCTCGGCAGGTACGCCGGAAGGCTCGGCCTTCACAGCGTCAGGCTCCGCCGCCGGCACCCCGGCAGCATCAGGCCCCGCCGCAGGCGACCCGGCAGCATCAGGCTTCGCCGCAGGCGACTCGGCAGGCGTCCCGGCCTTCCCCCTGCCAGGCTTCGCCACAGGCGCCCCGGAAGGCACGCGGCCAGCCGAAGACTTCGCACTGTCAGGCGCCGCCGCAGGCGACCCCGCAGGTGACTCGGTGTGCTCCGGCTTCGACATGCGTCCCCTCTGCGATCCTGCCACTGCTCCGCCTGCCCCGGCGGCTGAGCGACCCGGCGGCCGGGGCCCGCGGTAACCCGCCCCGGCAGAACCCTCATTGTTCCTCACTCCGCAACGGACGGGCCCCCCGGGTCCGCGGTTCCCCTTCCGGCATTCCGGAGTTACAACGGAACGATGTCGGGCGCCCCCAGCCGCGCCGCGTCCGCCGTCTGGTCGTCCGGCTGGCGCTGCGACTCCCGCTCCGCCTGCACCCGCTTCTCGTAGTGTTCCACTTCCTTCTCGATCTGCTGCTCGTCCCAGCCCAGCACCGGAGCCATCAACTCCGCGCACTCCCGCGCCGACCGCGTCCCCCGGTCGAAGGTCTCGATCGAGATCCGCGTCCGCCGCGTCAGCACGTCGTCCAGGTGCCGCGCCCCCTCGTGCGAGGCCGCGTACACGATCTCGGCCCGCAGGTAGTCCTCCGCCCCGGTCACCGGCTCGCGCAGTCCCGGATCGGCGGTCATCAGGTCCAGCAGTTCCTCCGTCAGCGAGCCGAACCGGTTCAACAGGTGTTCCACCCGCGCCACGTGAAGCCCCGTCCGGGCCGCCATCCTGGCCCGCCCGTTCCACAGCGCCCGGTACCCCTCCGCCCCCACCAGCGGCACGTCCTCCGTCACGCACTCCGCCACCCGCTGGTCCAGCCCGTGCACGGCCTCGTCGACGGCGTCCTTCGCCATCACCCGGTACGTCGTGTACTTGCCGCCCGCCACCACCACCAGCCCCGGCACCGGGTGCGCCACCGTGTGCTCGCGCGAGAGCTTGCTCGTCGCGTCCGACTCCCCGGCCAGCAGCGGCCGCAGGCCCGCGTACACGCCCTGGACGTCATCGCGTGTCAGCGGCACGGCCAGCACCGAGTTCACGTGCTCCAGCAGGTAGTCGATGTCCGCGCTGGACGCCGCCGGGTGGGCCTTGTCCAGGTCCCAGTCGGTGTCCGTGGTCCCCACGATCCAGTGCCGCCCCCACGGGATGACGAACAGCACCGACTTCTCGGTCCGCAGGATCAGCCCGGTGCTGGAATGGATCCGGTCCTTCGGCACGACCAGGTGGATGCCCTTCGAGGCCCGTACGTGGAACTGCCCGCGCTCCCCGATCAGCGCCTGGGTGTCGTCCGTCCACACCCCCGTCGCGTTGACCACCTGCTTCGCGCGGATGGCGTACTGACCGCCGCCCTCCACGTCCCGCACTTGCGCGCCGACCACCCGTTCGCCCTCGCGCAGGAAGCCGATCACCCTCGCCCGGTTGGCGCAGTGCGCGCCGTACGCCGTGGCCGTGCGCACCAGGGTGGTGACGTACCGCGCGTCGTCCATCTGGGCGTCGTAGTACTGCAGGGCCCCCACCAGCGCGTCCTTGCGCAGCGCCGGAGCCACCCGCAGGGCGCGCTTGCGCGACAGGTGCCGGTGCACGGGCAGGCCGCGCCCGTGCCCGCTGGAGACCGACATCGCGTCGTACAGCGCGACGCCCGAGCCGGCGTACAGCCGCTCCCAGCCCTTGTGCTGCAAGGGGTACAGGAAGGGCACCGGCTTCACCAGGTGGGGGGCGAGCCGCTCCAGCAGCAGGCCGCGCTCCTTGAGCGCCTCCCGTACCAGGGCGAAGTCGAGCATCTCCAGGTACCGCAGGCCGCCGTGGATCAGCTTGCTGGACCGGCTGGAGGTGCCCGACGCCCAGTCCCGCGCCTCCACCAGGCCGGTCGACAGGCCCCGGGTGACCGCGTCGAGGGCGGTGCCGGCGCCCACCACGCCCGCGCCCACCACCAGCACGTCCAGTTCGCGCTCGGCCATCAGGGCCAGGGCCTCGGCCCGCTGCGCCGGCCCCAGTGTCGCTGTCCTCACGGCTGCCTCCCGTTGGTGCGGGTGAGATCCCGCTCACATGCCCCCGTTTCATGATTCTGACCGCCCGCACCCACATCAGCCACCGCCTGTGGACAACACAACGATGACCTTCACCCCGGAATGCGACATATCTGTCATATATACGCCTAGTCTGACATTGCGCCAGCTCCCCTGCCCCCTGGAGAACTTGCGCGGCAGCCCCCTCATGTCAGGGAAGGGACGGCACCCCCATGCCCGCAGATCTCGCCGTCATCGGACTCGGCCATCTCGGCCTCCCACTCGCCCAGGCGGCCGTAGCCGCCGGGATCGAGACGGTCGGCTACGACAGCGGTCCGGTCACGGACTCCACCCTCACCGCCGCCGAGATCCGCCGCATGTCGGCGGCCGGCTTCCGGGTGACCACCAACCCCGCCGAGCTCGGCCGGGTCCGCACGGCAGTCATCTGTGCCCCCACCCAGCTCGGCGCCGACCGCGCACTGGACCTCTCCGCCATCGGCGAGGCCGGCCACGCGCTCGCCGCGCGGCTGCGCCCGCACACCACCGTGATCCTCGAATCCGCCGTCCACCCGGGCGTCACCGAGGACTGCCTGCGCCCGATCCTCGAAGCGGGCTCGGGCCTGCGGGCCGGCCGGGACTTCCACCTGGCCTACTCCCCCAGCCGCCACGACCCCGGCAACCGGACCCACGGCATCGCCAACACCCCCAAGGTGATCGGCGGCCTCACCCCCGCCTGCACCGAGTCCGCGCACGCCTTCTACGCCCGTCTCACCGAGAAGGTGGTCCGCGCCCGCGGGCTGCGCGAGGCCGAGACCGTCCAGCTCCTCGAAACGAACTACCGGCACGTCAACATCGCCCTCATGAACGAGATGGCGGTCCTCTGCCACGACCTGGGCGTCGACCTGTGGGACGTCATCCGCTGCGCCGAGACCAAGCCGTACGGGTTCCAGGCCTTCCGCCCCGGCCCCGGGGTCGGCGGCCACGGCGTCCCCCTCGACCCGAACTACCTCCCCCACACCACCCGCACCCCCGGCCACCCCCTGCGCATGGTCGGCCTGGCCCAGGAGATCAACAACCGGATGCCGCAGTACGTCATCCAGCGCTCGGCCACCCTGCTGAACGAGCACGGCAAGTCGGCCCGCGGCGCCCGCGTCCTGCTCCTGGGCGTCACCTACAAGCCCGACCTCGCCGACCAGGAGGGCTCCCCGGCCCGCGAGATCGCCAGCCGCCTGCTCGACCTGGGGGCGCTGATCAGCTACCACGACCCGTACATCACGGGCTGGCGGGTCCGGGACCAGCCGGTCCCCCGCGCCGAATCGTTGTACGAGGCGGCGGCCAACGCCGACCTGACGATCCTGCTCCAGCACCACCGCACCTACGACCTGCAAGGTCTCGCCGTGAAGGCACAGTTGCTGCTGGACACGCGCGGCGCCAGCCCGGTCGGCGCGGCCCACCGCCTCTGACCGCCGGGAAATCCTCCCTGTGAATGTCCGACGGGACTGCTAGCCTGCGGCGTCACTTATCTCGCACATACGTCCCCAGGACACGTGTGCCCCACGAATCCCTGGGGGGGATTTCCCGCATGAGCCAGAACTTCACGCCGCCCGCGCCCGACTCCTTCAGCCCGGCGCCCGCCCCCGCCCCGGCCCGCACCGGCAACTTCGGTCTCGGCATCGTCGCGGCCGTCGTCGCGGCCCTCGTCGCGGCGGGCGCGTACGGCGGCATCATGAACGCCATCGACCGCGAGATCGGCTACGCCGCGATCGGCGTCGGCTTCCTCGTCGGTCTCGCCGCCGGCAAGGTGGGCGGCCGCAACGCGATCCTGCCCGGGATCGCCGCGGTGCTCTCCATCGGCGCCGTCTACCTCGGCCAGGTCTTCTTCATCGCGCTGGCGATCGCCGACTACGGCAACGTCGGCGTGGGCGAGGTCCTCAGCGAGGTCGGCGTCGGCGGCCTGAACGACCTGTGGAAGGAGAGCGCGGACTTCATGTCCTTCGTCTTCCTCGGGCTCGGCGGCTTCGCCGCCTTCGGCGCGGCCAAGAAGGTCGGCGACTGACCGGGCCACACCGCGTACGCCGGAGGGGGGGGGGGGGGCCGAGGGGGGGGGGGGGGGGGAGGTGGGGGGGGGGGGGGAGGGGGGGGGGGGGGGGGGGGGGGGGGGGGGGGGGGAGGAGGGGGGGGGGGGGGGG
>NZ_JBVHWW010000049.1:0-46710 GCF_055563995.1 Streptomyces sp. NPDC029164 | reverse complement strand
AACAACTCACCAACCCCGACTACTGGGTCCAACACCTCCGCCACACCGTCCGCTTCAACGACGGCATCCAGTACCTCCACAACCAGAACGTCACCACGTACCTGGAGCTCGGCCCGGACGGCGTGCTCACCGCCCTGACCCGTACGATCCTGGCCTCCGGGGAAGCGGAGACCCGGCAGCCGGTCACCGCGGCCCCACTGCTGCGCAAGGGCCGTCCCGAGGGCGGGACCCTCGCGGCCGCGCTGGCCCAGGCCTACGTCCGCGGCGCGGACATC
Source organism: Streptomyces sp. NPDC029164 (assembly GCF_055563995.1). Taxonomy (NCBI): domain Bacteria; kingdom Bacillati; phylum Actinomycetota; class Actinomycetes; order Kitasatosporales; family Streptomycetaceae; genus Streptomyces; species Streptomyces sp. NPDC029164. The sequence goes on along the minus strand of NZ_JBVHWW010000049.1, from coordinate 46,435 downwards.
GAGTGGGGCGGGTTCCTGCCCGGCGGCCGGGCCGTCGCCCTGCCCACGTACCCCTACCAGCGCGACAGCTACTGGCTGAGCGCTCCCGCCGCCCCTGCGGCGCCGAGGCCGGCCGGCGGGCACCCCCTGCTGGACCAGACGGTCGAACTCGCGGCGGGCCGGGGATGGTTGTTCACCGGCACCCTCGACGCGGACGCCGACCCGTGGCTGGCGGAGCACGCCATCCTGGGCCGGCCGCTGCTGCCGGGCGCGGCCGTCGCGGAGCTCGCCCTGTACGCGGCCCGGCGGGCGGGCGCGGCGCAGGTCGCCGAGCTCACCCTCGAACAGCCGCTGCCGCTGGACGAGCGCGTCACCGTCCAGCTGATGGTGGGCGCCCCCGGGGCCGACGGGACGCGCACCCTCGCGCTCCACTCGCGGCCCGAGGGGACGCCGGACGCGGCATGGGTCCGGCACGCCTCCGGGATGCTGGCCGACGGGGCTTCCGCGGCGCCGGGCGGCGCGGCCGAGGATGCGGCCGACCTGGCCGTCTGGCCGCCCGAGGGCGCCACCGAGATACCCGTCGGCGACCTCTACGCCCGCCTGGCCGAGCGCGGATACACGTACGGCCCCGCCTTCCAGGGCCTGCGGACCGTGTGGAGCCGCGGGAGCGACCTCTACGCGGAGGTGGTGCTCCCCGACAGCGCCACCGGACCGCAGGGGGACGGTTTCGGGCTGCACCCGGCCGCCCTGGACGCGGCCCTGCACACCGCCCTCGTCGGGGCCGGCGCCGGGGACCGGCTGCTGGTGCCCTTCGCGTGGAGCGGTCTGACCCTGCGGACGCCCGGCGCCACCGAACTGCTGGTCCGGATGCGGCGGGTGGCGGGCGACAGCTACTCGCTGCTGATCGCCGACCTGTCCGGTACCCCGGTGTTCACCGCCGACGCGCTCGCCGTGCGCGAGCTGCGGGCGGACCCGGCGGCCGCCGCCGGACCGGTGCACGGGGCCGCGCTGTTCGGCCTGCACTGGTCCCCGCTGCGCGCGGCCGCTCCCGTTCCGGCCGGCCCGTGGGCCGTCCTGGGCGAAGCGGACTCCGCCGTCGTGGATGCCGTACGCGCCGCCGGCGTGGCCGTCCGGGCCTACCCCGGCCTGGACGGGCTGCAGGAGGCCGTCGACGGGGGCGCCCCGGTGCCGTCCGTGGTCGTGGCCCCGGTGCCCGCCGTCCCGGCCGGGTCGGGCCGGGCGGTGCTCACGGCCCTGGCGCCGGCCCAGCGCTGGCTGGCCGACGAGCGGTTCGCGGACTCCCGGCTCGCCTTCCTCACCGAGGGCGCGGTCGCGGTGGCGGACACCGAGTACCCGGATCCCGCCCTGGCGGCGGTCTGGGGCCTGATCCGCTCCGCCCAGTCGGAGCAGCCCGGCCGGTACGCGCTCGTCGACACCGACGGGCGGCCCGAGTCCGTACCCGCTCTCGTGCCGGCCCTGGCCTCCCCGGAGCCTCAGCTCGCGGTGCGGGCCGGGCGGATCTCGGCGCCCGCCCTGCGCGGTCACCGGCCCGCCGTCACCGGTGAGGACGCCCCGGCGGTCTTCGGAGCGGACAGCCACGTCCTGGTCACCGGTGGTCTGGGCACGCTGGGCCGGCTGCTGGTCCGGCACCTGGTGGAGCACCACGGGGTGCGGCGGCTGCTGCTGACCGGCCGCCGCGGTGCGGCGACCCCGGGCGCGGCGGAGTTCACGGCCGAACTGGCCGCGCTGGGCGCCGAGGTGGCCGTGGCCGCCTGCGACACCGGCGACCGCGCCGCCGTGGCCGCGCTGCTGGCCTCCGTACCGGCCGGCCGGCCGCTGACCGCGGTGGTCCACGCCGCGGGCGTCACCGACGACTCCGTCCTCGCGGGACTCACCCCGGAGCGGATGGAAGGGGTGCTGCGGCCCAAGGCCGACGCCGCCCTCCACCTGCACGAGCTGACCCGGGACCTGGAGCTGTCGGCGTTCGTCCTCTTCTCCTCGCTCGCGGGCACCCTGGGCTCCGCGGGACAGGGCAACTACGCGGCGGCCAACGCCTTCCTGGACGCCCTGGCCCAGCGGCGCCGCGCCGCCGGGCTGCCGGCCCTGTCCCTGGTCTGGGGCCTGTGGGCGCAGGAGAGCACGCTGACCGGCGATCTCGGCGCGGCGGACCTGAAGCGCCTGGCCCGCTCCGGGATCGGGGCGCTGTCCGCCGAGGAGGGCCTGGCCCTGTTCGACGCGGGCGTGGAATCCGGCGCCGCGGTCCTGACGGCCGCCCACCTCGACCTGCGGACGGCGGATCCGGAGGCGGTCGCGGTCCTGCTACGGGGGCTGGCTCCGGCCCGCCGCGGCGGCGCGGGCACTGCTCCGGCGGCCCCGGACACGGCGGCCGGCCTGCGCGAGCGGCTGGCCCGGGCGCCCCGGCGCGAGCACCGTCACCTCCTGCTCGAGGCGGTACGGGTCGAGGTGGCGGCCGTACTGGGCCATGCGAGCCGGGACCGGGTGCCGGCCGACGGCCGGTTCCAGGACCTGGGCTTCGACTCCCTGACCGCGGTAGAGCTGCGCAACCGCCTGACGGCCGCCACCGGCGTCAAGCTGCCGCCCACGCTCATCTTCGACCACCCGACCCCGGGTGCCCTCGCGGACCGGCTGCGGGCCGCGCTCGTACCCGACGTCCCGGCGCAGGACACCCCCGAGGAAGCCGTGAACGGCGCCGCCGGCACCGGCCTGCCGGACGGCGGGAGCGCGCTCGACACGATGAGCGCCGACGACCTGGTCCGCCTGGCCCTGGGCGAGGGCTGACCCCCGCCCAGGGCCCTGGCCCCCGGACCCGGACCCGGTCCGGACCCCGACCCAGACACCAGACCCACACCCAGCCCCCCACGGGGCCCCCAACAGGGAAGTACGGAGAGAACAGGATGGCTTCCACAACCCAACAGCAGGTCGTCGAGGCGTTGCGGGCCGCGCTGAAGGAGAACGAGCGGCTCAAGGCCGACCACGCCCACCTCGTGGAACGCGAGCACGAGCCGATCGCGATCGTGGGCATGGCCTGCCGCTACCCGGGTGGCGTCCGTTCCCCTCAGGACCTGTGGCGACTGGCCACCGACGAGGTGGACGCCGTCGGGCCGTTCCCCGCCGACCGCGGCTGGGACCTGGCGGGCCTGTACGACCCCGACCCGGACCGGCCGCACACCTCGTACGCCCGGGAGGGCGGATTCCTCTACGAGGCCGCGCAGTTCGACGCCGGGTTCTTCGGGGTCTCGCCGCGCGAGGCGCACAGCATCGACCCGCAGCAGCGCCTGCTGCTGGAGACGGCGTGGGAGGCCTTCGAGCACGCGGGCATCGACCCGGCCGCGCTGCGGGGCAGCCGCACGGGCGTGTTCGTCGGCACCATGTACGCCGACTACATGAACCGGTTCTCCCCCGCCCCGGAGGAGTACGAGGGCTTCCTGAGCGTCGGCGGCGCCGGCAGCGTTGCCTCCGGACGGCTGTCCTACACCTTCGGGCTGGAGGGCCCCGCCCTCACCGTCGACACGGCCTGCTCCTCCTCCCTCGTGGCGCTCCACCTGGCCTGTGCCTCGCTGCGGCGCGGCGAGTCCACGATGGCGCTGGTCGGCGGTGCCACGGTGATGGCGACGCCGATGCCGTTCGTGGAGTTCAGCCGGCAGCGCGGGCTGGCCGCCGACGGCCGCTGCAAGGCCTTCTCGGCCGCCGCGGACGGCACCGGCTGGGCCGAGGGCGCCGGTCTGCTGCTGGTCGAGCGGCTCTCCGACGCCCGCCGCAACGGGCACCGCGTCCTGGCGGTGGTCCGTGGTTCGGCCGTCAACCAGGACGGCGCGAGCAACGGGCTGACCGCCCCCAGCGGCCCCGCGCAGGAACAGCTGATCCGCCAGGCCCTGGCCGCCGCCGGGCTCACCGCCGCCGACGTCGACGCGGTGGAGGCGCACGGGACGGGCACCTCGCTGGGCGACCCGATCGAGGCGCAGGCGCTGCTGGCCACCTACGGCAGCGGGCGGCCGGCGGACCGGCCGCTCCACCTGGGCTCCCTGAAGTCGAACATCGGGCACACCCAGGCCGCGGCCGGGGTCGGCGGCGTCATCAAGATGGCGATGGCGCTGCGCGAGGGGGTGCTGCCGCGCACCCTGCACGTGGACGAGGCCACCCCGCACGTGGACTGGTCGAGCGGCGCGGTCTCCCTGCTGACCGAGACGATCCCGTGGCCCGGGCAGGGCGACCGGCCGCGCCGGGCCGCGGTGTCCTCCTTCGGCATCAGCGGCACCAACGCGCACGTGATCCTGGAGCAGGCGCCCGCGCCCGAGCCGGAGCCGGCCGCCGCCGCCGGGAAGCCGGCCGCGCTGCCGGCCGTACCGGTGGTGCTGTCGGCGGCCGGTGAGCCCGCGCTGCGCGCGCAGGCCGACCGGCTGTACCGGCACCTGACCGAGGCGGACGGTGACGCGCTGGCGGACGTGGGCTTCTCCCTGGCCACCACCCGCGGTCACCTCCCGCACCGGGCGGTGCTGCTCTCCGAGGACCGCGACGAACTGCTCGACGGGCTGCGCGCGCTGGCCGACGGGGTGCCGGGGCCGGACGTGGTCCGTGCGACGGCCGCCGAGGGCCGCACCGCCTTCCTCTTCGCCGGTCAGGGCTCCCAGCGCGCCCGGATGGGCCAGGAACTGTACGAGACCTTCCCGGTGTTCGCGGCGGCCTTCGACGAGGTGTGCGCCGCCCTGGATCCGCACCTGGACCGGCCCCTGCGGGACGTGGTCCTCGCGGCCGAGGACAGTCCCGAGGGCGGGCTGCTGAACCGGACGCGGTACACGCAGCCGGCGCTCTTCGCCTTCGAGGTGGCCCTGTTCCGGCTCCTGGAGTCGTGGGGCATCCGGCCCGACGCCGTCCTCGGGCACTCCGTGGGCGCCCTCGCGGCCGTCCACACCTCGGGCGCCCTCTCGCTGGCGGACGCCGCCGAGCTGGCGGCCGTACGCGGCCGGATCATGCAGCAACTGCCGTCGGGCGGGGCGATGGTGGCCCTGCGCGCCTCCGAGGAGCAGGCGACGGCCCTGCTCGCGGGGCACGAGGAGGCCGTCTCCCTCGCGGCCGTCAACGGCCCGGCCGCCACGGTGCTCTCGGGTGACCGGGAGGCCCTGGCCGCCGTGGTCGCGGACTTCGAGGCGGCCGGCGGGAAGGCCACCTGGCTGCGCGTCAGCCACGCCTTCCACTCGCCGCTGATGGACCCGGCGTTGGCCGAACTGCGGGCCGTGGCCGCCCGCCTGGACTTCCACGAGCCGCAGCTCTCCTTCGTCTCGGACCTGACGGGCCGGCCCGTGGGCGGGGAGGAGCTCGCCGACCCCGAGTACTGGGTGCGGCACGCGCGCCGCGCCGTCCGCTTCCAGGACGGCGTGGGCGCCCTCGCGGAGCTGGGCTGCACCCGCTTCGTGGAGGTGGGGCCGGGCACCGACCTCACCTCGATGGCCGCCGACTGCCTGGAGGAGGCGGACCGGGGCCGCTCCGCCGCCCGCACGCTGATCCCCTCGCTGCGGCGGCGCCTGCCGGAGGTGACCGCGCTGCTCACGGCGGTCGCGCGGATGCACGCCTGCGGCGGTGACGTCGACTGGGCCGCCGTGTTCGCGGGCCGCGGGGCGCGCCGGGTGGAGCTGCCCACGTACGCCTTCCAGCACCGGCCGTACTGGATCGACCAGCCGGCCGGGACCGGGGACGTGAGCTCCGCCGGACTCTCCGCCGTCGGCCACCCGCTGCTGACGGCCGCCGCCGAACTGCCCGACAGCGGCGGTCTGCTGCTGACCGGCCGGCTCTCCCTGGCCCGCCACCCGTGGCTGGCCGACCACCGTGTCGGCGGCCGGGTGCTGCTGCCGGGCACCGCGCTGCTGGACCTGGTGACGTGCGCCGCCCGCGAGGCAGGCTGTGGCCTGGTCGAGGAACTCGTCCTGGAGGCGCCGCTGGTGGTGCCGGAGGACGGGGAGGTCCGGCTGCGGGTGTCCCTGGCCGCCGCGGACGGCTCCGGCAGCCGGGCCGTCTCCGTCCACTCCCGTCCCGAGGACGACGCCGACGGGCAGGGCTGGTCCCGCAACGCCCAGGGCTCGGTCCTCCCCGACGGCTCCGGCCCGGCGCCGGAGCGGGTCGCCGGCCTGGCCGCGCAATGGCCGCCACGGGGCGCCGAGCAGGTCTCCGTACCCGTGGCCGAGCTCTACGCCGCGCTCGGCGCCAAGGGCCTGGCCTACGGGCCCGTCTTCCGCGGCGTGCGCGCCGTGTGGCGGCGCGGGCGGGAGGTCTTCGCCGAGGTGGCGCTCCCCGGTGAACGGCCCGGCGCCGACGCCTTCGGGCTGCACCCGGCGCTGCTCGACGCGGCCCTGCACCCGATCGCGCTCGGCGGCCTGATCGACGAGGGCGAGGGCGCCGGCGCCGACGAGCGGACCTTCCTGCCGTACGCCTGGTCCGGCGTCCGCACGTACGGCCCCGCGGGCGCGGTCCTGCGGGTCCGGCTCGCCCCGTCCGGTACGAACGCGGTGAGCATCGACGTCGCGGACGGCTCGGGCCGGGCGGTCGCCTCGATCGGCTCGCTGGCCCTGCTTCCGCTCCCGGCGGGGGCGGCGAACGCCCCGGCCGCACCGCGTGACGGCCTGCTGCTGCCGACGTGGGAGGAGCTGGCCGAACTGCCGCCCGCCCCCGCGACACACCGCTGGACGCTCCTCGGTGCGTACGGCGCCGACGGCTCCGGCGACGGCTCCGAACCGGTCCTCGGCGCGGCCCTGTCCGGCCTGCCGGCCCTGACCGACGCGCTCTCCGCCGGCGCCGGGGCCCCCGCGCTGCTCGTCCTGCCCTGCCCGCCCTCCGCGGGCGGCGGCGCCCCGGACTCCGGAACCGGGGCGGCCGTACGCACGGCCCTGCACCGGGTCCTCGACGCGGTACGGCTCCTGGCGCAGGACGAGCGGCTGGCCGGCACACGCCTGGCGGTCCTCACCCGGGGCGCCGTCACCCTGGGCGGCGAACAGCACCCCGGGGACCCGGCCCACCGTGCGGTGTGGGGTCTGCTGCGCTCCGCGCAGGCCGAGCACCCCGACCGGTTCACGGTCCTCGACGAGGACGGCACGCCCGCCTCCCGGCGGGCCGTGGCGGCCGCGCTCGCCACGGGTGAGCCGCAGCTCGCCCTGCGCGGCGGCACCGCCTACCGTCCCTCGCTCGCCGAGCAGGACGCGGACACGGCCCTCCGGCCGCCCGCCGACACCCCGCACTGGCACCTCGACTACGTGGCCAAGGGGACCTTCGCGAACCTCGCCCTCAAGCCCTGGCCGGAGGCGGCCGCCCCGCTGGAGGAGGGGCAGGTTCGGATCCGGATGCGGGTCGCCGGCCTGAACTTCCGCGACGTCCTGCTCTCCCTCGGGGTGATCCCGCCGTCCGTGGACGGGCACGCGGGCGGTTCGGGGCAGGGCGGCGAGGGTGCGGGCACCGTCCTCGAAGTGGGGCCCGGAGTCACCGACCTGCGGCCCGGCGACCGGGTGATGGGCCTCTTCTACGGCATCGGCCCGACCTCGGTCACCGACCGCCGGTTCGTGTGCCGGATCCCGGAGGGCTGGTCCTTCCGGCAGGCCGCTGCGGTTCCCGTCACCTACCTGACGGCCTACTACGGCCTGGTGGACCTGGCCGGACTGCGCGCGGGCGAATCGGTGCTCGTGCACGCGGGCGCCGGCGGCGTCGGCACGGCGGCGATCCAGATCGCCCGCCACCTCGGCGCCGAGGTGTACTCCACGGCGAGCCCCGCCAAGTGGGACGCGCTGCGAGCCGCGGGGGTCCCGGACGGGCGCATCGCCTCCTCCCGCACCCTGGACTTCGAGCGGGCCTTCCTCGGTGCCACCGGGGGCGACGGCGTCGACGTGGTGCTCAACTCCCTCGCCGGGGAGTTCGCGGACGCCTCGCTGCGGCTGCTGCCGCGCGGCGGACGGTTCCTGGAGATGGGCAAGACCGACCGGCGCGACGCCGCCGAGGTGGCCGGCGCGCACCCCGGGGTGACGTACCGGACGTACGACGTCCGCGACCCCGGTCCGGACCGGATCCAGGAGATCTTCACCGACCTCCTCGGGCTGTTCGAGCGGGGCGCGCTCCAGGCACCGCCGGTGGCGGCCTGGGACCTGCGCCGGGCACCGGACGCGTTCCGCTACCTGAGCGAGGCCCGGCACATCGGCAAGGTGGTGCTGGACCTGGCCGACGGGAACGAGCGCTGGGACACCGCCCGGGCCGTCCTGATCACCGGCGGTCTGGGCTGGCTGGGCCGGCTCGCGGCCCGCCACCTGGTGGCGGAGCACGGGATACGGCAGTTGGTCCTGATGGGCCGCGGGCTGCCCGGCGAGGACGCGGCCCGGGACATCGCCGAGCTGCGCGCCCTGGGCGCGGACGTCCGTACGGTGCCCTGTGACGCGGCCGACCGGGCCGCGCTGGCCGCGGCCCTCGGCGGGCTGGCCGGTGACGGCGTCCGCATCGGCGGGGTCGTGCACGCGGCGGGGGTGCTGGACGACGGCCTGCTCACCTCGATGACCGCCGAGAGCCTGGAGCGGACCCTGCGTCCGAAGGTGGACGCGGCGCTCCACCTGCACGAGCTCACCGAGCCGCTCGGCCTCGACGCGTTCGTCGTCTTCTCCTCCCTCGCGGGAACGCTCAGCTCTCCGGGGCAGGCCGGCTACGCGGCGGGCAACGCGTTCCTCGACGGACTGATGGAGTACCGGCGTTCGGTCGGCCGCCCCGGCGTCTCCGTCGTGTGGGGTCTGTGGGAGGGGGCCGGCGGCATGGGCGCCGGTCTCACCGACGCGGACGTCGCCCGCATGGCGCGGGTGGGCGTGGCTCCGCTCACCTCGGAGCTCGGGCTGGAGCTGCTGGACGCCGCGGTGCGCCGCGACCGTCCGGTGGCGGTCGCGGCGCGCTGGAACCTCGACGGGCTGCGGGCCCGGATCGCGGAGGGCGCGGCGGTGCCGGCCCTGCTGCGGAGCCTGGTGCCCGCCCCGGCGAGCGGCGCGGGGGCGCGGTCCGCGCCCGGGGCCGCGGCGGGGGCGGCGGTCGCCGAGTCCTCGCTGACCGGCGACCGGCTGCTGGACTCCGTGCTCCAGGAGGTCGCGGCCGTCCTGGGGCACGCCTCCGGTGCGGCGGTGGACCGGGACGGGGCCTTCGAGCGGCTGGGCTTCGACTCGCTCACGGCGGTGGAGCTGCGCAACCGGCTCGCCGTCGCCACGGGCATCAAGCTGCCCGCGACGTTCATCTACGACTGGCCGACGCCGGCCGAACTGGTGGTCCACCTGCGGGAACAGCTCCCGGAGGCGGCCGCCGAACCGGCCGTGGAAGCCACCGTCGCGCCGGCGGCCGAGCCGGCCGTGGGCGCGGCTGCCGCGGCGGACACGGCGGACACGGCCGGCAACGGCGCCGGCGTCACCGTGGCGCTGCTCGCCGACCTCGCCCGGCTGGAGGCCGCGGTCGCCGACCGGCCGCTGAGCGAGGCGCAGAGCGCCGTGGTCAGCGAGCGGCTGCGCGAGCTGCTGACCGAACTGGGTTCTATGAAGGAGGATCACTCCGCGTGGGCATGACCAACACCCCGACGGCCGCGCCGGCTCCGCCGGCCGGCCGGGCCACCCGGCCGACCCGGCCCGCGAGCGGGCCCGTCGACCCCTCCCGGTGGATCCGTACCTACCACGCCCGGCCGGCCGCGACCGCCCGCCTCGTGTGCTTCCCGCACGCGGGCGGGGCCGCGAACGCCTTCGTGGCGCTGTCGGCCGCGCTGCCCGAGGACATCGAGCTGCTCGCCGTCCAGTACCCCGGCCGCCAGGACCGGCGCGGCGAACCCTGCGCCGAGGACATCGGCGAGCTCGCCGCGGGCGTGGCCGAGGCCCTCGCCTCCCGCTCCGATCTGCCGGTGTTCCTCCTCGGTCACAGCATGGGGGCCCTCGTGGCCTTCGAGACGGCCCGGCTCCTGGAGGAACGCGGCACCGTCGCCCGGCTGTTCGTCTCGGCGGCCCGGCCCCCGGCGCAGGACTGGGAGGAGCCCGACCTGACCGGCGTCGGCGACGAGGAGCTGGTCGCCGGGCTGCGGCGGCTCGGCGGGATCCCCGAACCGCTGCTGCGGGACCCGGAGATCGTCGGCGAGGTGCTGCGCCTGCTGCGCGCCGACCACCGGGCCCTGCTGCGCTACCGCTGCGCCGGCGGGGCCGCCGTGACGGCCCCGCTCACCGTGCTCCTGGCGGCGTCCGACCCGAAGAACTCCCTGGAGCAGATGGCCGGCTGGGCCCGGCACGGCAGGAACGGGCACACCCTCGTGACGCTGTCCGGCGGGCACTTCTCGCTCGTCGAACGGCCCGGGGAGACCGGGCCGCTGCTCTCCCACTGCGTCCGCGAGGACCTGGCCCGGCTAGCCGCGGCGCCCCGGGCCGCGGAGCCGGACGCGCCCGCCGCTCCGGCCGAGGAGCCCCTCGCCGACCTCGTACGGGAGATCCTGCTGGGCGGCCTCGAAGGCCGCACCCCGGCGCTGCCGACCGACCCGGCCGCGCTGGAGGCCGCGGCCCGCGCGGTGATGTCCCCCGAGGGCTTCGCGTACGTGGCGGGCACCGCCGGCTCCGGGGCGACCGGCCGGGCCAACCGCGCGGCCTTCGACCGCCACCGGCTGGTGCCGCGGATGCTGTGCGGCATCCGCCGGACCGACACCTCGGTTACCCTGTTCGGGCAGCGGCTGCCCGTACCGGTCCTGCTGGCACCGCTGGCCGCGCAGCAAGTGGCGCACCCCGAGGGCGAGTCGGCCACGGCGCGGGCCGCCGCGGCGGCCGGGGTGCCGCTGGTGCTGTCGACCTTCGCCTCCCGCACGCTGGAGGAGGTGGCCGAGCTGGCGGGTGACCACCCGCGCTGGTTCCAGCTGTACCTGCCCTCGGACCGGGCGGTGGGCGAGTCGCTGGTGCGACGCGCCGAGGCCGCCGGCTACACGGCCATCGTGGTCACGGTCGACGCCACCCACCTGGGCTTCCGCCCGGCCGAACTCGACATCGGCTACTCGCCGTTCCTGCGCGGGACGGGCATCGCGAACTTCACGGGCGACCCCGCGTTCCTGGCCGGGCTGCCGGCCGGGGCGGACGCCACCGCGGCCGTGCTGCGCTGGGCGCAGATCTCCACCGACCCGACCCTCACCTGGGCGGACCTGGCCTGGCTGCGCGGGCTGACCCGGCTGCCGCTGCTCGTCAAGGGCGTCCTGCATCCGGATGACGCCCGGCTGGCGCTGGAGCACGGCGCGGACGGCGTGGTCGTCTCCACGCACGGCGGCCGCCAGCTCGACGGCAGCGTGTCCGCCCTGGACGCGCTGCCCGGGGTGCGCGCGGCCGTCGGCCCGGACGTACCGGTGCTGATGGACTCCGGGATCCGGACCGGCAGTGACGTGGTCAAGGCCCTGGCCCTGGGCGCGGACGCCGTCCTCTACGGCAGGCCGTACGTGTACGGGCTCGGGCTCGGCGGCCGGGGCGGCGTCGAGCACGTGCTGCGCTGTCTGCTGACGGACCTCGGCCTGGCCCTGGCCCTCACCGGCTGCGCCGGCCTCGCGGACGTCGGGCCGCACCTGCTCGCGAGCACCACCTCGGACACCCCCGGGGCCCACGGGCCCGCGGAGAACGGAGATCGGCGATGAAGCGACCCCACGGCTCCGGCTCGGACCCCACGGGCTGGCTGCGCAGTTACCACCGGGCGCCGGCCGGCGCGCCGACGCTGGTCGTCTTCCCGCACGCGGGCGGCTCGGCGACGGGCTACCACGGCCTGTCGGCGGCCCTGTCCGACAGCGCCGAGGTGCTCAACGTGCAGTACCCGGGCCGCCAGGACCGGCTGGGCGAGCGCTGCCTGGAGGACATCGGGGAGATGGCCGACGAGGTGGTCGAGGCCCTGCTCCCCCGTGCGCACCGGCCGCTCGCCCTGTTCGGCCACAGCCTGGGCTCGATCGTCGCGTACGAGGTGGCCCTGCGGCTGGAGCGCCTGCACCCGGACCGCGCGCCGATCGGCGTGATCGTCTCGGGCCGGCCGGCGGCCGCCATCCACCTGAGCCGGGGCCTGTCCCTCATGGCGGACGAGGACCTCGCCTCGTCCATCTTCGACCTGGCCGGCACCCCGCCGGAGCTGCTGGCCGACAAGGACCTGATGGCGACGGTACTGCCCTCCCTGCGGGCCGATTTCAAGGCCGCGGAGAGCTACCGGGGCGCCGTGGGCACCCGGCTCGCCTGCCCCCTGCACGCGTACTCCGGGGCGCAGGACTTCAACGTGCCGCGCGAGGGACTGCTGCGGTGGAGCGAGCACACGGCGGCCGCCTTCACGGCGCGGTTCTTCGAGGGCGGCCACTTCTACCTGCAGTCCTCCGAGCACGAGGTGGTGCGGGCGATCGCGGACGACCTCCGCGTCTTCGCCGCCGCCTCGCTGGTGGGCAGCGGCCGCTGACCCGGCGGCCCGCTCACCACGGCGAAGGCCCTCCCGGTCAACCGATCGGGAGGGCCTTCGCCGTGTGTACGGGGGGCTAGGCGGCGCGTTCGCCGGTGAGGCGGACCTTCAGGGTGGCGTGTCCGTTGGCGAAGTTGGAGAAGAGCCGGGTGGGTGGGGCGAGCAGCTCGATGTCGGCCACCCGCGTGCGCAGCGACTCCAGCATGGAGATCATGTGGACGCGGCCCAGGTAGGCGCCGAGGCAGAAGTGCGGTCCGTGGCCGAAGCTGACGTGCTTGTTGGGGGTGCGCCCCAGGTCGAAGGTGTAGGGGTCGGCGAAGGCGTCCTCGTCGAAGTTGGCCGAGCTGTTCCACAGGGTGACGATCTCACCGGCCTTGACGACGTGGTCGCGGATCGGGATGTCCACCAGGGCGTGCCGGCCGAAGTGCATGGTCGGGGTGGTCCAGCGCATGACCTCCTCGGTGGCGCTCTCCAGGGTGACCTCCGCGTTCTTCAGCCGGCGCCACTGGTCCTCGTACTGGCTGAAGGCGTGGACGATGCCGGAGGCGGTGGCCCGGCTGGACTCGTCGCCGCCCAGGATCAGGCTGTACGCGTTGTAGATGATCTCCTCCTCGCTGAGCGGCTCGCCGTCGATCGTGGCGGTGGCCAGCGTGCTGAGGACGTCCTCGCCGGGATTGCGGCGGCGCTCGGCCATCAGTCCGGAGATGTAGAGCACGATCTCGTTGCGCGCCATCAGCGAGACCTCCTCGCCGTCGTCGGCGCTGTACCGGGAGAGGGTCTGGGCGTTCCAGTCCACGAGCTGCTCGCGGTCCTCGGCGGGGATGCCCATGAGGTCGCCGATGCTGTGGATGGGGATCCGGTCGGCGACCGCGGTGACGAAGTCCACCTCGCCGGCCTCGACGGCCTCGGAGATCAGCTGGTCGGTGAGTTGCTGGACGTTCTGCACGACCGGGGCCAGGACGCGCGGCGAGAAGGACTTCATCATCAGGTTGCGGATCTCGCGGTGGCGCGGGCCGTCGGTGACGGCGAGCATCTTGCCCGCGGCGGAGTCCTCGCCGAGCAGCAGGGTGCTGAGCACGTTGCCCTGCTCGGAGGTGTACCGCTTGTTGTCGCGGTAGGCGGTCATGATGTCGTCGTACTTGGTGAGGACCCAGAATCCGGGCTTGCCGTCCCGTGCCGGGTGCCAGAACACCGGGTTGTGCGCGCGGAAGGGCCGCCACAGCTGGTGCGGGTCGTTGTCCTCGAAGGTCTGCGGGTCGGTGAGGTCGTAGGCGGCCGGATCGGCCAGGTCCGCCGGGTCCGCGAGCTCGGCCGCCGGCAGGGTGGGGGCAGTCATGGGCGTGTCTCCTCCGGGGCCGCGGACCCGGAGGTCCGCGGCACGGTAAGGGTCGGCTGTGGAGGGGGGCGGGGGCGGGGGCCTCAGGCGGCTTCCGCCACCACCGCGGTGGTGGCGAGTTCGGCGATGGTCTGCTTGCGGAACACGTCCTTGGCGGAGATCACCAGCCCGGCCTTCTTCGCCCGGGCGACGACCCTGATGCCGAGGATGGAGTCCCCGCCCAGCTCGTAGAAGTTGTCGGTGACTCCGACGGCCGGGATGCCGAGCACGTCGGACCAGATCTGGGCGAGCAGCCGCTCGGTGCCCGTACGGGGCTCCTGGGCGCCCGCGGGGGCGGCGGCGTGCTCCGGGGCGGGCAGGGCCTTGCGGTCGACCTTGCCGCTCGGGGTGAGCGGGAACTGTTCCAGGCACACGACGGCGGACGGCACCATGTGGACGGGCAGCCGGGCGGAGACGAACTCCCGCAGCTCTGCCGGCTGCGGGTGGTGTCCCGCGGCGGCGGGGGTCACGTAGCCGACGAGGCGCTTGTGCTCGCCGTCGGCCAGGGCCAGGACCAGCGCCACCCCGACCTGGGGGTGCTGCTGGAGGACGAGTTCGATCTCGCCGGGCTCGATGCGGTAGCCGCGGACCTTGACCTGGTGGTCGGCCCGGCCCACGTACTCGATGACTCCCGCGCTGGTCCAGCGCACCAGGTCGCCGGTGCGGTACATGCGGTGGTCCGGGGCCTCGCCGTGCGGGTTGTCCAGGAAGCGGTCGGCGGTCAGCTCGGGCCGGTTGAGGTAGCCCTGGGCGACGCCCGGACCGGCGATGAACAGTTCGCCGGCCACCCCGATCGGCGCCGGCCGCAGCCGCTCGTCGAGCACGTACGCGGTGGTGTTGGCGACGGCGCGGCCGATCGGGACGGGCATGTTCCCGTCCGCCTCGCGGATGAGGTGCCAGGTGCCGAGGACGGCGGTCTCGGTGGGCCCGTAGAGGTTCACGAGCCGCTGCGGCGGCGCGGCCGCCAGTACCTCGGCCACGCGCACGGAGTTGGCCGCCTCGCCGCCGAAGAGCACGTGGCGCAGCGCCCCGAAGGCGTACGGGTCGGCGGCGACGATCTGGTTGAAGACGGCGGTCGTGACGAACAGCGTCGTGACGCCGCCCCGGCGCAGTGCGGCGGTCAGCTCGGCCGGGTCGAGCAGCGTGTCCTTGTCGATGACGGCCATCCGGCTGCCCGCCAGCAGGGGGCCCCAGATCTCGAGGGTGGCCGCGTCGAAGGTGACGTCCGAGCCCTGGGCCATGACGTCGTCCGGGCCCAGCGACACCCAGTCGGCGTTGCGGAACAGCCGGACGACGGAGCGGTGGCCGATGACGGCGCCCTTGGGCGTGCCCGTGGAGCCCGATGTGTACATGATGTACGCGGGGTCGTCGGCGGTGACCCGGACGTCCGGGGCAGCGGCCGGCTGGGCGGCGACCGCCTCGTCCTGCTCGTCCAGGGAGATCATCCGCGTGCCGGCGGACGGCAGTTTGCCGGTGAGCCAGGACTCGGTGAGGCACAGCGGCACTTCGGCGTCGGAGAGCATGAAGCTCAGCCGGTCCCCGGGATAGTCGGGGTTCAGCGGCAGGTAGGCACAGCCGGCCTTCAGGACGCCGAGCAGCGCGGTGACGAGCTCGGGTCCGCGGGGCAGGCAGACGGCGATGAACGTGCCGGGCCGGACCCCGTCGGCGACGAGCAGGTTGGCCAGCCGGTTCGCGCGGGCGTCCAGTTCGGCGTAGGTCAGCGTCTCCAGGCCGGCGCTGACGGCGATCGCGTCGGGGCGCAGGCGCGCCTGTTCGGCGACGAGCTCGTGGACGCAGCTGTCAGCGGGGAACTCGGCGCGGTTGACGGCCCATTCGGTGGTGAGGAGGCGCAGCTCCTCCTCGTCGGCGAGCGGCAGCTCCTCCACGGCGGTGTCCGGGTCGGCCGCGGCGGCGTCGAGCAGCACCGACAGGTGGCGGGCCAGCACTTCCACGGTGACCGCGTCGAAGAGGGCGCCGTCGTACTCCATCGTGCCGGCCAGGTCGCCCGTGCCGGTCTCGGCGAACTCCACGGTGATGTCGTACGCGGCGGGCACACCGGGCGCGGGGAAGGCCCGTACGTCAAGTCCCGGCGCCTGTACGGGCCCGGCCGCCTCGGCGGTGTCGCGCAGCACCACCATCACCTGGACGGCGGGGGTGTCGCCGGCGTCCTTGCCCTCGCCGAGGGCGGTGCGGACCTGGTCGAAGGGCACGTCCTGGTGGGCGGCGGCCTCGGCGAGGGTGGCACAGGTCCGCGCCAGCAGCTCGGTGAACGGCGCCTCGGCGCGTACGTGGGCGCGCAGCAGGAGGGGGTTGTCGAAGGCGCCGACCAGGCCGTCGAGCACCGGCTGGGGGCGGCCGTCCGCGAGGGTGCCCAGGGCCAGGTCCTCCTGGCCGGTGTGCCGGGAGAACAGCACCTGGCAGGCGGCGAAGAGGCCGGCGAACAGGGTGCCGCCGTGCGCCTCGGCGGCCGCGGCGAGGCCCTTGACGGTCCCGGCGGGTATCCGGAACCCGTGGTGGGCGGCGGCCGCGCCGCGGGCCCGGGAGCGGGGCCGGTCGGTGGGCAGCCGCAGGGCGGGCAGGCCGGCGAGGTGGCCGCGCCAGTGCTCCAGCTGCGCGGCGAGGTCGGTCTCGGTGACGCGTGCGCGCTGTTCGGCCGCGTACTGCGCGTACCGGACCGGGAGTTCGGGCAGCCGGGCGGGCCTGGCGGAGACGGCCGCCGCGTACAGCTCGGTGAGCTCCGCGATGACGAGCGTCCGGGAGCGGGTGTCCACGGCGATGCGGTGGGCGTTCAGCACCAGCACGTGCTCGTCGGCGCCGAGGCGGACCAGGAGGGAGCGCAGCAGCGGGCCGGAGGCGAGGTCGTACGGCCTGGCGGCCAGTTCCGCGATGCGGGCGTCGAGCCGGCGGGTGCGCTCCGGTGCGGGCAGCGCCGTCAGGTCGGCGGATTCCAGCTCCAGCGGCCCGGCCGGCCAGACCTTCTGCACGGGCCGGCCGCCGGCCTCGGTGAAGGTGGTGCGCAGGGGCTCGTGGCGGGCCGCCAGGAGCCGCAGGGCCCCGGTGAGTTCGGTGCGGTCGAGGGTGCCGGTCAGCCGCAGCGCGATGACCGGGTGCTGACCGTACGCCCCCTCCCGGCGGTGTCCGGACCGGATGAGCTCCTGCCCGAAGGTGAGCGGCAGCCGGTCGTTCCCGGTCGTCCCGTCGGTCATCCCTTCGTTCCTTTCATGTCCATCTCTTCCATCAGGTCGAGCAGTTCGGGGGTGACGAATTCGTCGATCGGGCAGACACCGGACAGCGTCGAGAAGTACCGGTTCGTCAGTTCACCGCTGGTGGCGATGGCGCGCAGCAGGTCCAGGTGGTGGGCGGGCGGGTCCAGCCGGGCCGTCTTGAGCGTGGCCCGGTATTCGGGCGTGAGCGCCTCCATCCGCTGCTCGGCGTAGGTGTCGAGGGCGGTCCGCAGCCGCTCGGGGTCGTGCAGGCCGTCGCCGATGCAGTCCGCGAGCAGCTGGGCCTGGTAGAAGCCGTCGGTGATCCCGCGAGCGGTGATCGAGTCCTTGTGGTGGGCGGCGTCGCCGACGAGCACCCAGCCGGGGCCGGCGGCCTGCCGGAAGAAGTTGCGCTGGTCGCCGGTACCGTAGACGCGCTCCAGCCGGGCCCCGTCCGCCATTTCCTGGCGCAGTTCGGGGGCCGTCTTCTCCACGTTCGTGAGCAGGGCGCCCAGCGCGTCGCCGCGCACGCTGTGGAACTGGTCCTGGGGGAGGTAGCCGGCGACGAGCGTCGCCCCGTCGTTGGTGGGTACGGTGCCGACCCAGTGCCCGGGGGTGTCGTACAGCCTGAATCCGGGCCGCAGGCCGGACCAGTAGGAGTAGTAGGCGCACGTCGAGGTCGGGTCCTCGACGACGAGCGGGGCGCCGGCCTTCGCGGCGACGGTGGAGCGCATGCCGTCGGCGCCGACGACGAGGGTGGCCCGCTCGACGGTGCCGGTGGAGCCGAGCCGGACCCCGACGACGCGGTCGCCGTCGAAGACGAGGTCGCTGACCGAGCAGTTCTCGCGGAATTCGACGCCCGCGTCGACGGCGCCCTGCGCGAGGATCGGGTCGAGGAGGTAGCGGCGGGGCGCGTAGGCGGCGCGCTGCCCGTCGGCCGCCCAGGAGCAGCCGTCGAGCCGGATGTCGCCGTGGGTGTAGCGAACGTTGTCGAGGGCGGGGGCGCCGGTGGCCACGACCGCGGGCAGCAGGCCCCACCGGGCGAGGGAGGCGACACCGGGCTGGTGGATGTAGAGCGTGGAGAGGGTGTCCTTGGGGAAGGTGCCGCGCTCGACCATGAGCACCCGGTAGCCGGCGCGCGCGAGCAGCATCGCGGCCGGAGCCCCGGCGCACCGAGCGCCGACCACAATCGCGTCGTAGTGGGTCAAAAGATGCTCCTTGTCCTGCGCCGGCCCCGGTGGCGGGCGTTACGGGGATGCGGGGGGGGCGGGTACGGGGCCGGCGGCCCGGACCGGTCGGTCCGGGCCGCCGGCCGGCTAGTTCACCCGGATCGGCAGCTTCCAGACCCCGGTGAACTCCGGGGAGGTGAGGAAGGTCGGCTTGTCGTCCGGGTCCACCCGCAGCTTGGGGAAGCGGTCGAACAGGATGTTCATGGCGATCCGCCCCTCCAGCCGCGCGAGCGGGGCGCCGAGGCAGAAGTGGATGCCCCGGCCGAAGCCGATCTGCGGGTTGGGGGTGCGGGCCGGGTCGAAGACGTCCGGGTTCTCGAACACCCGGGCGTCCCGGTTGGCGGCCGAGAACCAGACCTCCAGCACATCGCCCTCGGGCACCTTCACCCCGGCGATCTCCACGTCGCGGGTGGTGACCCGGTAGCCCGCGGCGAGCGGGCTCAGGTAGCGCAGCGACTCCTCCAGCAGGGTCGGCACCAGCGACCGGTCCGCCCGCACCCGTTCGTCGACGTCCGGGAAGGCGTCCAGGCACAGGATGGTGTTGCCCAGCAGCATCGTCGTGGTGATGTGGCCGGCCGAGATCAGCAGATTGGCGAAGTTGACGATCTGCCGGTCGGTGAGCCGCTCCCCGTCGACCTCCGCCTCGACGAGCCGGGACAGCAGGTCCTCCTGCGGTTCGGCGCGCCGCCGGGTGACGAGGTCGAGGATGTAGAAGCCCATCGCCATGGCCGCTTCGGCCTGGGTGTCGAGGGACTCCTCCTGCGCCTGGTCGCCCTGGTGCGTGGTGAGCTGGGTGCTCGCCATGAGCGACTGGTCGGCCCATTCCTTGAGGAGCTCCCGGTCCTCGCGGGGGATGCCGAGCATGTCGCAGATGACGATCACCGGCAGCGGGTAGGCCAGTGCCTCCGCGAGGTCGAAGGTGTCGCCCTTGACCTCGTCGAGCAGCTCGTGGGTGAGCGCGGTGATGCGCGATTCGAGCTCGGCCACCATCTTCAGGGTGAAGGTGCGCCCCACCAGCTTGCGCAGTTTCTGGTGCTCCGGCGGGTCGGCCTGGGTCAGGTTCCCGTCGAAGGCGACGGCCGCCTGTTCCGGGCTGACGTAGCGGGCGGCCACCTCGGAGGAGTACGTGGCGGGGTCGCTGAGGATCTCGAGCGTCTCCGGGTACCCGTAGACGTGCCACATCCCGACCTCGGGGTCGTACTCGATCGGCGCCTCGGGCTGGATCCCGCGCAGCCAGAAGTGCCGTGGATGCATCTCCCACTTGGCGAGGGGGCTGGTCGTACCGGTCATCGGGGGTCTCCTTCGGTGGCCCGGTCACGGGCCGCACAGTGGCGCCTCATCGGACGAGGAGCGGGAGCTCCGAGGTCGAGATGACGTGGGGCAGCGGCAGGAAGGCCGGCGGGTTGTCCGGGTCCGTCCGCATCTTCGGGAAGCGGTCCAGCAGGATGTCCGTCGCGATCCGGCCCTCCATCCGGGCCAGCGGGGCACCGAGGCAGAAGTGGATGCCCCGGCCGAAGCCGATGTGCGGATTGGGGTCGCGGTACGGGTCGAACAGGTGCGGGCGGGTGAACTGGCGCTCGTCCCGGTTGGCCGCCGACAGCGAGATGGCGACCAGCTGCCCCGGGTGCACCGTGACGCCGGCGAGTTCGCCCTCGGCGACGCAGGCCTTGTAGGCCGTCGCGATCGGGCTCAGGTAGCGCAGCGACTCCTCGATCAGACCGGGGGTGAGGTCCGGGTTCCCGCGGACGGCGGCCAGGTGCTCCGGGAAGGCGTCCAGGCACAGGAGGGTGTTGCCGAGCAGCGCGCTGGTGGTGGCGTGGCCGACGACGAGCAGCTCGTTGGCGAAGTTCACCACCGCGTTGTCGCTCAGCCGCTCCCCGTCGACCTCCGCCTCGACCAGCTTGGTCAGCAGGTCCTCGCGCGGCTTGAGCCGGCGCTCGGCGGCGTGCTCGCGCAGGTACTGGAACATCTCCGGGACCACGCGCATGGCGGCCTGGGCGTCGACGTCCTCGTCCAGGTCGCGGTCGCCGGAGGTGAGGGCGACCGCGCTGTGGGCCATCCGGTCGACCCACGTCTTGAACAGGTCGCGGTCGCTCTGCGGTACGCCGAGCAGCTCGGAGATGACGATGATCGGCATCGGGTAGGCCAGGTCGTCGACCATCTCGATGCTGTCCTGGTCGGACACCTGGTCGAGCAGTTCGTGGGTGATCTCGACCATCCGCGGCTCCAGGGCCGCGACCATCCCGCGGGTGAACGCCTTGCTGATGATCTTGCGCAGCTTGGTGTGGTCCGGCGGGTCGGACTGCAGCAGGGTGCCGTCACTGAACTCGGGGTCGATCTCCACGTCGCCCGCGATCAGTTCGGCCACGTCACTGGAGTACGTCCCCGGATTGCCGACGACCTCCAGCACCTCCTTGTACCCGTACACGTTGACGATGCCGTAGTCGTTGACCTCGACCGGGTGCTCGGGCTTGTGACCGCGCAGCCAGAAGAACTCCGGATTGATGCCCATGCGGTCGACGAAGGCCGCCGCTTCCTTCGCGTCCGCGCCGGCGGATGTCCCGGTCATGGTCAGTTCCCCTCAAGGTGGAGGTTGATGATGCGGGCGATCTCGGCCGCGGGCTGGGCCTTCGGCATGCCCATGTGCGTGGCGTCGATGTCGTGTTCGTGGATGGTGCCGCCGATGTGCGGGGCCCAGATCGCCGCGTAGGACTCGTCCGGGTTCCGCGTGGCGTTGAAGAACACCGCGTCGCCGTCGTAGACGGGCGAGTCCCACTCCAGCAGCATCTCGGCGTGCGACTTGAAGAGGTGGCTGCCGTTCTCCACCAGCGCCTCGCGGTCCTCGTCCACTCCGGAGCCGATGAAGAACTCCTTGAAGAACTCGCGGACCTCCGGCATGTTCACCGGGTCCTCGATGTGCCGGAACCAGCCGCTCGGCGGGCTGTCCATGAGGGCCAGCAGCGCCACCTCGTGTCCCCGCCGCTTCAGTGCCGCGGCGAGGGCGTGGGCGTAGGTGCCGCCCGTGGAGTGCCCGACGAAGTGGTACGGGCCCTCCGGCTGGACCGCCAGGATCTGCTCCAGGTAGTCGTCGAGCATCGCCTGGGTGGACCCGGCCCGGCCCGTGCCGTCGAAGCCGCGGCCCTGGATGCCGTACACCGGCCGGTCGCCGAGGAGCTGGGCGAGGCCCACGTAGGACCAGCACAGTCCGACACCGGGGTGGATGAACCACAGGGGCGGCTTCGTGCCCTCGGTGCGCATCGGCAGGACGACCGCGAACGGGTCGGCGAAGACGGGCGCCTGGGCGGTCTTGACCTGGGACTCCAGGTACTCGGCCAGCTTCGCCACCGTGGTGGCGCCGAACATCACGCGGATCGGGACCTTGGCCCCGAGGACCGCGCGGATCCGGCTGATCAGGCGGGTCAGGCGCAGCGAGTGACCGCCGAGGTCGAAGAAGTCGTCGTCGATGCCGACCTTCTCCAGTTCGAGCGCCTCGGCGAACAGCTTGGCCAGGGTGGTCTCCAGCGGGTTGCGCGGCGCGCGGTAGTCCGCTCCGCCGGTGAACTCCGGGTCGGGCAGGGCCTCCCGGTCCAGCTTGCCGTTCGGGGTGAGCGGCAGCTGCTCCAGCGTGACGAAGGCCGACGGGACCATGTACTCCGGCATCCGGCTGGTGAGGTGCTTGCGCAGGGCCTCGGCCACCACGCTCTCGCCCGGTGCGGGGACGACGTAGGCGACGAGCTGCTTGTCGCCGGCCAGGTTGTCCCGGGCGGTGACCACGCCGTGGTCCACCGTCGGGTGGGCCGTCAGCGCGGACTCGATCTCGCCGAGCTCGATGCGGAAGCCGCGGATCTTGATCTGGTTGTCCGTGCGTCCGCGGAACACCAGCTCGCCGTCGCGGGTCCACTCGACCAGGTCGCCGGTGCGGTACATCCGCTCGCCGGGCCCGCCGAACGGGCAGGCCACGTACCGCTGGGCGGTCAGCTCCGGCCGGCCGACGTAGCCGCGGGTCAGACCCGCACCGGCGATGTAGAGCTCCCCCGGTACGCCCGGCAGGACCGGCCGCAGCGCGGCGTCCAGCACGTACACCCGGGTGTTGCGGATGGGGCGGCCGATCGACACGGTGGCCCCGGCGGTGAGCTCGCTCACCGTCGCGCCGATGGTCGTCTCCGTCGGACCGTAGCCGTTGAACATCCGGCGTCCGGCCGACCAGGTGGCCACCAGCTCCGGCGAGGTGGCCTCACCGGCCACCATCAGGGAGGCGACGGTGGACAGCGAACCCGCGGGCATGGCGGCCAGCACCGTGGGCGTCAGGATCGCGTGGGTCACCCCGTACGTGTCGGCGGTCTCGGCGAGCGCGGCCCCGGGCGTGAGCCGGTCCGGGTCCGCCATGACCAGGGCGCCCCCGGCGAACAGCGACATGCACATCTCGGCGACGGAGATGTCGAAGCTCGGCGAGGCGAACTGCAGGACCCGGCTGCCGGCGGTGATGCCGAGCAGCTCCGTCACCTCCGCGACCATGTTGGCGAAGCCGGTGTGCGTGACGGCCACGCCCTTGGGCCGGCCCGTGGATCCCGAGGTGTAGATGACGTAGGCGGTGTTGGCCACCACGAGCGGGTTCAGCCGCTGCGCGTCGGTCAGTACGGTGTCGTCCGTCCCGGCCAGGGCCTCGGCGAACTCCGGGGCGTCCAGGACCAGCAGCTGCGAGGGCAGGTCGGGCAGCCGGTCCGCCGTGGCCCCGTCGGTCAGGATCAGCCCGATCGCCGAGTCCTCGACCATGTACGTGAGCCGTTCGGCCGGGTAGGCCGGGTCCAGCGGAAGGTAGGCGCCGCCCGCCTTCGTCACGGCGAGGACCGCCACCGGCCACTGCGGCGAGCGCCGCAGGGCCACGCCCACGACCGTCTCCGGTCCGACACCCCGCTCGACGAGGGCCCGCGCCAGCCGGTTGGCCCGCGCGTCCAGTTCCCCGTAGGTCACCTTCTCGTCCTCGAAGAGCACCGCGACCTCGTGCGGGGCCTCGGCGGCCTTCCGCTCGAACAGGGCGGGCAGGGTGAGGGCCGGGGTCTGCGTCGCCGTGTCGTTGAAGGCGAGGAGGATCCGCTCGCGCTCGGCCTCGTGCAGCACGTCCAGCGCGCCCACCGGGATCTGCGGGTCGGCGATCAGCTGCCGCAGGATGTGCAGCACCCGTTCGGCGATCCGCTCCACCGTCTCCGCGCTGATGGCCTGCCGCTGGTACTGCAGGATCATGCGCAGGTAGGGCTCGGCGTCGGCCGCCAGACCCACCAGGTACGCGGCGCCCGCGGACGGGCGGATACCGGTGAACGAGACGCCCGCCGCGGTGTTGGCCGCGCCCAGGGCCTCCTTGTCGACGGGGAAGGACTGGAACAGCACGATCGTGTTGAAGAGTTCCTTCAGGCCGGCCTCCCGCTGGATGCGGTGCAGCCCGAAGTGGTGGTGGTCCAGCAGCGCGGTCTGCCGCTCCTGGAGGTTCTTCAGCACCTGGCCGAGGGTGTCGCTCGGCGCGTACTCGGCGCGGATGGGCAGGGAGTTGACGAACAGACCCACCATCTGGTCGACGCCGGGCACCTCGGCCGGGCGGCCGGAGACCGTGGTTCCGAAGATCACGTCCCGCTTTCCGGTGAGCTGGCCGAGCATCAGCGCCCACACGCCCTGGACCAGGGTGCCCATCGACACGCCCAGCTCGGCGGCGCGCTTCTTGAGCGCACGGGCCTCGTCCAGCGGCAGCGGGACGTCGACCTGCCCGACGCGGGCGTCGTCGCCGGCGTCCCGCGGGGTCTCGGCGGCGAGCAGGGTGGCCTCGCCGACGCCCTCCATCTCCTTGGCCCAGGCCGCGGCGGCCGCCTTGTCGTCCCGCCGGGACAGCCAGCGCAGGAACTCCCGGTACTCGGGCACGCGCGGCTGCCCGGAGGCGTCGCCCCCGGACGCGTACAGGTACGCGAGGTCCCGTACGAGCAGGGGGAACGACCATCCGTCGAAGAGCGCGTGGTGCACGGTCAGCACCAGCTCGGAGGTCTCCTCCGCCAGCCGGACCAGCGAGGCCCGCAGCATCGGGGGCTTCGCCGGGTCGAACTGTGCGTAGTGGTCCTCGGCGAGGATCCGCTCCAGCCCCTCCTCGCGGCCCGCTTCGTCGAGCTCGCGCAGATCGGCGACGCGCCAGGGCAGTTCGACCTCGTCGAGGACGAGCTGGGTGAGGTCGCCGCTCGCGTCGGTGACGAAGGCGGTGCGCAGGTTGGCGTAGCGGTCGAGGAGCGCCTGCGCGGCGACGCGCATCCTGGCCGGGTCGACCTGGCCCTGGACGTGGAAGGCCACCTGCACGATGTGCGGGTCGAAGGCGTCCTCCTCCAGGCGCATGGTCTCGAAGAGCAGACCGAACTGGAGCGGGGTCAGCGGCCAGACGTCGGCCAGGCCCGGGTACTGCGCCTCCCAGTTCTCGATCTCGCCCTGGGTCATGCGGACCAGCGGCACGTCCGAGGGGGTCAGGCCGCCGGCGCCGGGGGTGGCGACGTGGTGGGCGAAGCCCTCCAGGGCGCGGACCCACAGGTCGGCGAGTGCCTGGGCCTCGGCCCGCGTAAGCACTCCGGCCGGGTAGGAGACCCGGGCGTTGAAGCGCGGGCCCCGGTCGGTGTCGGTGACGTAGGCGCTGATCTCGACCGTGGAGAGCGCGGGCATGTCCGCGTCGAGGTCCGCGGCGAGGCCGAGCGCGTCGGCGGCCAGGTTCCAGCCGGTGCCCTGCTGCCCGTCGGCGCTGTCGCCGGCGGCGACCCGTCCCAGGTAGTTGAAGGAGATCTGGGGGGTGGCCCGCCAGTCGAGTTCGGCGGCGGTGGACGGGTTGAGGTAGCGCAGGAGGCCGAAGCCGACGCCCTTGTCGGGGATGGCCAGGAGCTGTTCCTTCACGGCCTTGAGCACGCCGCCCGCGGCGGCGCCGCCGGCGAGTGCCTCCTGCACGTCGTGACCGGCGAGGTCGAGCCGTACGGGGAACATGCTGGTGAACCAGCCGACCGTACGGGACAGGTCGGCGCCGGGCACGACCTGCTCCTCGCGGCCGTGTCCTTCGAGCCGGATCAGCGTCGAGGACTCCTCGACGCCCCGGTCCGCGCGCCACTGCGTCACGGCGAGCGCGAGGGCGGCCAGCAGGCCGTCGTTGACCCCGCCGTGGAAGGCGGTGGGCACCGTGGTCAGGAGCGCCTCGGTGACCTGCTCGGGCAGTTCCAGGGAGACCGTCTCCACGGTGGACATGACGTCCACCGCCGGGTTCAGCGCCCGCGCGCCGAGGACCGGGTCGTTGCAGTCCAGCAGCTCGGACCACTGGGCCAGTTCGGCGATGCGATCCGGGTCGGACGCCTCGTCGAGCAGCGCGTGGGCCCAGCGGCGGGCGGAGGTGCCGACCGCGGGCAGGCTCGGGGCGGAGCCCGCGCCGATCTGCTCCCAGGCGGTGGAGAGGTCCGGGAGCAGGATGCGCCAGGACACGCCGTCGACGACGAGGTGGTGCAGGACCACCAGCAGCCGGCCGGCGCCCTCCTCCGGGGCGAACCAGACGAACTGCGCCATGGTGCCGGCGGCCGGGTCGAGCCGGCCGGTGGCGGCGTCCAGTTCGGCCCTGGCCGTCTCCAGCCACGCCTCGTCCCAGGTGCCCGCACAGTCCACCCGCCGGACCAGCGCGGCCACGTCGACCGTGCCGGGGGCGGCGATCTCCAGGCTGCCGTCGCCGCCCTGGACGAGACGGGAGCGCAGGACGTCGTGGTGGTCGAGCACCGCGGTCAGGACCGCGGTCAGCCCTTCCTCGTCGATGCCCTGCGGCAGTTCGAGCGCCGCGGACATCGAGAACCGGTTGAAGCTGCTGCCCAGTTCGAGCATGTACTTGGCGATCGGGGGCAGCGGCATGACGCCGCTGCCGCCGCCTTCCAGCTCGGCCAGGACCGGGCCCAGGTGCCGGCTGCCGGCGGCCGTGGCCAGCTCGGCGACCGTGCGCAGCTCGAAGATCTGCCGCGGGTTGACCACGACGCCCTGCGCCTTGGCGCGGGAGACGATCTGGATGGACCGGATGCTGTCGCCGCCGATGGCGAAGAAGTCGTCGTCGATGCCGACCCGTTCCAGGCCGAGCACCTCGGAGTAGACCGCGGCCAGCACCTCCTCGGTGCGGCTGCGCGGGGCGCGGTAGCTCTCGCCGGCGAAGTCAGGCTCGGGCAGGGCCGCGCGGTCCAGCTTGCCGTTGGGGGCCAGCGGCAGCCGGTCCAGCGGCACGAGCACCGCCGGGACCATGAACTCGGGCAGCCGGCCGGTGATGAAGCGGCGCAGCTCCCGCATGGTGATGCCCGAGGTCATGTCGGCCTCGAACCGGCCCTGCGCGTCGACCTGGCCGCCGGAGTCCGGGGAGCTCACCACGTAGCCGACCAGCCGCTTGGCCCCGTCGGGGGTGCTCTGGCCGGTCACCACGGCGTGTTCCACGCCGGGGTGGGCCGTCAGCGCCGCCTCGATCTCACCGGGCTCGATGCGGAACCCGCGGATCTTGAGCTGGGCGTCGCCGCGTCCGGCGTACTCCAGCTGCCCGTCGGCCCGCCGGCGGGCCAGGTCGCCGGTGCGGTACATCCGCGATCCGGGCGCACCGTACGGGTCGGCGACGAAGCGCTCGGCGGTCAGCGCGCCGCGGCCGTGGTAGCCGCGGGACAGGTTGCCCGCCACGTAGAGCTCGCCCACGGCCCCCACGGGCACCGGCTTCAGGCCGGCTCCCAGGACGTACGTGCGCATGTTGCCCAGGGGCGCGCCGATCGGGGCGGTGTGCGCGCCGTCCCAGTCCTCACCGGCGGGGAGCCCGAAGGTGGTGGCGTAGAAGCTCTCGGTCTGGCCGTAGGCGTTGACCACCCGGACCCCGGGGACGGCCTCGCGGACCCGGTGGACCAGGGACGCGGGCAGGGCCTCGCCGGCGAACACCACGGCGTCCGCGGTGATCTTGCCGTTGACCTGGTCGAGGAGCTCGGCGAAGACCGAGGGGACCGTGCTGATCACGCCGCCGGTCCAGCCGCCCTGCTCGCCGATGACCAGGACGTCGCGGGCCAGTTCGACCGTGCCGCC
The DNA here is from genome assembly GCF_055563995.1 of Streptomyces sp. NPDC029164. Classification (NCBI taxonomy): domain Bacteria; kingdom Bacillati; phylum Actinomycetota; class Actinomycetes; order Kitasatosporales; family Streptomycetaceae; genus Streptomyces; species Streptomyces sp. NPDC029164. Next base: position 19,118 of record NZ_JBVHWW010000049.1, on the reverse strand, counting down.
CGCCGCCAGGGTCGTGAAGACCTCGAAGACGGAGACGTCGAAGTTGACGGAGGCGCCGGCGAGCGTACGGGTGCCGGCGTCCACGCCGATCGTGGCGGCGAGCCGCAGCACGCCGTTGACCACGTTGGCGTGGGTGACGGTCACGCCCTTGGGCACGCCCGTCGAGCCGGAGGTGTACATCACGTACGCCGCGTGGCCGGGCAGCAGGGCCGCCGACGGCGCGGTGGCGCCGGAGCCGGCCGCGGAGCCGCCGAGGGCCAGGTCGCCGAGGTACAGGCGGGTGATCCCGGAGTCCGGCAGGACGCCGGCGGTGGCCGCGTCCGTGAGCAGCAGCCTCGGCCGCGCGTCGGTCAGGATGTGCTCCAGGCGCCGGCTCGGGTACTTCGGGTCGATCGGCAGGTACGCGCCGCCCGCCTTCAGTACGCCCAGCAGGGCCGCGACCAGGTCCGCCGTCCGCGGCAGGGCGACGCCCACCACCGTCTCCGGTCCCACGCCGTGCCCGGCCAGCTCGCGGGCCAGCCGGTTCGCCCGCTCGTCCAGTTCGCGGTAGGTCAGCGACTCCTCGCCGCAGACCAGCGCGACCGCGTCGGGCCGCTGCGCCACCTGGAGCTCGAACAGCCCGGGCACGGTCAGCTCGGGGGTCGGCTCCTGCGTGGCGTTGAAGCCCTGCAGCACCAGCTCGCGCTCGGCGCCGTCCACCAGCTCGACCGCGGACACCCGCTGCCCGGGGGCGGCGGCCAGCAGGCCCACCACCCGTACGAAGCGGTCGGCGACGGCCTGGGCCGTCTCCCGGTCGAAGAGGTCGGTGGCGTACTCCAGGAGACCCACCACGCCCATGCCGGGCAGGTCGGCCATGTTGAAGAACAGGTCGAACTTGGCGGTCTCGGTGCGGACCCGCTCGAACTCCACCCGCAGACCCGGCAGGGCGAAGTCCTTCCGGGCGAAGTTCTGCCAGGCGAACATCACCTGGAACAGCGGGGAGTAGGCGGTGGACCGCTCCGGGTTCAGCACCTCCACCAGCCGCTCGAAGGGGACGTCCTGGTTGTCGTACGCGGCCAGGGACTTGCCCCGGACCCGCTCCAGCAGCTCCGTGAAGGCGGGGTTGCCCGACAGGTCGACGCGCAGCACCCAGGTGTTGACGAAGAAGCCGACCAGTTCGGCGAGGGCCTCGTCGGTGCGGTTGGCGATCGGGGAGCCGATCGTCAGGTCGTCACCGCCGCCGAGCCCGTGCAGCAGCACGGCCAGGGCGGACTGGAGCACCATCGAGGAGGTCGCGCCGTGCCGGCGCGCCAGGTCCTCGACGGCGGCCGCCACGTCGGGGGCCAGGGCGAACTCCACCGACTCGCCGCGGTGGGAGGCCTTCGCCGGACGCGGGCGGTCGGAGGCGAGCTGCAGCGGCTGCGGCACGCCCGCCAGCTCCTCGCGCCAGTAGCCCACCTGTGCGGCGAGCGCGCTGGCCGGGTCCTCCTCGTCGCCGAGCACCTCGCGCTGCCACAGCGTGTAGTCCACGTACTGGACCGGGAGCTCCGTCCACTGCGGGGCGCCGCCCTCCTTGCGGGCCGCGTACGCGGTGGCGAGGTCGCGGGCCAGCGGGGCCATCGAGGAGCCGTCGCTCGCGATGTGGTGGATCAGCAGGACGAGGACGTGCTCCCGCGCGCCGAGCCGGAGCACGGGAGCCCGTACGGGGATCTCCGTGGCCAGGTCGAAGAGGTGCGCGGAGGCCTCGGCCATGGCATCGGCCAGGCCGCCGCGGGCCACCTCCACGAGCGGGACGTGCAGCCGCGCCTCGCCGGCCGGCAGCACGTGCTGGGCCGGGACGCCGTCGGCGTCCTCGACGATCAGCGTGCGCAGGCTCTCGTGGCGGGCCACGACGTCGCGCAGCGCGGCCTCCAGCGCCGGCAGGTCCAGCTCGCCGGTCAGGCGGAGCGGGAAGGGGGCGTTGTAGGTGGCCGAGGGGCCCTCGAACCGGTCGATGAACCACAGGCGGCGCTGGGCGAACGACAGCGGTACGGAGTCCGGGCGCTCGGCGGTGCGCCGCAGCGGCGGCCGCACGGGCGCCCCGGCGGCGAGGTGCTCGACCAGCTCCACGACCGTGGGCGCCTCGAACACGACCCGGATGGGCAGTTCGACGTCGAGGACCTGGCGGATCCGGCTGACCAGGCGGGTGGCCAGCAGGGAGTGGCCGCCCAGGGCGAAGAAGTCGTCGTCGATGCCGACCCGGTCCAGGCCGAGCACCGCCGCGAACAGGCCGCACAGAACCTCTTCCTGCGGGGTGCGCGGAGCCCGGCCGGTGGCCGCCGCGGCGAAGTCCGGGGCGGGCAGGGCCCGCTGGTCCAGCTTCCCGTTGGGGGTCAGCGGCACCTCGGCGATGGCGACGACGGTGGACGGCACCAGGTGCTCGGGCAGCCGGTCCTTCAGGTAGCCGCGCAGGGCGCCCACCAGCGTGCCGATCCGGCCCGCGGCGGCCGGCTCGTTGGCCAGCGTCCGGTCGGCGCGGCCCGAGGGCGTGAACCCGCCGGTCAGGACCTGGTCCGTGACGGGCCCGGCCGGGAAGAAGACCGCGTCGAAGCACTCGGCCGCGGCGGCGGACCAGGTGAGCAGCACGCCCCAGCCGCGCTCGGCGGCCCATTCCCGCAGGTCCTGCGGGTCGAGCACCGGGCCGGAGGCGGCGGGTGCGGAGACCACACCCACGGCCGCGGCGGACTCGACCTCGTCGGCGAGCCGCGCGTTGGGGATGCGGGTGACGCGTACGGGCTGCTCGCCGGCCGCGCGGACGAAGTCCTCCAGGCCGAAGAGGTCGTCGACCTGGCGGCCCCACTGCCGGGCCGGGACCCCGCTCAGCGGGAGCGCGGCCACGGGCGCCTTGTGCAGCAGCACCTCGTAGCGGTGGCGCGTCAGCTCGTTGTGGGGGCGGCCGGCCTTCAGCCGGATGTCCACGCCGCCCGCTCCGTGCCGCTCGGCCCACCGGGTGAACCACTCGGGGTCAAGGACGAGTTCCTTCTCCATGAGGATGGCGCGGGCGACCGCGGCGCGGCTCACCGAGGCGGAGGCCTCGGGGTGCAGCGCGCGCTGTACGCCGGAGCGGAAGAGCCGCAGGGTGGCCGCGTTGCGGACGTCACCGACGAGGATCCGGCCGCCGGGGGCCAGCAGTTCCATGGCGCCCGCCAGGACCAGGTCCATGTACTCCGCGTCGGGGAAGTACTGCACGACGGAGTTGATGACCACGAGGTCGAAGTGCTCGCGCGGCAGACCGGAGATGTCGTCACCGTTCTGGTGCCGCAGGTGCACCCGGTCGCCGAAGCCGGTCTGCTCCACCTGCACGAGCAGCCGGTCGATGACCGCGGCCGACATGTCGGTGCCCCAGTACTCCTCCACCTGCCCGAGGGTCTGCGACATCAGCAGGCCGGTGCCGACGCCGATCTCCATCACGCGGCGCGGCGACCAGTTGGTGATCTGTTCCACCGCGGCGTCGCGCCACACGGCCATCTCGTCCAGCGCGATGGGCTGTCCGCCGGTGTAGCTGGAGTTCCAGCCGGTGAAGTCCTCGCCCCAGGCGGCGTCGGAGACGGCGTAGAGGTCGTCGTAGATCTCCTCCCACTCGTCGACCTGCTCGGCGGCGCCGGAGGTGTCGGAGCCGTCCACGCGCGGGACCACGTAGCCGACCAGCCGGCGTTCGCCGGCCTGGTCCTCGTTCCAGGTGACGACGGCCTGGGCGACGCCGGGGTGGGCGGCCAGGGCGGCCTCGATCTCGGCGGGCTCGATGCGGAAGCCGCGGATCTTGACCTGGGTGTCCACCCGGCCGCGGAAGACGAGGGCGCCGTCCGGGGTCCAGGCCACCACGTCACCGGTGCGGTACATCCGCTCGCCGGGCTCGCCGAAGGGCGAGGCCACGAAGCGTTCGGAGGTGAGCGCGGACCGGTGGGCGTAGCCGCGGGCCAGGCCCGCACCCGCGATGTAGAGCTCGCCGGCCACGCCGGGAAGCGTGGGGCGCAGGCCCGCGTCGAGGACGTACACCCGCATGTTGTCCATCGGGCGGCCGATCGGGATCGGCTCGCCGACCCGCTCGGGGTCGGGCATCGGGTGGGAGGTGGCGAAGGTGGTGGTCTCCGTCGGGCCGTAGCCGTCGACGACCTTGAGGCCGGGGCAGGCCCGCAGGGCTCGGGTCACCGAGGCCGGGGAGACGACGTCACCGCCGGTCCACACCTCGCGGACCCCGGTGAAGCACTCCGGGTTCTCGTCGGCGATCACCTTGAACAGACCGGCGGTCAGCCACAGCGCGGTGACCCGCTGCTCGGCGATGACCGCGGCCAGCGCGCCGGCGTCCAGCTTGCCGACGGGCGCCACCACGGCGGTGCCGCCGCCCAGCAGGGGGACCCACAGCTCGTAGGTGGAGGCGTCGAAGGACTGCGCGGAGTGGACGAGGACCCGCTCGTGGGCGCCGCCCCGGTACTGGCGGTCCAGCGCCAGGCCGGACACGGCCCGGTGCGTCACGCCGACGCCCTTGGGGACGCCGGTCGAGCCGGAGGTGTACATCACGTACGCGAGCTGGTCGACGCGCCCGTGGGCGGCCGCCGGCAGGGCGTCGGCGGGGGCAGCGGCGACGGCCAGGGCGGTGTCCGCGTCGTCCAGGACCACGTACGGGCAGGTGCCGCCCGGCAGCCCCGCGACGATCTCGGAGTCGGTCAGGAGCAGGGTCGGCGCGGCGTCGCCCAGCATGAACTCGATGCGCTCGGCCGGGTACTCCGGGTCCACCGGCAGGTAGGCGCCGCCGGCCTTGAGGACCGCGAGGAGGGTCACGACCAGCTCCGTGGAGCGCGGCAGGGCCACGCCCACGACGGACTCCTGACCGACGCCGCGCGCGGCGAGCACGTGGGCCAGCCGGTTGGCCCGGGCGTCCAGTTCGCGGTAGGTCAGGCTCTCTGCGCCGAAGGCGACGGCGATCTTGTCCGGTGTCGCGGCGGCCTGCGCCTCGAACAGCGCCGGGACGGTCTTCGCGGGGGCGGGTACGGCCGTGTCGTTGAACGTGCCGAGGAGCCGCTCGCGTTCGGCGGGCTCCAGGACGTGCACGGAGCCGACCCGGGTGTCCGGGTCCGACACGAGCTGCTGGAGGATCCGCGCGAACCGGGCGGCGATGCCCTCGACGGTCTCCGGGTCGAAGAGGTGGTGCTGGTACTGGAGCGCCACCCGCAGGTGCGGGTCGGCGAAGGCCATCACGACCAGCGGGTAGTGCGCGCCGCTGAGCGGGCTGATGCCGGTGATGGAGATGCCCGCGGCCGAGTTCGCCTCGTTGATGGCGACGCCGTCGATCGGGTACGACTCGAAGCCCACGAGGGTGTCGAAGAGGACGTTCAGCCCGATCGAGCGGTGGATGTCGAGCAGCCCGTGGTGGTGGTGGTCGAGCAGGGCGCTCTGCCGGTTCTGCAGGTCGCGCAGCAGCTCGCCGAGGGTGGCGCCGGGTCCGCACTCCACCCGGACGGGCAGGGTGTTGATGAACAGGCCGACCATCGAGTCCACGCCGGGGACGACGGGCGGGCGGCCGGAGACGGTGGCGCCGAAGACGACGTCCTGGCGGCCGGTGAGCCCGGCGAGGATGAGGGCCCAGGTGCCCTGGACCAGGGTGTTGAGGGTGAGGCCCAGTTCGGCGGCGCGCCGGCCCAGGTCGCGGGCGGCGTCCGCGGACAGCGGGATGTCGATCTGGCCGATGCCGGCCGGGTCGGACGCGGCGCCGGCCTCGGGGGCGATCAGGGTCGGCGACTCGACTCCGGCGAGCTCCGCGGCCCAGGCGCGGGCCGAGGCCTCGCGGTCCTGACCCGCCTGCCACACCAGGAAGTCGCGGTAGCCGGGCACCCGCGCCAGCGCGGAGGCGTCGCCCTCGGAGCCGTAGAGCCGCAGCAGGTCCTGCATGAGGACCGGGATCGACCAGCCGTCGAAGAGGACGTGGTGGGCGGTGAAGACCAGCTCCCAGCGGTCGGGGGCCAGCATGACGAGGGACATCCGCACGAGCGGGGCCCGGGTCAGGTCGAAGTGGGAGTTGTGGTCCTCGGCCAGGAAGCGCTTCAGTGCCTCCTCGCGGCCCTCTTCGCCGAACCCGCTGAGGTCGAGGTACTGCCAGGGCAGCTCCACGCGGTCGCGTACGACCTGCACCCGGTCCCCCGCCGCGTCGAATATGAACGCGGCGCGGAGGTTGGCGTACCGGTCGAGCAGCGCCTGGCCGGCGGCCCGCATCCGGGCCGGCTCGACCTCACCGGCGAGGTGGAAGACCAGCTGCATCTGGTACGCGTCGAAGGTGGAGCCGGCCAGCTGGGCGTGGAAGAGCAGGCCGTCCTGCATCGTGGTCAGCGGCCAGACGTCCTCCAGACCGGGGTAGCGCTCCTCCCAGGCCTCGATCTCGCCCTGGGTCGCCCGGACCAGCGGCACGTCCGAGGGGGTCAGACCGCCCGCGGCGGGCTCGGCGGCGTGCCGGGCCAGGGCCTGGAGGGCGGTGCTCCACAGCTCGGCGAGCTCCTCGACGTCCTCCGCCCGGAGCAGGCCCGAGGGGAAGGCGAGCCGCGCGGTGAGTTGCGGGCCCTGCTCGGTGTCGGTGACGAGCGCGCCGACGTCCAGCGTCGAGAGGGCGGGCATCCGCCCGTCGGGCTGCGCGATCAGCTCGGTGGTGCCCTCGGCGAGGGTCCAGCCCAGGCCGCGCAGGTGCTCGGGCACGTCCGCGGAGGACGAGAACCGGCCCAGGTAGTTGAAGCCGATCTGGCCGGTGGGGTACCGGCGCAGCACCTCGGCGGTCTGCGGGTTCAGGTGGCGCAGCAGGCCGTAGCCCACGCCCTTGTCCGGGAGGGACAGGAGCTGCTCCTTGACCGCCTTGACGGCGGAGCCGGCGGCGGCGCCGCCCGCGAAGGCCTCGTCGAGGTCGATCCCGGCGAGGTCGAGGCGGACGGGGTACATGGTGGTGAACCAGCCCACCGTGCGCGACAGGTCGGCGCCGGGGGCGACGTCCTCCTCGCGGCCGTGTCCCTCGACCCGGATCAGGGCGGAGGACTCGTCGATGCCGCGGGCCCGGCGCCAGCGGGCGACGGCCAGCGTCAGCGCCGCGAGCAGGCCGTCGTTGACACCGCCGTGGAAGCGGGCCGGCAGGGTGGTCAGCAGGGTCTCGGTGACCGGCACGGAGAGCTTGAGCCAGGTGTGGTCCACCGTGGACATCACGTCCACGGCGGGGTCCAGGGCCCGCGAGCCCAGGAGCGGGTCGGGGCCGGCCACGACCGAGCGCCACAGGGCGAGTTCGGCGACGCGCTCGGGCGACGCCGCCTCCTCGGCCAGGGCGTGGGCCCAGCGGCGCACCGAGGTGCCCACCTCGGGCAGCTCGGGGGTGCGGCCCTCGCGGACCTGCTCCCATGCGGTGGCGAGGTCCGGCAGCAGGATGCGCCAGGACACGCCGTCGACGACGAAGTGGTGGAGGACCAGCAGCAGCCGGCCGGCGCCCTCCTGCGGGGCGAACCAGACGAACTGCGCCATGACACCGGCCGCGGCGTCCAGCCGGCCGGTGGCCGCGTCCAGTTCGGCGGTGGCCGTCTCGAACCACTGCTCGTCCCAGCTGCCGTCGCACTCGACGCGGTGGATCAGCGCGTCCGCGTCGACGGAGCCGGGCGCGCCGGCCTCCAGGCCGGCCCGGTCGGCGCCGTCGGCGCCGCCGCCCGTGACCAGGCGGGAGCGCAGGACGTCGTGGCGGTCCAGCACCGCGCCGAGGGTGGCGGCCAGTGCGGCGCGGTCGATGCCCTCGGGCAGCTCGACGGTCATGGACATCGCGAACCTGTCGATGCCCTCGCCGAGTTCCATCAGGTACTCGCCGATCGGCAGCAGCGGCAGCCGGCCGGCGCCGCCGCCCTCCAGCTCCGCCAGCACGGGGCCGGAGCCCGCCGCGACCCCGACGACCGCGACCGCGGCCAGTTCGGCGACGGTGCGGTGGTCGAAGATCTGCCGCGGGCTGACCTCCACGCCACCGCTGCGGGCGCGGGAGACGACCTGGATGGAGCGGATGCTGTCGCCGCCGATGGCGAAGAAGTCGTCGTCGATGCCGACCCGGTCGAGGCCGAGGACCTCGGCGTAGACCGCGGCGAGGACCTCCTCCGCGGCGTTGCGCGGGGCGCGGTACTCGCCGCCGCTGAAGTCGGGCTCGGGCAGCGCGGCCAGGTCGAGCTTGCCGTTGGCGGTCAGCGGGAGCCGGCCGACCATGACGAAGACGGACGGGACCATGAACTCGGGCAGCCGGCCCGCGGCGAAGCGCCGGAGCTCGCGCACGGACACGCTGGTGGTCAGGTCGACGTCGAGGTCGCCGAGGCTGGCGACGGTGCCGAAGCCGCTCTGGTCGGCCTCCAGCGGGACCACGTGGCAGACGAGCTGCTTGCTGCCGCGGCCCTCGCGGATGGTGACCACGGCCTGGGCCACGCCCGGGTGGGCGGTCAGGACGGCCTCGATCTCGCCGGGCTCGATGCGGAAGCCGCGCACCTTCATCTGCGCGTCGTCGCGGCCGGCGTACTCCAGCTGTCCGGCGGCGTTCCAGCGCGCCAGGTCACCGGTGCGGTACATGCGCGAGCCGGCGGGCCCGAACGGGTCGGCGACGAAGCGGTCGGCGGTCAGCCCGCCGCGGCCGTGGTAGCCGCGGCCGATCTCGCCGGCGACGTACAGCTCGCCCACCACGCCGACGGGGACGGGCCGCAGGCCCGGGCCGAGCACGTAGGTGCGGACGTTGCCGAGCGGGGCGCCGATGGGGGCGCTGCCGGAGCCGTCCCACTCCTCGTCGGCGGGCAGCGCGAAGGTGGTGGCGTAGAAGGACTCGCTCTGGCCGTAGGCGTTGACGACGCGGACCCCGGGGATCGCCTCGCGGACGCGGCGCACCAGTGCGGTGGGCAGGGCCTCACCGGCGAAGACCACGGTGTCGACGGCGATGTTCCCGTTGACCTGTCCGAGGAGTTCCGCGAAGACGGACGGGACGGTGCTGATCACGCCGCCGCTCCAGCCGCCGCGCTCGCCGATCACCAGTGCGTCGCGCACCAGCTCGACGGTGCCGCCGGAGCAGAGGGTGGCGAAGAGCTCGAAGACGGACACGTCGAAGTTGACCGAGGTGCCGGCGAGCACGCGCGTCCCCGCGCCGACGCCGATCGCCGAGGCCAGGCCCAGCACGTCGTTCACCACGTTGGCGTGGGTGATCGCCACGCCCTTGGGCGTGCCCGTGGAGCCGGAGGTGTACATGACGTACGCGACCTGGCCCGGGCGGGTGGCGGCCGGGGCGGCGGCCGCGCCCTGCGACGCGCCGGAGTCGGGGTCGACGTCGGACGCGAAGTCGATGTCGCCCAGGAACAGCCGCGGGACCTGCGTCCTCGGCAGCACGCCCACGGTCTGCTCGTCGGTGAGGATCAGCCCGGGGGCCGCGTCCGCCAGGATGAAGTCGAGCCGTCGGCTCGGGTATCTCGGGTCGATCGGCAGGTACGCGCCGCCGGCCTTGAGCACGCCGAGCAGCCCGGCGACCAGGTCCGCCGTCCGCGGCAGGGCGACGCCCACGAGCGTCTCGGCGCCCACGCCGCGCGCGGCCAGCTCCCCCGCCACGCGCGAGGCCCGCGCGTCGAGCGCGCGGTACGTGAGGACCTCGTCCCCGGCCTCCAGTGCGACCGCGTCCGGGGTGGCGGCGGCCTGCCGCTCGAAGAGCTCGGCGACCGTCAGCTCGGGCAGCTCCACCGCGGTGTCGTTGAACTCCCGTACGACCGTCCCAAGTTCGGCGTCGTCGAGGACGGGCGCCAGGGCGACCGGCCGGTCCGGGCGGGCGACGACCTCGCGGATGACCCGCAGGTAGCGGTCGACGACGGACTGCGCCGTGGAGCGGTCGAACAGGTCGGTGGCGTATTCGAGGTAGCAGAGCATGCCCGGACCGGCCGGGTCCGAGAAGTAGTTGAACTCCAGGTCGAACTTGGCCGTCGGGGTGGCGAGCACCTCGAAGCGGGCCCGTTCCAGACCCGGCAGGTCCAGCTCGATCCAGGCGTCGTTCTCCCAGGTGAACATGACCTGGAACAGCGGGTGGTAGGCGGTGGACCGCTCCGGGTTCAGGACCTCCACCAGGTGCTCGAAGGGGGCGTCCTGGTTGTCGTACGCGGTCAGCGCCTTCTGCCGGACCTGCTCCAGCACCCGGTCGAAGGTGGGCGCGCCGGAGAGGTCCGTGCGCAGCACCCAGGTGTTCACGAAGAAGCCGACCAGGTCGGCGAGCTCGTCGTCGGTGCGGCCGGCGACGGTGGAGCCGATGGCGATGTCGTGGCCGGCGCCCAGGTGCTGGAGCACCACGGCGAGGGCGGCCTGGAGCACCATCGGGACCGTCATGTCACGCTCGCGGCCCAGGGTCTCGACGGCAGCCAGCAGCTCGGCGTCGATGGGGAAGCCGACCGTGTCGCCGCGGTGGCTGGCCACCGGCGGGCGCGGGCGGTCCGAGGACAGGCGCAGCGGAGTCGGCACGCCCCGCAGCTCGCCCTGCCAGTAGGCGACCTGCGTGGAGACCACGCTGTCGGGGTCGTTCTCGTCGCCGAGCAGCTCGCGCTGCCACAGCGTGTAGTCGACGTACTGCACCGGCAGGTCCGCCCACTGCGGGGCGCCGCCGCCCAGCCGGGCGGTGTACGCGGTGGCCAGGTCGCGGGAGAGCGGCTCCATCGACTCGCCGTCGCTGGCGATGTGATGGACCAGCAGGAGCAGGACGTGCTCCCGCTCGCCGGAGCGCAGCAGGGTGGCGCGAACCGGTATCTCCGCCGACAGGTCGAAGGTGTACTGCGCCGCCTGGAAGACGGCCTCGTCCACCCCGTCCGGCGCCACCTCGACGAGCGGTACGTCGAGCAGTGCCTCGGCCACCGGCAGCACCCGCTGCGAGGGCACGCCCTGCTCGTCCATCACGATGAGCGTGCGGAGGCTCTCGTGCCGTGCCACGACATCGCGCACCGCCGACCGCAGGGCGGTCCGGTCCAGCTCGCCGGTCAACCGCACGAGGAAGGGGACGTTATACGTCGCCGACGGTCCCTCGAATCGGTCGATGAACCACAACCGACGCTGTGCGAACGACAACGGGATCATTTTACTGTCCACTCCTGTCCATCTTGCGCAGTCGAGGCCGGCTCGACGTGCCTGCGTTCTTGACCGTGCGCGAAAGCTCTGAAATTGCGTGAGACTCGAAGATCGACCGCAAAGGCACGCTCACCCCGAGCACCTTCCGGATACGGCTGGTGAGCCGCGTTGCCAGCAGGGAGTTGCCCCCCAGTTCGAAGAAGTCGTCGTTCATGCCGACCCGTTCCACGCCGAGCACCTCCGCCAGCAGCTCGCAGAGAGCCGCCTCCTCGGGAGTGCGCGGCGCCCGGTAGGGGCGGCCGGCCGGTTCGGGCTCGGGCAGCGCGGCCCGGTCGAGGCGGCCGTCGTGGGTCAGCGGCAGCCGCTCCAGGGGCACGAGGACCGCGGGGACCAGGGCGGCGGGCAGGTGCCGGGCGGCGTGGGCCCGCACCTGGTCGGCGTACGGCCCGGGCTCGGCCCCGTACGGCTCGGCGGGTACGAGGTAGCCCACCAGCTGCGCGGTCCCGCCCGGCCCGTGGCCCTCGCGGGCGACCACGGCCGCCCGCGCCACCCCGGGGTGCCCGGTCAGGACGGCCTCGACCTCGGCGGGCGCGATCCGCGTGCCGCGGACCGCCGCCTCCGTGTCCCCGCGCCCCACGAACTCCAGCCGGTCGTCGCCGTTCCAGCGGACCAGGTCGCCGGTGCGGAACATCCGCGATCCGGCCGGGCCGTGGGGGTCCGCGACGAACCGCTCCGCGGTCAGCCCGGCGTGTCCCCGGTAGCCGCGGGCCGGCGCGCCGCCCGCGAGGTACAGCTCCCCGACCGCGCCGTGCGGCACGGGGGTGAGACCGGCGCCGAGGACGTACGCCCGTACTCCGGCGAGCGGTGTCCCGGCGGGCACGGCGGCGGTGCCCGGTGGCTCCTCGCCGTCCGGTGGCGAGAAGGCGGTGGCGGGGCCGGTCTCGGGGTGCCCGTGGAGGGTGACCAGCCGGACCCCCGGGGCGGACTCGGCCGCCCGCCGCGCCAGCGCGGCGGGCAGCGGCTCGCCCGAGAACACGATCGTGTCCGCGTGGATGTCCTCGGCCACCTCGTCGAGCAGGTCGGCGAAGGCCGAGGGGGTCGTGGCGAGCGCCCCGCGCGCGGCGGGGAGGCGGTGTCCCGCGAGGGCCCGCGGATCGGGCAGCACCTCGACGCCCGCTCCGCCGCAGAGCGCGGCGAGGATCTCCGGCACGGGCGGTTCGGTGTCGCCGGAGGGTCCGAGCAGCAGCCGCGGACCGCCGGCCGCGGAGCCGAGCCGCGCGAGCAGCCCCGGGACCCGCCCGGCCAAATTGCGGTGGGTGCTCTCCACCCCCGTCGGCCCGCCCGAACTGCCGCAGGCGTACGAGAGGTACGCGAGCCCGTCGGGCCGCCGGACGGGGGCCGCCGCAACGGACGCACCGTCCCCGGACTCCAGTTCCCCCAGGTGCGCGGTGGGGACCGCGATGTCCGCGGCGGCCGCGGCGTCCGGGTCGGTGAGCACCAGCAGCGGCCGCGCGTCGGCCAGGACGCGCGCGAGGCGGTCGCCCGGGTGGCGCGGGTCGAGCGGCAGGACGGCGGCCCCGGACTTGAGTACGCCGAGCAGCGCGACCACCAGGTCCGCCGAGCGGGGCAGCGCCAGGGCCACCGGGGTCTCCGGGCCGGCGCCGCGGGCGATCAGGCCGTTGGCCAGCCGGTTCGCCCGCTCGTCGAGCTCCCGGTAGGTCAGGGACCGCGTACCCGCGACCACGGCGACCGCCTCGGGGGTCGCGGCGGCCTGCCGCTCGAACAGATCCGGGACGCTCACCCCGTCGGCTTCGGTGCTGACGGCACGCTGTTCCGCTCCGAGCACGTTCAGCAGCCGGTCCCGCTCGGCGGGCTCCAGTACGTCCACGGTGCCCACCCGGCGGCCGGTGTCCTCGGCCAGCTGCCGCAGGATCGCGGCGAACCGGGCGGCCATGGACTCGGCCACGGCGGGGTCAAGCACGGTGCGCTGGTACTGCACCGCCAGGCGCAGCCGGTCGGGCTCGATGAAGGCGAGCACCGTCACCGGGTAGTGGCTGGCGGTGAAGGAGCGGATGCCGGTGATCGAGATCCCGGCCGCGCGGCTGGCCTCGACGATGCCGGCCCGGTCCATGGGGAAGGACTCGAAGCCGATGATGGTGTCGAACAGGGCGTCCATTCCGGCGGCCTGCTGGATCTCGCTCAGGCCGAAGTGGTGGTGGTCCATCAGCGCGGCCTGCCGGCCCTGCAGCGCGGTCAGCAGCTCGGCGAGGGTGTCCGCGGGGGCGCACCGCACCCGTACCGGCAGGGTGTTGAGGAACATGCCGACGGTGGTGTCGGCGCCGGGCAGGGCGGGCGGGCGGCCGGCGACGGTGGAGGCGAACACGACGTCCCGGCGGCCGGTGAGCTGGGCCAGCAGGATCGCCCAGGCGCCCTGGACCACCGTGTTCAGGGTGACGCCGAGCTCGGAGGCGCGCCGGAACAGCTCGCGGGAGGCCTCGACGGGCAGCGGCACCTCGGCCTGCCGCATGGCGATGTCCTCGGCGGACGCGGCGGACGCGGCCTCGGCCGGTTTCGGCGACTTGGCCGAGCCGGCGGCGGGGGCGGCCTGGGCGGACACCACCGGGGCGAGGAGCGTCGGCTCCCCCAGCCCGCTGAGCTCCTCGCGCCATACCCGGGCGGACTCCTCGGGGTCCTGGCGGGAGAGCCAGGCCAGGAAGTCCCGGTAGTCGCGGGCGGGTTCCAGCCCGGTCGCCCGGCCCGCCGAGCCGTAGAAGGTGAGCAGGTCCTGCATCAGCAGGGGCACCGACCAGCCGTCGAACAGCACGTGGTGGGCGGTGAGTACGAGCTCGTACGTCTCCTCGCCGGTCCGGATCAGCGTCAGGCGCAGCATCGGCGGCGCAATCTGGTCGAAGTGCGTGGTCAGGTCCTCGGCGAGGAACCGCTCGAAGGCCTCCGTGCGCTCCGCCTCGCCGAGCCCGGACAGGTCGAGCTCCTGCCAGGGCAGGGTGACGGAGTCCAGGACGAGCTGGACCAGGTCCCCGTACGCGTTGTGCACGAAGGCGGTCCGCAGGCCGGAGTGCCGCTCCAGCAGGGACTGCCCGGCGGCGCGCAGCCGGCCGGCGTCCACCCGCCCGGACAGGTGCAGGGCGTACTGCACCTGGTAGGCGTCGAACGAGGAGTCCTCGAAGATCGAGTGGAACAGCAGGCCCGACTGGAGCGGGGTGGTGGGCCAGACGTCGGTGAGGCCCGGGAAGCGCCGCTCCCAACCGTCGATGTCGTACTGGCTCGCGGTCACCAGCGGCAGGTCCGAGGGGGTCAGACCGCCGGCGCCGGGCCGGGCCGCGTACCGGGCGAGCCCTTCCAGGGCGGCGCACCACAGGTCGGCGAGCTCCCGGACCTCCGCCGGGGTGAGCACTCCCTCGGGGGCGCTGAAGGCGGCGTTCAGGACCGGGCCGGCCGGCTGGTCGCTGACCGTGGCGTTGATGTCGAGTTCGGCGGAGGCCCGCATCCGCGGGTCCTGCGCGGCGTCGAGCTCGGCCAGTTCGGCGATGGCCGCGACCTCGGGGGCCTGGGTGAAACCCGCCCCCCGTGCGTCCCCGGGCCGTTCGGAACCGGCGGCGAAGCGGCCCAGGTAGTTGAAGCCGACCTGCCCGATCGGGTGTTCGGCCAGCTGGGCGGCGGTCTGCGGGTTCAGGTGGCGCAGCAGGCCGTAGCCGATGCCCTTGTCGGGCAGGGAGAGGAGCTGCTCCTTGACCTTCTTGACGGCCAGGCCCGCGGCCGGTCCGCCCGCGAAGGCCTCGTCGAGGTCCACCCCGGCGAGGTCGAGGCGGACCGGGAAGGCGGTGGTGAACCAGCCCAGCGTGCGGGCGAGGTTCGCACCGGGGGCGGCGGCCTCCTCGCGGCCGTGTCCTTCGAGGCGGATCAGGGCGGAGGTCTCCTCGACGGAGCGGGTACGCCGCCACCGCGCGAGCGCCAGGGCCAGCGCGGCCAGCAGCCCGTCGTTGACCCCGCCGTGGAAGGCCGCGGGCAGGTCCGTCAGCACGGCCTCGGTCACGGAGACCGGGAGCCGGACGTGGGTGACGCGCACCGAGGACCGCACGTCGACGGCCGGGTCCAGCCGGCGGGCGCCGAGCACCGGGTCGGGGCCCTCGACGATCGAGCGCCAGAGGTCCAGCTCCGCGACGCGCTCGGGGCGCAGGGCCTCGTCGGCCAGCGCGTGCGCCCAGCGGCGCATCGAGGTGGTCACGGGCGGCAGTTCGGGGGTGCGGCCGGCGCTGATCTGCTGCCAGGCCGAGGCGAGGTCGGGCATCAGGATGCGCCAGGACACGCCGTCCACGATCAGGTGGTGGAGGACGAGCAGGAGCCGTCCGGCGCCACCGCGTCCGGCGCCCTCACCGCCCTGCCCCTCCTCGCCGCCGGCGTCGAACCAGACGAACTGGGCGACGACGCCCGCCGCCGGATCCAGCCGCTGCGCGGCCTCCTCCAGCTCCCCGAGCAGCAGGTCCCGCCAGGACTCGGCGTCCCAGCGGCCGTCGCACGCGACGCGGCGCAGCAGCGGCTCCACGTCCACGGAGCCGGCGGGCGCGACGACCAGGCCGTCGGCCTCACCGTCGCCCTCCCCCGCGGCGTCGGCGACGAGGCGCGAGCGCAGCAGGTCGTGGCGGTCCACCACGGCCGTCAGGGTGGCGGCCAGCCCGGCCCGGTCGATGCCCTCGGGCAGCTCCAGCACCATGGCCTGCAGGAAACGGCCGAAGCCGGGGCCCCACTCGCGGATCCAGCGGGCGACGGGCAGCAGCGGCATCCAACCGGTGCCGCCTCCGGCGAGCTCCGCCAGGACCGGGCCGGTGGGGGCGCCCCGGCCGTTCGCGACGGCGATCTCGGCGAGGCGGGCGACGGTGCGGTGCTCGACGGCCTGGCGGGCGGTGACCACCAGGCCGCGCGCCCGCGCCCAGGAGACGACCTGGAGCGACTGGATGCTGTCGCCGCCGAGGGTGAAGAAGTCGTCGTCGATGCCGACCTGGCCCACGCCGAGGGCCTTCGCGAAGAGCTCCGCGAGGATCTCCTCCTGCGGGGTGCGCGGGGCCCGGTAGGTCTCCCCCTTGAACTCGGGTTCCGGCAGGCGCGTCTTGTCGAGCTTGCCGTTCGGGGTCAGCGGCAGCCGGTCCAGCAGGACGAAGGCCGCGGGGACCATGTGGTCGGGCAGCTGGTCGGCGGCGAAGGCGCGCAGCTCGCCGACGCCGAAGCCGGAGTCGAGGGCGATGCTGCCGTAGGCGCTGCCCTGCGGGGCCGCCCGGCCGGGGCCGCCGGAGGCCGCGGGGACCACGTAGGCCACCAGCTGGCGGCTGCCGCGGCGCTCGTACGGGAGGACCGCGCTGTCCGCCACGCCGGGGTGAGCGCTGAGCACCGCCTCGATCTCGAGCGGCTCGATCCGGATGCCGCGGATCTTGACCTGGGTGTCGACGCGCCCGTGGAAGACGAGTTCGCCCTCCGGCGTCCGTTCCACGAGGTCGCCGGTGCGGTACATCCGCGCGCCGGGCCCGGCGAAGGGGCAGGCCACGAAGCGCTGGGCGGACAGGTCGGGGCGGCCCAGGTAGCCGCGGGCCAGCGAGGCGCCGGAGACGTACAGTTCGCCGGTCACTCCGGCGCCCACCGGGCGGAGCGCGTCGTCCAGGACGTGCGCGTCGGTGCCGGTGATCGAGCGTCCGATCGGCGGTACGCGGCCGTCGCCGGCCAGCGGCGCGCTCATCGTGGCGCACACGGTCGTCTCCGTGGGCCCGTACGCGTTGATCATGCGGCGGCCGGCCGACCAGGTGGCGACCAGCTCGGGGGTGGTGGCGTCACCGGCGACCACGAGGGTCTCGACGGAGGCCATGGCCCCGGCGGGGAGCGCGGCCAGCACCGGGGGCGGCAGCGTCACGTGGGTCACGCCGTGCCGGGCGATGGTGTCGGCCAGCGGGTCGCCGGGGGCCAGCGCCTCCTTGTCGGCCAGCACGAAGGTGGCGCCGGACAGCAGGCCCATGCACATCTCCCACACCGAGGCGTCGAAGCTCGGCGAGGCGAACTGCAGCACCCTGCTCGCCGGGCTCACCTTCAGCCGTTCGGCGTGCGTGGCCAGCAGCGGGGCGAGGCCGTTGTGAGTGACGGCGACGCCCTTGGGGCGGCCGGTGGAGCCCGAGGTGTAGATGACGTACGCGGTCTGCGCCACCCGCTGCGGGCGGATCCGGTCCGCGTCGGTGAGCGGGCCGGCCGCCTCGGCGGCGACGGCCGCCGCGGTCCCGGGCGCGTCCAGCAGCACTACGGGGGCGGGGAGTGCGGGCAGCAGACCGCCGGTGACGGCGTCCGCCAGGACCAGGCGGGCGCCGGAGTCCTCGACCATGTACCGGAGGCGTTCCGCGGGGTACGCGGCGTCCATCGGCAGGTACGCGCCGCCCGCCTTGAGCACCGCGAGGACGGCCACCCACAGCTCCGGCGACCGCTGCACGGCCACGCCCACGACCGACTCCGGTCCGACTCCGCGTCCGGCCAGGACCCGCGCCAGGCGATTGGCGCGCGCGTCGACCTCGCGGTAGGTCAGCGAGGTCTCGCCGAAGACCAGCGCGACGGCGTCCGGAGCGGCGACGACCTGCTTCTCGAACATCTCAGGAATCGTCGCCACCGGCACCGCCGTGTCATGGAACGAGCACAAAGCGACCATCCCCCAATGGTTGGACATGAAGACCGGAATCTCGTGGGTTTGATTTATCAATTAATCGCAGCCGGGCGGTCGCCGCGGCAACCCGAAAAAGCTGCCATACAGGCATTGCCCACCCGGAGCTTAGGGCTCCAGCACGGTGGCGGCGATGAATTCGAGCAGCTCGGAGCTCAGCCCGGGCTCGAAGAGATAGAAATGCCCGCTGGGGTAGACACGCAGGTCGAAGGCGGTGTCCGTGTGCGCGCCCCAGGTCTTCATCTCGTCCAACGGCGCCCGGCTGTCGGATTCGCCGACCAGTGCGGTGATGGGCACGTCCAGCCGCGCGTCGACGGGCATGACGTGCTGCTCCCAGAGGGCGAAGTCGTCCATGACGGAGGGCAGCAGGGCCTCCATCGCGTCCTCGTCGTCGGCGAGCTCCTCGTCGAAGCCGCCGAGCCGCAGCACCTCGGCGCGGAACTCCTCGTCGGAAAGTCCGTGCAGCTGGGGGCGGTTGCGGAAGGGCTCCGGCGAGGCCTGGCCGGAGAGGAACAGGTGGGCCGGCCGAGGACCGCCGCGCGACTGGAGCGCCAGCGCCAGCTCGAAGGCCAGCAGGGCCCCGCAGGAGTGGCCGAAGAAGGAGAACGGTCCGTCCAGGACGGGGCGCAGGGCTTGCGTCAGGGCCCGGACGAGCGGGCCGACCTCGGTGGCGGGGTCCTCCATGATGCGGTTCTGCCGGCCGGGCAGCTGCACCGCGACGACCTCGATGCCGGCGGGCAGTTCCTGCACCCAGTCGGCGAAGGCTCCCGCGCCGCCGCCCGCCTGGGGAAAGCAGATCAGCTGATGGCGGTGTCCGGGCCGTCGCGCCCGCCATATGAAGGGGCTTTCGACGACCAGTCCGGCGCCGGTTTCCGTTGCGTGGGTGCGCGTGTGCATGACCATGACCCCTCTGCAGATTTCGGTGGAAGCAGGAAACAGAAAGCAGAAATCGGAAAGTGGAATGCAGTACCGGGTGCGCTGACGCAGCGGGCCGGAGCGGTCACGGCCTATTTTCCGCACTTCCGCAATTGATCGTAGGAGTGGCCCCCCAACGAGGCAAGGAACGCCCGCACAGCTCTGCCGGACGGGTACTGGTGAGCGATTCCTCCTTGCGTTTTCGGCCACCGCGCCCCGTTCTTTGCGCTTCCGCCGCCCCCGCTGTCCCGTCGACGGGACGGCGGGGGCGGCGGGGGCGGCGGGGGCGGCGGGGCGGCGGAAGCACGAAGAACGGGGCTGGGGGGGGGGGGGGGGGGGGGGGGGGGGGGGGGGGGGTGGGTGTTTTTTTTTTTTTTTTTCTTTTTTTTTTCTTCCTCCTCTGCTTGCGGCGATG
>NZ_JBVHWW010000048.1:0-49200 GCF_055563995.1 Streptomyces sp. NPDC029164 | reverse complement strand
CGGGGGGGGGGGGGGGTGTGGGGGGGCCCCCCCCCCTCCCCCCCCCCCCCCCCCCCCCCCCCCCCCACCCCCACCCCCCCCCCCCCCCCCCCCCCCCCCCCCCCCCCCCCCCCCCCCCCCCCCCCCCCCCCCCCCCCCCCCCCCGCCCGGCTGACCGGGCTGTTCACGGCCGGGCTGACCGAGGCGGAGCGGGCCGCGATCCCCCGCCTCCCGGACGGGCGCTCCGGGCTGCTCGGCGTCCTCATCAGCGACCCGCGCCCGCTCGTGCTGGACGACCTCACCCAGGACCCCCGGGCCGCCGGATTCCCGCCGGGCCACCCTCCCATGCGCAGTTTCCTGGGCGTCCCGATCCGGGTGCACACGGAGGTCTTCGGCAACCTCTACCTCACCGAGAAGCGGGGCGGCGGCCCGTTCACCGACGAGGACCTCGCCCTGGTGCGCGTACTGGCCTCGCAGGCGGGCATAGCGATCGGCAACGCCCGGCTGTACGAGACCGCGCGCCGCCGGGAGCGCTGGATCGACGGCGCCGCCGCCGTGACCACGACCCTGCTGGCCGGCCGCCCGGCGGCCGACGCCCTGATGTGCGTGGCGGAACGGGCCCGGCTGCTCGCGGACGCCGCGGCCGGCGTGGTGCTCCAGCCGACCCCCGAGGGCGGCATGGAGATCGTCGCCGCCTCCACCCACGGGGACCCCGGCGACCTGGTCGGCACCGCGATCGCCCCCGGCAGCCCGGTCCTCACGCAACTCCTCGGCGGCGAGCCGGTCTTCATAGAGGACTCGGCGACCGACTCCCGGATGACCACGCACGTGCGGGAACGGTTCGGCCCGAGCATGATGCTGCCCCTCCAGAGCGGCGGCCAGCTGATCGGCACCCTGGCCCTGCCGCGCGCCCGGGGCGGCCCCCCGTACGACGCGGTGGACCGGCTGCTCGCCTCGCAGTTCGCCTCCCAGGCCGCACTGGCCCTCGTCCTCGCGGACGCCCAGCACGACCGGGAACAGCTCGCCGTGTACGAGGACCGCGACCGGATCGCGCGGGACCTGCACGACCTCGTGGTCCAGCGGCTCTTCGCCACCGAGATGATGCTGGAGAGCACCCGGCGGCGCGCCGCGAACGCCCCCTCCGGAGACACCGTGGGCGACGAACTCAGCCGCGCCGTCGACGAACTGGACTCCACCATCCAGGAGGTCCGCACGGCCATCTTCGCCCTCCAGCAGCCGCCGACCGACGCCCCGACGACCTTCAGGGGACGGGTCCTGCGCGAGACGGGCGGGGCGGCCGTCCTGCTCGGTTTCCAGCCGTCGGTGCATTTCACGGGCGCGGTGGACGCCCTGCTGCCGGATCCGGTCGCGGGCGGCCTCCTGGCCGCCCTGCGCACCGCCCTGGCCGCGGCGCACCGGCGCAGCGGGGTCACCTCCATCGAGGTGAAGGTCGACGCGACCCCGTCCCGCGTCCGCCTGACGGTGAGTGACGACGGTCGTACGGAGTCGGGCGCGCGGGGCACGTCGGCGACGTGGGAGTCGGCGCTGTAGGAGGCCGGGCGGGGCGGCTGCGGGATCGTACCGATCCCTGACGTCCCCTCCGGCGAGGAGGCCGACGCGGCCCGCCGGGAACGCGGTGACCTCGCCCTGGAGGTCGAGCGGCACCGCGTCGGGCACCGGGCGTAGGGGAGCCGGCTCCGGCCACGGCACGGTCCGTGCCCGGAGTTCAGGCCGGGCGGTTGGCGGCGCGGAGGGCGATCCGGGTGTTGGACTGGGCCACGCCCGCCTCCCGTTTCAGCCGGCGGAGCAGCCCGTCGAGGGCGGCGGGGTCGGCGGCCCGGGCGCGCAGGAGGTAGTCGTGCGCGCCAGTCACGTGCACGGCCTCGGTGATCCCGGGCAGCTTGGCGACCTTCCGCTCGAACTCCTCGTTGGTGGTGTCCTGGCGCAGGGTGACGTCGATGAAGACGACGAGCCCGCCGGCGGTGTCGGCGGCCGGATCCACCACGACGGTGAACCCGCGGATCACCCCCTCCCGGCGCATCCTGCGCACCCGGTCCGCGGTGGCGTTGGCGCTGAGGCCGACGCGGACACCGAGATCCCGGTACGAGATCCGCGCATCCTCCCGCAGGATGCCGAGGATTTCCCTGTCGAGGCGGTCCATACCGCGATTCTCGCAGCCGGGCCCGGTATTCGCGCGCATCCCCCGGGGCCGGGGCCGACCCTCGCCGTATGAGCGAACTGATGACGCCGGCCCTGGCGGGCGCGGTCGCGGGCCTGGGCGTGGCGATGCCGATGGGGGCGATGAGCGTCCTGCTGCTCCAGGAGGCCGTGCGGCACCGCCGGACGGCGATGGCCGCGGCCGCGGGCATCGCCCTGGTCGACCTCGGCTACGCGGCCCTGGCCACGGCCGTCGGCCCCTGGGTGGCCTCCCACGTCTCCCCGATCGAAGCCTGGGTCCGCCTCACCTCGGCCGCCGTCCTCCTGACCATCGCAGCCCACGGCCTCACCTCCGCAACCGGCCCGGCGCGAAGCCCCGACTCCCAGCCCCGCCGGCGTTTAAGGCGCGGGGCCCGGGGCTGAGCCCCGGCAACGGCGCGGCACCCGGCCCGGAACCCCGCACCGTCACGCACCCCGCGGCAACGGCCTTCGCGCGCTACATCGGCCTCACCGCCCTCAACCCCACCACCGCCCTCTACTTCGCCGCCCTCACCACCGCCCAGGGCGCCACCCTGCGCACCGGCCCGGCCGGAGCCGCCTTCCTCCTCGGTGTCAGCGCCGCCTCGCTCCTCTGGCAGCAGACCCTCGTCGTGCTCGGCTCGCTCGCCGGCACCCGGATCTCCGCCACCGCCCGCGTCTGGACCTTCCGCCTCGGTTACGGCCTGGTCGCCGCCTACGCCCTGAAGATCGCCTTCCCCCTCCCCTCCCTCGGGTAAGGCGGTCAGGGAGCCCCGGGGGACGCCTCGGGGTGCCCTCGGGGTGATGCCGGATACGGCCCGGCACCCTGCCGAACATGATCAGCGCGGGTGACGGTCGTGATCACCACGGCTGAGCCTCGACCTGCTGCCGCTCGCCGGCCTCCTCTTCGCCGCGGCGCTCATCCCGCCGGCCCGCCCCCGCCCTCCGCGAGCCCGGCCTCATCGGCAAGACACCCCCTAGGGTGACCCCGTGACGACGACCCGCCTCTCGGCCCGCGCGGCCATCGCCTCCGTGACCGACCCCGGCAGCTTCGCCGAACTCCCCTCCCCCCGAAGGGAGTCCCCCGCCGACGGGCCCCTGGCCTGGACCGGCTACGACGACTCCCGCGCCCGCGCCGCCGACCGCACGGGCGAGCACGAGTCCGTCGTCGTCGGCACCGCCCGCATCGGTGGCCGCGAAGCCACCCTCGTCTCCTTCGAGTTCGGCTTCCTCGGCGGGTCCCTCGGCGAACGCACCGGAGACCGGCTCGAAGCCGCGTACGCCCACGCCCGCGAGCACCGCCTCCCCCTCGTCTCGCTCATCGCCACCGGCGGCTCCCGCATGCAGGAGGGCATGCTCGCGCTGACCCAGCTCCAGCGCGTGGCCCGCCAGAGCGTCCTGACCCGGGCGGCGGGCCTCCCCCAGCTGGCCGTCCTGCGCGATCCGACCACCGGCGGCGGCTGGGCCACGCTCGGGGCCGGGGCCGACGTGGTCCTCGCGCTCCCCGGTGCGCAGGTCGGCTTCGCCGGCTCCCGGGTGCGCCCGGCGGACGCGGATCCGGCGGCCTACTCCGCCGAGGGCCAGTACGCCGCCGGCCACGTGGACGCCGTGGTCCCCGCCGCCGAGCTGCCCGGCGCCCTCGCCGACTGGCTGCGCGTGCTGGCCGCGCCCCGCCCCGCCGGGCCCGTCGAGCCCCCGGCCGCACTGGCCGACACGGCGCCGCCGGCCACCGGCTGGGACGCCGTCGGCCAGGCCCGCCACCCGGACCGCCCGCACGCGCCGGCGTACCTGGACGCGTACTTCGAACTCCGCCTGCCCCTCTCCGGGGACCGGGCGGGCGGCACCGACCCCGGCATGCTGTGCGGATTCGGGCTGCGGGAGGGCCGGGCCGTGGCCTACGCCGCCCAATGCGGCACCGCCACCCGCCCGGCGGGCTACCGAACGGCGGCCCGTGTCATCCGCCTCGCGGACCGGCTCGGCATCCCCGTGCTCACCCTGGTGGACACCCCGGGCGCGGCCAACGACGCCGCCGCCGAACACGCGGGCGCGGGCGCGGCCATCGCCGACACCTTCGCCGCGCTGGCGGGCGCCTCGGTCCCGGTCACCACCCTGCTGATCGGCGAGGGCGGCTCGGGCGGCGCCCTCGCCCTGGCCGCGCCGGGCAACACCTGGGTCACCCCGGACAGCTACTTCTCGGTCATCGCCCCGGAACTGGCGGCGGCCATCCTCAAGCGCCCCCCGTCGGCCGCCCCGGCCACCGCGGACCAGCTCCGCATCCGCCCCCAGGACCTGGTGGCACTGGGAATCGCCCGCGGCATCGTCAGCACGCGGCCTTAGGCCCTGCCGATTGGCTGCCGGTTGGCTGCGCCGCTCGGACGGTGGCCGGTCGTGGCGGGGCCGGGCGCCCGGTCGGCTGCGCCGCCGGTTGGCTGCGCCGCTCGGACCGTGGCCGGTCGTGGCGGGACCGGGCGCCAGTCGGCTGCGCCGCGGGTTGGCTGCGCCGCTCGGACGGTGGCCGGTCGTGGCGGGGCCGGGCGCGGGTCGGCTGCGCCGCTCGGGCCGGATCGGAGGGGGCCGGTTGTGCCGGGGTCGGGCGCGCGCCGGGGCGTCTCCTCGGGCGCCGAACGTGTCGGGGCGTCGGAGAGCGGAGGCACCTTGCGTTCGACGCCCTGCGGGGATCACCCCGACACACACCCGACCCCGGCCCAACCGGCCGGTGCGATCTCAGCCCTGCGGCCCCGCCGGACCACCTCCAGCCTGACCGCACAATCCGGCCTCGCCGCACCAATTCAGCCCCTCCGGCGTTTGAGGAGCGGGGTGCGGGGCGGAGCCCCGGCCCCGACCGGCGGACCTTCGGCGAGTAAAGCGCCGACCTGTCGGAGACCGCGGCGACCGTGCCGTCCTTGTCGACGGCGAGGCCCCCGTCGCTCGTGGTCTTGTCGGGCGCGTCGGAATAGCCCGCGACGGAGAGGTACGGCGAGCAGGCCCGGCTCTCCTTCGGGGCCGCGACGGCGAGCGGCACGAGCATGCCCACTCCGCTTCACATCCGGCCGGAACGGGCGAACCGCGCCGGGCTGATCCCCACGTGCCGCCCGAAGTGCCGGGTCAAGTGCGCCTGGTCGTAGAAGCCCGCGGCCGTCGCCGCCTCGGCGGGCCGCATGCCCGCCAGCAGCAGCCGCCGTGCCAGCTCCACCCGCCGCCCCGTCAGATACGCGTGCGGCGGCAGCCCGTACGCCGTCCGGAAGCTCCGGATCAGGTGGGTGGGGTGGACATGGCCGAGCTCCGCCGAGGCCTCCTCCAGGCCGATCCCCTCGGTCACCCGCGCGTCGATCAGCTCGCGCAGCCGTACGGCGAGCCCCGCGCCCGGCGCCCCGTACTCCGTCGGCGCGCGGCCCGCGAGCCACCGGTGCAGCCGCTCCCGTACGAAGGCCAGCCGCGACTGCGCCTCCAGCCGCTCGACGGCCCCGGCCGGCAGCTCCCGCGTGCCGAGCGCCCGGTGCAGCCCGTGGACGCGCTCCCGCAGCACCGGGTCGAGCAGCAGCGGCGCGTCGACGGCGGCCCCGGTGAGGCTCTCGGGCAGGACGGAGGCGTCGAGGTAGAGGTTGCGCTTGCGGAAGCCGGCCTCGGTGACGGTCCGCCCGTCGTGGACCACCCCGGGCGGCAGCAGGATCACGCAGTCCCGGACCCCGGCGCCGTGCCGCTCGCGGTCGAGCGTGAAGTCGACCCGGCCGCCGTCCAGGATCATCAGCGTCCAGGTGTCGTGCACGTGCGCCGGATAGGCGTGGTCGGTGAACCGCGCGTGGAAGACCTCGGCGATCCCCGGGACCGGCGGCTGCCAGGCGGAGACCGTACTGCGCGGACGTATCGCGGCCATGTCAGGAACGTACAAGACCGCCCGCGTCCGCTCCGCGAGGCTGTCCGCATGACGACACACAAGGTCAACATCGCCGAGAAGCTGGCCGGTTTCACCGAGCACTGGGCCCCGCACCGCATCGCCCGCGTCAACGACTACGAGGTCAAGACCGCCAAGCTCCAGGGCGAGTTCGTGTGGCACAGCCACGAGGACACCGACGAGCTCTTCCTCGTGATCAGCGGCACGCTGACGATCCGCCTGCGCGACGGGGAGGTGGTGCTGGGCCCGGGCGAGATGTACGTCGTCCCGCGCGGGGTGGAGCACTGCCCGGCGGCGGACGAGGAGACGGCGATCCTGCTGTTCGAACCGGCGGGCACCACCAACACCGGCACCGCCGGCGGCCCCCGCACCCGCACCCCCATCAACGCCTAGCCCCCCGCGTGCGCCGCCTCCGTTCCCAGGTTGGGCTGCGCCACCGGGACTCCGCCCCGCACCCCGCTCCTCAAACACCGGAGGGGCTGCATTTGTGCGGCAAGGTGGCAGGGTCTGGGGTAGCAGCCGGGCCGGTTGGGCCGGGGTCGGGTGTGTGTCGGGGTGTCCCCGCAGGGCGCCGAACACAACAAGGCTCCGCTCTCCGACCCCTCGCCACGTTCGGCGCCCGAGGAGACACCCCGGCGCGCGCCCGACCCCGGCACAACCGGCCCCCACCCCACCCCGCCCGAGCGGCGCAGCCAACCGGCAGCCAACCGGCCGGCCCAGTGGTCCCAACGGCTACGCCTGCGGCGACCTCGCGTCGTACCGGGCGAAGTTCCGCCACCGCAGCGCGAGCAGCCCCAGGACGAGCACGCACGCCAGCCCCCCGCCCGTGACCGCGAGGCCCGGGGAGGTCAGGTCGGCGGTGCTGCCGGCGATGAAGTCCCCGAGCCGGGGCCCGCCCGCGACGACCACGATGAACACGCCCTGGAGGCGGCCCCGCATCTCGTCGGGCGTGGCGGCCTGGAGCATCGTGCTGCGGAACACCATCGAGACGGTGTCCGCGGCCCCGGCGAGGGCCAGGAAGAACAGCCCGAGCCACAGGTTCCGGGTGAGTCCGAACGCGGCGATGGCCAGCCCCCAGCCGGCGACGGAGAGCAGGATCGCCAGCCCGTGCCGCCGGATGCGGCCCTGCCAGCCGGAGAAGAGTCCGCCCAGCAGCGCCCCGGCGGCGATCGCTGCCACCATCAGGCCGACCGTCTTCGCGTCGCCGCCGTACCAGAGCACGGCGGCGGCCGGGAACAGTGCCTTCGGCTGCGCCAGCACCATGGCGGACATGTCGGTGAAGAAGGTCATCCGGATGTTGGGCCGGGTCCCGAGGAAGCGCAGTCCGTCGACCACAGAGGCCCGGCCCCGCGCCTCCTCGGCCCGGTCCGGCTTCATCGACGGCAGCCGCCACATCGCGTAGAGCGCGGCGGTGAAGGTCACGGCGTCGATCAGGTACGCCGTCTGGTAGCCGCCGACGGCGACGATCAGGCCGCCCAGCGCGGGTCCGACCATCGTCCCGAAGGTCATGGTCACGGAGTTCAGGGCATTGGCGGCGGGCAGCTGCTCGGCCGGCAGCAGCCTCGGGATCATCGCGGACCGCGCCGGTCCGGTGAGCGCCCCGCACACCGCCTGGAGGGCGACGACCCCGTACAGGAACCAGACCCGGTGGTAGTCGAGCAGCGCGGCCCCGGCGAGGGCGACCGACAGGGCGGCGGCGCCGAGGGAGCTGTAGAGGCCGAGTTTGCGCCGGTCCACGGTGTCGGCGATGGCGCCGCCGTAGAGACCGAAGACGACGAGCGGGACGAGCGAGAAGAGCCCGACGAGTCCGACGGAGAAGCTGGACCGGGTGATGTCGTAGACCTGGAGCGAGATCGCGAGGGCCGTCATGGCCTGGCCGACCCACGAGATGGTGCCGCCGACCCACAGCCGCCGGTAGTCCGCGGACGTGCGCAGCGGGGTGAGGTCGGCGAATATTCGCCGCCGGGGGCGGGTGGGAGCGGTCGTCGGGGGCACAGGGGATCCTAACCGCCGGCCGTTCGGCGCACCGAGTGGTGATCGCGTGGCTTCGCACACCGGCAACAGTCGCCCCATCCGGCCCGGCGGTCCCGCCGCGGATGGCGCCTTGCCGGTAACTCGCCACTATCACCGGACATTTGACTGAATCGACCCGCGCTCCTCACCTCGTGTTCAGCTCATGATGAAAAGACTCGTATGTCCAGGGAGGCGTAGTGATCGAACCTGGCAACAGCACCACGAGCACCGGCACGACGCAGAAAACGGTGCGCCCCACCGTCCCCCTCACCGTCGGCGTCGAGGAGGAGTTCCTGCTCGTCGACGCCCGTACCTTCCGGGTGGTCCCCGCCGCCCCGCTGGTCCTCGCGACGGCCGGCGGGCTGCCGGGCGAGCTGCACCCCGAGGGCACGCGCTACCAGGTGGAGATCTCCACCCCGATAGCCCATTCCGCGGCCGCGCTGCGCACCGAACTCGCCGCCCTGCGGCGCACCCTCGGCCGGGCGGCCCGCGCTCACGGCTGCCGGCTGCTGGCCGCGCCCTCGCCGGTGGTCGCGGTGGAGGGGCCGCTGCACCTGACCGACGACGAGCCGCGCCAGCGCGAGCAGCACCGCCGCTTCGGCGCGCTCACCGACACCCTGGTCAGTTGCGGCCGGCACATCCACATCGGCACGCTCGACGTGGACACCGCCGTGGCGGTGTCCAACCGGATCAGACCGTGGCTGCCCACGCTGAT
Source organism: Streptomyces sp. NPDC029164 (assembly GCF_055563995.1). Classification (NCBI taxonomy): domain Bacteria; kingdom Bacillati; phylum Actinomycetota; class Actinomycetes; order Kitasatosporales; family Streptomycetaceae; genus Streptomyces; species Streptomyces sp. NPDC029164. Next base: position 40,426 of record NZ_JBVHWW010000048.1, on the reverse strand, counting down.
CGCCCTGGCGGCCAACTCGCCGTTCTGGGGTGGCCGTGACACGGGGCATGCCAGCTGGCGGGCGATGGCCTGGTCCGGCTGGCCCTCGGCGGGACTGCCGCCGCATTTCACGTCGACCGCCCACTTCCGGCGTTCGGTGCAGACGCTGCTCGGCTCCGGGGCGGCCCTGGACGTCAAGATGGTCTATTGGGACCTCCGCCCGTCCGGGCACTGGCCGACGCTGGAGATCCGGGCGCCCGACATGTCCCCGAACATCGACTCGGCGATCCTCCAGGCCGAACTGGCCCGCGCGCTGGTCTCCACGGCCCTGCGCGAGATCGAGGAGCGGCGCCCCGAGCCGGCCGTACGGGACGACGTACTGCGCCTCGCCCGCTGGCGGGCCGCCCACGACGGACTGGAGGGCTTCGGGCTCGACCCGTACACGGGCACGGAACTCCCCGCGGCCGACCTCGCGGAGGCCCTGCTGGACCTGGTCGCACCGGACCTGGCCGCCGCCGGCGACCTCGACCACGCGGCCAAGACCCTGGCGGGCCTCCTGCGCGATGGCTCGGGCGCCCACCGCCAACGCGTGGCCTTCGCCCGCCGCCAGGACCTGACGGACGTACTGCGCCACCTCGCGGACGAAACGGAGGACTTCTGACCCGGTCCGGCCCGGGGCGGGCCCGCACCGGCCCGCGGGAACCCCGAAGTGACCCACAACACGCCGAAGCCGCAGGTGCGATCGTTTCTGCACCTGCGGCTCGCAGTGGGGCGGGTGGGACTCGAACCCACGGCCGACGGATTATGAGTCCGCTGCTCTAACCGGCTGAGCTACCGCCCCTTCACGGCGTGGCGCGTACACGTGTGCGCGCCGTCTGCCGCAGCATAGCCGCTCATACGATCTCCTGCCTCGGATGCCTCGCATGATCGGCTTCGCCTGTTCAGAGAGACCGCGCTGAGGGCTGCCCGGTTCCCGGACGGGGTGGCAAAGAAAAGAAGAGGACCCCGTGGGGCCCTCTTCTTCTTCCTTGCTCCCCCGGCTGGACTCGAACCAGCAACCCTCCGGTTAACAGCCGAATGCTCTGCCAATTGAGCTACAGGGGACCGCGCTCCCCCGACTGGACTCGAACCAGTAACCTGCCGGTTAACAGCCGGCTGCTCTGCCAATTGAGCTACAGGGGATTGCTGCGGTGCATCGAACAGCCCACCTCCGGCCTTGCCGGGGGGCGACTGCCCGTTGCGAGTCATAGATTAGCGCAAGCAGGGGGGTGCTCCGCCAATCGGTATCGACAGCGGGCCGGGCACCACACGACGAAGGGTGGCAGGCATGCGGTACAAGGTCACGTTCGTGGTCGGACTGGCCCTCGGGTACGTGCTCGGAACCCGGGCCGGGCGCGAGCGCTACGACCAGCTGAAGAAGTCCGCACGCGAGATCGCGCAGAACCCGGCGGTGCGCAACGCCGCCGAGACCGCGGGCCACACCGGGCGCGAGTACGCCGGCAAGGCCTTCGCCGTGGTGAGCGAGAAGGTCGGCGACGCCGTGCCCGCCTCGCTGGCCGGGCGGGTACGGGGACTGCGCGACCGGTCCGGCGGCGGTGAGGACGACTGGGGCACGAGCAACACCTGAGGCGTCCGGCGTCCGCCGCGCGGGGTTCCCGGGACCGGTGAGGTTCCGGGGGCTCCGCGGCGGTCGAGACCGGCCCCGCGTGCGGCAGAATCCTCCACATGGGGATAGTCGCCGGGCTGGACAGCTCTTCCGCCTTCACACGCATCGTCGTCTGTGACACCGAGACCGGCGCCGTGCTGCGCCAGGGGTACGCACCCCATCCGCAGCCCACGGGCGAACCCGACGGCGCCAGCCCCCACGAGACCGATCCACAGGCCTGGCTGCTCTCCCTCGGCGAGGCCGCCGGCGGCGGGCTCCTCGAAGGGGTCCAGGCCATAGGGGTCTCCGCGCAGCAGCACGGCCTGCTGCCGCTGGACCCGCAGGGCGGCCTGGTCCGCCCCGCCCTCGTCGGCAACGACAAGCGCCCTCAGGTCGCCGCCGTCGACCTCACCGAAGCACTCGGCGGCCGGCAGGCCTGGACCGAGGCCGTGGGCTCGGTCCCGCACGCCGCGCAGCCGGTCGCGAAGCTCGCCTGGCTGGCCCGCAACGAACCCGAGGCGGCCCGCCGGGTGGCCGTGCTGATGTCCCCGCACGACTGGCTGGTGTGGCAGCTGCTGGGCCGGCCGGCCCGGCGGACCACCGACCGGGGCGGCGCCTCGGGCACCGGGTACTGGTCGGCGGCCTCCGGGTCCTGGCGGCCCGACCTGGTGGAGCTGGCGCTCGGCCACCGGACGCTGCTGCCCGAGGTGCTCGGCCCGGCCGACACCGCCGGGACCACACCCGAGGGGCTCCTCATATCCGCCGGCACCGGCGAGACGATGGCGGCCGCGCTCGGGCTGGGGCTGGGCCCCGGCGACGCGGTGGTCTCGCTCGGCGCCTCCGGTTCGGTGATGGCGGTGCACCACGAGGCGCTGTCGGAGCCGGGCGGACTGATCACCTCCCTGGCCGACGCCACCGGCATGCACCTGCCCGTGGTGAACACCTCCAATGCCGTACGGGCCCTGCGCGGCACCGCCGAGCTGCTCGGCACCGATCTGGAGGGCCTGTCCGAGCTCGCGCTGAAGTCGACGCCGGGCGCGCACGGCCTCGTACTCCTGCCGTACCTGGAGGGTGAGCGGACGCCGAGCCTGCCGCACAGCGCCGGGACCCTGTCCGGGCTGCGCCGGGACTCGATGAAGCCGGAGCACCTGGCCCGGGCCGCCTTCGAGGGCATGCTCTGCGGGCTGGTGGACGCGCTCGACGTGCTGCGCTCGCGCGGGGTCGAGATCCGCCGGGTGTTCCTGCTGGGCGCGGCGGCCGAGCTGCCCGCCGTACAGGCCGCGGCTCCCGGGCTGTTCGGGACGCAGGTCGTCGTACCGGCGCCGGCGGACTACGCGGCGCTGGGCGCGGCGCGGCAGGCGGCCTGGGCGCTGGGCGTGGCGCAGGGCACGCTGTCCCCGCACACCCCGCCGGTCTGGCCGGCCCCCTCGGCTCAGATCTTCGAGCCGGGTGAGGAGTTCCCGGCGTGGCAGGCGGTGCGCCAGCAGTACATCGCGACGCGTGAGCAGATCCACCCCGGGGCGTTCCAGCAGGCGTGAGGGGCGCGGCTGCGTTCGCGGACCTAGGGCGGCGCCCGGTGGCCTACTCCTTTTGACCGGCCTTTGCGAAATCCGCTGGGGATCGATGGGCCGGTTGGCCCAAGATGGGGTGAACCCCCTCGATCATGCCGACCGGAGCCTGCGCGTGCTCATACGACTTCTGCGGACCCATCTGGGTCCGTACCGGAAACCCATCGCGGTGCTGGTCCTGCTGCAGCTGCTGCAGACCAGCGCCAGCCTCTACCTGCCCACCCTCAACGCCGACATCATCGACAGGGGGGTGGTCAACGGCGACACCGGCTACATCCTCCGCTTCGGCGCCCTGATGCTCGGCGTCTCGCTCGTCCAGCTCGTCTGCAACGTCGGTGCCGTCTACTACGGCGCCCGGACGGCGGCGGCCTTCGGGCGGGACGTCCGCGCGGCCGTCTTCGATCGCGTGCAGAGCTTCTCCGCACGGGAGCTCGGCCAGTTCGGCGCCCCGTCCCTGATCACCCGTACGACGAACGACGTCCAGCAGGTCCAGATGCTGGTGCTGATGACCTTCACCCTGATGGTCTCGGCCCCGATCATGTGCGTCGGCGGCATCGCCATGGCGCTCTCGCTGGACGTGCGGCTGTCGGGCGTCCTGCTCGCCGTGGTCCCGGTGCTCGGGATCTCGGTCGGCGCCATCGTCTTCAAGACGCGGCCGCTGTTCCGCCAGATGCAGGACCGCCTGGACACCGTGAACCGGGTGCTGCGCGAGCAGATCACCGGCAACCGGGTGATCCGGGCCTTCGTCCGCGACGACTACGAGAAGGACCGTTTCCGCGAGGCCAACGCCGACCTGACCGGCGTCTCGCTGGCCTCCGGCAAGCTCCTGGCGTACATGTTCCCCACGGTCATCGTGGTCGTGAACATCTCCAGCGTGGCCGTCATCTGGTTCGGCGCGATGCGCGTCGACAGCGGCGGCATGGAGATCGGCCAGCTGACGGCCTTCCTCGCCTACCTGATGCAAATCGTCATGTCCGTGATGATGGCCACCTTCATGTTCATGATGGTGCCGCGCGCCGAGGTCTGCGCCGAGCGCATCCAGGAGGTCCTGGACACGGAGTCGAGCGTGGTGCCGCCCACCGACCCGGTGCGCGAACTCGCCCGCCGCGGGCGCCTGGAGCTGCGCGGCGCGGACTTCCGCTACCCGGGCGCCGAGGCCCCGGTGCTGCGCGGGGTGGACCTGGTGGCCCGCCCCGGCGAGACCACGGCGGTGATCGGCTCCACCGGAAGCGGCAAGTCCACGCTGCTGGGCCTGGTCCCGCGGCTGTTCGACGCGACCGGCGGCGAGGTGCTGGTCGACGGGGAGGACGTACGCCGGCTCGACCCGGAGCTGCTGGCCCGGACGGTCGGCATGGTTCCGCAGAAGCCCTACCTGTTCTCCGGCACCATCGCCTCCAACCTGCGCTACGGGCGCCCGGACGCGAGTGACGAAGAGCTGTGGGAGGCGCTGGAGGTGGCGCAGGCCAAGGAGTTCGTGTCCGCGCTGGAGGGAGGCCTGGAGGCCCCCGTCACCCAGGGCGGAACCAACCTCTCCGGCGGTCAGCGCCAGCGTCTGGCCATCGCCCGCACCCTCGTGCAGCGCCCCGAGATCTACCTGTTCGACGACTCCTTCTCGGCCCTGGACTACGCGACGGACGCGGCGCTGCGCGCGGCGCTCGCCCGCGAGACCGGGGACGCGACGGTGGTCATCGTCGCCCAGCGGGTGTCCACGATCCGCGACGCCGACCGGATCATCGTCCTGGACGAGGGCCAGGTCGTGGGCGAGGGGCGCCACCACGAGCTGATGGCCGGCAACGAGACCTACCGGGAGATCGTGCTCTCCCAGCTGACGGAGGCGGAGGCCGCATGAGCGGGCCCGGAGGACGAATGATGATGGGGCCGGCCGCTCGGTCCATGGACTTCAAGGGCTCGGGCAAGCGGCTGCTGGGCCAGATCGCGCACGACCGCGCCAAGATCTGGGGCATGGTCGCGGCCGTGGTCGGCAGCGTCGGCTGCGCGGTGGTCGGCCCGAAGATCCTCGGTGAGGCCACCGACCTGGTCTTCGCCGGGATCGTGGGCCGTGAGATGCCGGCCGGGACCACGAAGCAGCAGGCCCTGGACGGGCTGCGGGCGCGGGGCCAGGACGGCATGGCGGACATGCTCTCCGGCACCGACTTCACCCCGGGGCAGGGCATCGACTTCGGCGCCGTCGGGGTCGTGGCGGTCTGGGCGCTGGTGGTCTTCACCCTGGCGGGCCTGCTGATGCTGGTCGCGACCCGGCTGTCGAACCACGTCATGAACGGCACCGTCTACCGGATGCGCGAGGAGCTCCAGGCGAAGCTGTCGCGGCTGCCGCTGTCGTACTTCGACCAGCAGAAGCGCGGCGAGGTGCTGAGCCGGGCCACCAACGACATCGACAACATCGGCCAGACGCTCCAGCAGACGATGGGTCAGCTGCTGAACTCGCTGCTGACGATCGTCGGCGTGCTCGCCATGATGTTCTGGATCTCGCCACTGCTGGCCCTGGTCGCGCTGCTGACCGTGCCGCTGTCGGTCTTCGTCGCGGCGAAGATCGGCAAGAAGTCGCAGCCTCAGTTCGTGGCGCAGTGGAAGACGACCGGATCGCTCAACGCCCACATCGAGGAGATGTACTCGGGGCACAACCTGGTGAAGGTCTTCGGCCGGCAGAAGGAGTCCGCGGCCGTCTTCGCCGAGCAGAACGAGGCGCTCTACCGGGCCTCGTTCAAGGCGCAGCTGGTCAGCGGCGTCATGCAACCGGTGATGTTCTTCATCTCGAACATCAACTACGTGCTGATAGCCGTCGTCGGCGGGCTGCGGGTCGCCTCCGGCACCCTGTCGATCGGTGACGTGCAGGCCTTCGTCCAGTACTCGCGGCAGTTCTCGATGCCGCTGACGCAGGTCGCCTCGATGGCGAACCTCGTGCAGTCCGGTGTCGCCTCGGCGGAGCGGGTCTACGAGCTGCTGGACGCGTCGGAGCAGGAGGCGGACGCCGATGTTCCGGAGCGTCCGGAGGAGCTGCGGGGTCAGGTCACCTTCGACAAGGTGGCCTTCCGCTACGAGCCGGACAAGCCGCTGATCGACAACCTCTCGCTGTCGGTCGAGCCGGGCCACACGGTCGCGATCGTCGGCCCGACGGGCGCCGGCAAGACGACGCTGGTGAACCTGCTGATGCGGTTCTACGAGGTCACGGGTGGGGAGATCGCCCTCGACGGGGTGGACATCGCGAAGATGACCCGCGAGGAACTGCGCGGCGGCATCGGCATGGTGCTCCAGGACACCTGGCTGTTCGGCGGCACCATCGCGGAGAACATCGCCTACGGGGCTTCGCGCGAGGTCGCGCGCGCCGAGATCGAGGAGGCGGCGCGGGCCGCGCACGCGGACCGCTTCATCCGCACCCTGCCGGACGGCTACGACACCGTGCTGGACGACGAGGGCGCGGGCGTCAGCGCGGGCGAGAAGCAGCTGATCACCATAGCCCGGGCGTTCCTGTCGGACCCGGTGATCCTGGTGCTCGACGAGGCGACGAGCTCGGTGGACACCCGTACCGAGGTGCTGATCCAGAAGGCGATGGCGCGGCTCGCGCACGGCCGTACGTCCTTCGTGATCGCGCACCGGCTCTCCACGATCCGCGACGCGGACGTGATCCTGGTGATGGAGAGCGGCTCGATCGTGGAGCAGGGCACGCACGAGGAGCTGCTGGCCTCGGACGGCGCTTACGCGCGCCTGTACGCGGCGCAGTTCGCGCAGGCGGTCGTCGAGGTCGACTAGGGCTCGCTCCCGTGCGTCGCACGGCGCGGGGCACTCGGGTACGGGACGTACTCGGGTGCCCCGACGGCCCCGGGGGTCCGCGGCGCGACGGCGTGGCTAGCATGACGGCATGGCATTGGACGTGGTGATACGCCCGGCCCGGGCGGAGGACGAACACGAGATCCTGGAGCTGCACCGCTCGGCGTGGTCGCGCGTGAGCGAGCCCGGCCCCAAGCGCCCGGCCGACGCGGCCGTCTTCGACGAGCGCCACCCCGTGGAGAACTTCCTCGTCGCGGAACACGGCCGGAGGATCGTCGGGTACGTCACCCAGTCCCCGGCCAGCCCCCTCGAATCCAATCGGCACGTCCGTCACATCCAAGGGCTGGCGGTCCTCGAATCCGCCCGCGGCGGCGGAGTCGGGCAGGCCCTCGTCGAGGCCGCCTGCGCCGCCGCCCGGGCCGGTGGTGCCCGCCGTATGACCCTGCGCGTGCTCGGCCACAACGGGCCGGCGCGGCAGCTCTACCGGCGGTGCGGCTTCGCGGTGGTCGGTGTGCTGCCCGAGGAGTTCCTGCTGGACGGGGCCTATGTCGACGATGTCTGGATGAGCCGGAGCCTGTCCGACCCGCACGAGCCCGCGCAGCCGTAGCGGTAGCCGGGCCGTCGCCGGGGCGACCCGGGCGGGGGCGCCTGGCGGGGCGCCCCCTGCCGCGTTCAGTCCAGGTAGCCCCTGAGCTGGTCGGCGAAGGCGTGGTCGCGGAGCTTGTTGAGGGTCTTGGACTCGATCTGGCGGATCCGCTCGCGGGTCACGCCGAAGATCCGGCCGATCTCCTCCAGGGTGCGCGGCCGCCCGTCGGCGAGCCCGTAGCGCAGCTGTACGACCTTGCGTTCGCGTTCGCCGAGGGTCGACAGGACCGCTTCCAGGTGTTCGCGCAGCAGGAAGAACGCGGCCGACTCCACGGGGGAGGCGGCGTCCCCGTCCTCGATGAGGTCACCGAGGGCGACGTCGTCCTCCTCGCCGACCGGCGCGTGCAGCGAGACCGGTTCCTGGGCGAGGCGGAGCACTTCCATGACCCGTTCGGGGGTCAGCTCCAGGTGGACGGCGACCTCTTCGGCGGTGGGCTCGTACCCGCGCTCCTGGAGCATGCGGCGCTGGACGCGCACGACGCGGTTGATCAGCTCGACGACGTGGACGGGCACGCGGATGGTCCGGGCCTGGTCGGCGAGGGCCCGGGACATCGCCTGCCGGATCCACCACGTGGCGTAGGTGGAGAACTTGTACCCGCGGGCGTAGTCGAACTTCTCAACGGCGCGGATGAGCCCGAGGTTTCCCTCCTGTACGAGGTCGAGCATGGTGAGCCCGCGGCCCACGTAGCGCTTCGCGACGGAGACGACGAGCCGCAGGTTCGACTCGATGAGCCGGCGTTTGGCCATCCGCCCCATGACGACGAGCTTGTCGAGGTCCAGGGCGAGCCGGGAGTCGAGATCGGGGGTGTTGCCGAGCTTCTCCTCGGCGAACAGCCCGGCTTCGACGCGCCGCGCGAGGTCCACCTCCTCGGCGGCGGTCAGCAGGGGGATCCTGCCTATCTCGCGGAGGTATTGCCGGAACAGATCGGCGGAGGGACCCGCTCCGCCCCCGCCGTCGCTGTTGCTGCGCCTGCGCGGCGCGGGCACCGGATCGATCAGCTCCAGTACCTCGGGCTCTTCGTCCACGGCCTTGGCCTCCGAGGACTCGCTCGCGTTCACGGTCAGGGTCCGGGTCTGCACGGGGGCGACCTCCAGGGCTCCGAGGACGGGGGCACCGCCTTCAGTGTGGGGTACGACACATCGCGGCCACGAGGGGCGTGCGAGCACTTTCTGAGTCCGGTGCGTGACCGGATGGTTACCCCCCGGCGAGAACCCCGATGCGGATCGGACGCATGTCCGAGATGATCGTCTTCATGTCTGAGTACGAAACCCACGTGACGGTGCGCTGCGCGGACGCGGCGGCACTGGACCGCCTCGACGCGTGGGCCCGGGCGCGGGATCTGAAGGTCACGCACATCGTGCTGGCCCGGGGCCGGATGGTGTCCCAGCCGATGCTGACGCTGCGGGACCGCACGAGCCACGAGAGCCTGGTCCCGCAGCTGCGGGCGGCCGGCTTCGACCCGGTGCGCGTGAAGGTGGAGACGGTCCCGTGGACCACGGACCCGCCAGGCCCGGGCGGCGGCTACTTCGAGCACCACCTGAAGCTGCTGCTGCCGGCGGACTTCGACCGCGCGGCGCTGGAGGCCGTGGTGGCCCCGCACGGCGCCCACCTGTCCTGGAACGCGCGCCGGGTAGGGAACGGGGACTGGCACGTGCGGTTCGTGACGCAGCGGTGGCGCGGCGCCGCGGGGGCGGCCGGTGCGGGTGCGGCCTTCGACGCGCTGGTCGAGGCGCTCGGGTCGGCCGGGTACGAAATGGGCCCGGGTGAGCGGGAGTTCGTGCTGTACGACAGCGACCTGTCGGTGGACGACGGGTGGATCGGTGAAGGGGTGACGGCATGACCGGGACGAGTGCGCAGGACGCGGCCGAGGACGACTGGAGGCGGCGCCAGGACGAACTGCCGCGTACCTCCACGGCCGGGCTGGATGCCGCGGGCGCCGGGGACCGGGTCTTCGACCCGGCGCTCAAGCACTTCGCCGACGGCTACCGGATCACCGACACGGTGGTGGCTCCCGCGCTGCGGCCCGCCTGGCAGACCGCCCGCCGGACGGCGCTCGACGTGGTCGCCCGCGGGGTCGCCCGGTCCGGGTGGGCGGACTCGCTGGTGCTGCGCGGCAGCATGCTCATGTCCGGGTGGTTCGGGGCGGCGGCGCGGGAGCCGCACGACCTGGACTTCGTGGTCGTCCCCCAGGACTGGGGGATCGAGGAGCCGCGGACGGGCCGGCTGCTGACCGCCGTCGCGGAGGCGGCCGGGCGGGCCGCCTCCGAACACGGCGGGCTGGTGATCACGGCCGACGCGGCGGTGTCCGAGGACATCTGGACGTACGAGCGCGTCCCCGGGCGCCGTCTGGTCCTGCCCTGGTCGGCGCCGGGGCTGCCCGGCGGCCAGGTCCAGCTGGACTTCGTCTTCAACGAGCGGCTCCCGGCGGCACCGGAGCCGGCCGACGTCGCGGGGGTGCGCCTGCAAGCGGCCACGCCGGAGCTGTCGCTGGCGTGGAAGCTGATCTGGCTGGCCACGGACTTGTACCCGCAGGGCAAGGACCTCTACGACGCGGTCCTGCTCGCCGAGCGCTGCACGGCTCCGTACGAGCTGGTCCACACGGTCTTCCGGGAATCGGGCGAGTACTTCCCGCCCGTCCCGTGGGTCAGGAAGCTGGACCTGGACGCCTTCTCCGAGGTCAAGTGGGCCGACTGGGACACCTTCCGGTCGGAGTACCCGGGGCTCCCGGGCTCCGCCGAGTCCTACGCCGAGCGGCTGCTGGCGGCGCTGGCGCCGACCTTCGCGGACGCCCCCTGATCAGGCCGGCTCGACGCGGACCGCGCAGACCTTGAACTCCGGCATCCGGGAGACCGGGTCGAGGGCCGGGTTGGTCAGGGTGTTGGCGCGGCCCTCGCCCGGCCAGTGGAAGGGCATGAAGACCGTGTCCGCGCGGATGGTGTCGGTGATCCGGGCCGGGGCCACCGCGCGGCCGCGGCGGGAGGTCACCGCGAGGGGGCTGCCGTCGACCGCGCCGATGCGGGCGGCGAGGCGCGGGTGGAGTTCCACGAAGGGGCCGGGGGCGGCCGCGTTGAGCTCGTCCACCCGCCGGGTCTGGGCGCCGGACTGGTACTGGGCGACCACGCGCCCGGTGGTGAGCAGCACCGGGTACTCGGCGTCGGGGACCTCGTCGGCGTCGCGGTGGGAGACGGGGACGAAGCGGGCCCGGCCGTCGTCGGTGGCGAAGCGGTCCAGGAAGAGGCGCTCGGTGCCCGCGGAGCCCTCGGGGCAGGGCCAGAAGACGCCCTGTTCGGCCTCGATGCGGGCGTAGGTGATGCCCGAGTAGTCCGCCGGGCCGCCGGCGGAGGCCCGGCGGAGTTCCTCGAAGACCTCCTCCGGCGCGGTCGGGAAGCCCTTCTCGATGCCCATGCGGGCGGCGAGTCCGTGGAGGACGTCCAGGTCGGAGCGGACGCCCGGGGGCGGGGTCAGGGCGCGGCGGCGGAGCAGGACGCGCCCTTCGAGGTTAGTGGTGGTGCCGGTCTCCTCGGCCCACTGGGTGACCGGGAGGACCACGTCGGCGAGGGCCGCCGTCTCGGAGAGGACGACGTCGGCGACCGCGAGGAAGTCCAGGGAGCGGATGCGGTCCTCGATGTGGGCGGCGCGGGGGGCCGAGACCACCGGGTTGGAGCCCATCAGGAGCAGGGCCCGGACGTCCGTGCCGAGGGCGTCGAGGAGTTCGTAGGCGCTGCGGCCGGGGCCGGGGAGGTCGTCGGGGTCGACGCCCCACACCTCGGCCACGTGCGCGCGGGCCGCGGGGTCGGTCAGCTTGCGGTAGCCGGGGAGCTGGTCGGCCTTCTGGCCGTGCTCGCGGCCGCCCTGTCCGTTGCCCTGCCCGGTGAGGCAGCCGTAGCCGGAGAGCGGGCGGCCGGCCCGGCCGGTGGCGAGACACAGGTTGATCCAGGCGCCGACGGTGTCGGTGCCCTTGGACTGCTGCTCGGGGCCGCGGGCGGTGAGGACCATGGCGGATTCGGGGGCGCAGAACAGGGCGACGGCCTCGCGGAGCTTGGGCACGGGGACGCCGGTGATGCGTTCCACCAGCTCGGGCCAGTGGGCCATGGCGGCCGCCCGGGCCTCCTCCCAGCCGGTGGTGCGGGCGGCGATGAACTCCTCGTCCGTGCGCCCCTGCGCGACGACCAGGTGCAGCAGGCCGAGGGCGAGCGCGAGGTCGGTGCCCGGGCGGGGCGCGAGGTGCAGGTCGGCCTGGTCGGCGGTGCGGGTGCGGCGCGGGTCGATGACGATCAGGGTGCCGCCGGCCGCCTTGAGCTCGGTGAGGTAGCGCAGGGCGGGCGGCATGGTCTCGGCCAGGTTCGAGCCGACGAGGATCACGCAGCCGGTGCGCGGGATGTCCTCCAGCGGGAAGGGCAGCCCGCGGTCGAGCCCGAAGGCCCGCTGGTGCGCGGCGGCGGCCGAGGACATGCAGAACCGGCCGTTGTAGTCGATCTGCGAGGTGCGCAGGGCGACGCGGGCGAACTTGCCCAGCGCGTACGCCTTCTCGTTGGTGAGCCCGCCGCCGCCGAAGACCCCGACCGCGTCCGGACCGTACGCGCGGCCCGTGCGGGCGAGGCCCTCGGCGACGGCGTCGAGGGCCTCCTCCCAGGTGGCCGGCTCCAGCCGCCCGGCGTGGGTGCGGACGAGCGGGCCGGTCAGGCGCACCCGGGAGGAGAGCACGGCGGGGGCGGTGCGGCCCTTGCCGCACAGCGCGCCCCGGTTCACGGGAAAGTCGGCCCGCTCCTCCACGGTCACACCCGAGCCGCCGTCCGCGGGGCGCAGGTTCATGCCGCACTGCAGCGCGCAGTACGGGCAGTGCGTGGCGGTGGCCGGCTCCGGGGTGTGCATGCGACCAGGCTGCGCCGCCGGTGTTACGCGGACCGCAGCCCCGCGTTACGGGCCGGGATGCTCTGCCTCAGCGCGGGCCGGCGGCGCCGGTGAGGAAGCCGCGGCGGGCCGGCCGCGAGCGGGGCCCGCCGGGCGGGCTACTGGCCCGTCAGGTGCTTCACCGTCAGGCCCGCGGTCCAGCCGCCGTCCACCGCCAGCTCGGCGCCCGTCATGTAGCCGGCGGCGTCCGAGAGGAGGAAGGCGATCGCTGCGGCGATCTCCTCGGGGACGCCGACGCGGCCCAGCGGGGCGCCGGGGTAGTTGCCCTCGCCCGCCCGGATGCCGACGGGGGCGGTCATCGGGGTCAGCGTCATGCCGGGGTGGACGGAGTTCACGCGGATCCCCGCCTCGGCGAGCTCGACCGCGCCGATCTTCGACAGGCCGCGCACGCCCCACTTGGAGGCCCCGTAGCCGGCGGTGAGGGCGAGGCCGGTCAGGCCGGCGGCGGAGGAGATGTTGACGATGGAGCCGCCGCCGTTCGCGCGCAGCAGCGGGACGGCGGTCTTGATGCCGATGAACACGCCGACCAGGTTGATCTCGACGACCTGGCGGAAGTGCTCGACGCTCTCGTGTTCCAGGAACTGGCCGGTGGCTATGCCCGCGTTGTTCACCAGGCCGTCGACGCGGCCGAATGCGGCGACCGCGTACTCCAGTGCCGCCCGCCAGTCGGCCTCGCTGGTCACGTCGTGCCGCAGGAAGCGGGCGGCGTCGCCGAGCCTGGCGGCCGTCTCGGCGCCCTCCGCCTCCAGGATGTCGGTGATCAGCACCTTGCCGCCGCCGTCCACGACGGCCCGCGCGGCCGCGGCGCCCAGGCCGCGGGCGCCGCCGGTGATGACGACGACCTTGTCGCTGAGGTCCACAGCAGCCACGGTTCCACACCTCTGATGCTCGAACGGACGGACCGGACCGGCTCTCGCATATGACTGTTCGAAATAGCCGGTGGGCGCGTCAGTCTGCCAGAGCGGCCAGCGCCCGCGACACCCCCTGCTCCTTCGGTCCGAGGAACCGCGGGGCCGGCTTGAAGGCCGCGTCCAGCGCCGCCTTGCCGGCCGCGAAGACCTCGCGGGTCTCGCCGTAGTACCAGGTGGCGTCGTGCACGTCGGCGACCCCGACGCCGTACGAGTCCAGGCCCGCCGCCTGGCAGAGGGCGACGGCCCGGCGGATGTGGAAGCCCTGGGTGACCAGCACGGCCCGCTCGACCCCGAAGATCTGCCTGGCCCGCACGCAGGAGTCCCAGGTGTCGAAGCCCGCGTAGTCGCTGACGATCTGCGTGTCCGGCACGCCCTTCCCCGTGAGGTACGTGCGCATCGCGTTCGGCTCGTCGTACTCGGTGCGGCTGTTGTCCCCGGTGACCAGCACGACCTTGACCTTGCCGGTGCGGTACAGCTCGGCGGCGGCGTCGAGCCGGTCCGCCAGGTAGGGGGTGGGCCGGCTCCCCAGCAGGCCCGCCCCGAACACCACCGCCACCTCGGCGGCCGGCGCGTCGGCCGTGGTCCGCAGCCGGTCGGCGGCCACCGCGTGCATCCACGCCGAGGGCAGCAGCGCCAGCACGCAGCCCGCCATGACGGTCCGCACCGCCCGCCTCCGCAACCGTACGGTGCGCAGCGCGGCCGCCGTCCGGCTCCACGTGACTCTCGGCAGGCGCGGTCCGCGCATCGTCCATCCCCTGGTGTCTCGACTACTGGTCCCCTGGTCAGGACGTCGCCGGGGGCCGCTTGGTTCGCCGGCCCTCCCCGCCGGGGGCACACCCGACCGTCGCGCGGGCGGTCCTGTGAGCACCCGGCAAAGACCCGTCACCCCCGCGCAACGCACCGGCAATGTCCGGCGCGCAGGATCGGTTCATGACGGAGCCGGTGCACCCTCCCGAGTTTCCCGCCCTCCCTTTCGACAGCGCGGCCGAGCTCCTCGGCCGCATCACCCTCCAGCTGGGCGACCAGCTCAGCGGCCTGCGCCGATCCGGAGTCCGCCCATGCAGCCCACCCTCGTCGCCGTGGCCCACGGCAGTCGCGACCCGCGCGCCCTGCACACCGCCCTCGCTCTCCTCGAACGGGTCCGCGAGCTCCGTCCCCGGCTCGACGTCCGGCTCGGCCACATCGAACTGAACGAGCCCCTGCTCGACTCCGTCCTCGGGGAGCTGCGCGGTGCGGCGGTGCTCGTCCCGCTGCTGCTCGGCCGGGGGTACCACGTCAAGCGCGACCTGCCCGCGGCCGCCGGCCGGGCCGCGCACCTGCGCACCCGCATCGCCGCCCCGCTGGGCCCGCACCCGCTGCTCGTCGAGGCCCTGTACGAACGGCTCGTGGAGGCCGGCTGGAGCGCCGGCACCGCGGTCGTGCTCGCCGCCGCCGGTTCCCGCGACCCCGATGCGGCGGCCGACACCCGCAGCACCGCGGGCCTGCTCGCCGAGCGCCTCGGCGGTGTCCCGGTGGTCCCGGCCTATGCCTCCGCAGCCGCGCCGAGCGCCCCCGAGGCGGTCCGTGCGCTGGCCGCCCGCGGCCACCACCGGATCGCCGTGGCCTCGTACTTCGCCGCTCCCGGACGGTTCGCCGCGCAGACCGCCGCGGCGGCGCCCGCGCTCGCCGCCGCCCCGCTGGGCGACCACCCGGCCCTGGCCCGCCTGTTGCTGCACCGCTACGACGAGGCCCTCGCGCGCCCCGCCCGGCCCGTGCGGCCGGAACTCGTCTCCGCCTGATCCCGGTTTGTCAGTCATTCCGGTTACCGTCTCTTCCATGGAAGGCACCGCGCACGCCCCCGCAGACGATCACGACGACCTCTACGACGCAGCCGACACCGAGCGCTGGGCCGCCGAGCCCGACAAACGGCCCGGCCGGACCGCCTTCCAGCGTGACCGCGCCCGTGTGCTGCACTCCGCCGCGCTGCGCCGTCTCGCCGGGAAGACCCAGGTCGTCACGCCGGGCACCCGCTCGTACGACTGGGACGCGAGTCCCCGCACCCGCCTCACCCACTCCCTGGAGTGCGCCCAGGTCGGGCGGGAGCTCGGCGCCGCGCTGGGCTGCGACCCCGACCTGGTCGAAGCCGCGTGCCTCTCGCACGACATGGGCCACCCGCCCTTCGGCCACAACGGCGAGGAGGCGCTCAACGAGTTCGCCAAGGACTGCGGGGGCTTCGAGGGCAACGCCCAGTCGCTGCGGCTGCTGACCCGGCTGGAGCCCAAGCGGTTCGTGCCCGACCCGGCGAGCGGTGAACTCGTGAGCGTCGGCCTCAACCTGACCCGGGCCTGCCTGGACGCCGCGACCAAGTACCCGTGGGCGCGCGGGGACCACCCCACCGATCCCGGCTCGGTGAAGTTCGGGGCGTACGAGGACGACCTGCCGGTCTTCGCCTGGCTGCGCCGCGGGGCGCCCGCGGACCGCAAGTGCTTCGAGGCGCAGGTCATGGACTGGGCGGACGACGTCGCGTACTCCGTCCACGACTTCGAGGACGGCCTGCACGCCGGCCACCTCGACCCCAACCTCCTCTTCGCCGAGCCCGAGCGCACCGCGATCTGGCGGGTGGCCATCGGCCGCTACGTGCCCGCCGACACCGAGCCGGAGGAGCTGCGGGCCGCCCTGGACCGGCTGATGGAGGAGGAGTGGTGGCCGCACGGGTACGACGGTTCGGCCGTCGCCCAGGCCCGGCTGAAGGACGCGACGAGCCAGCTGATCGGCCGGTTCTGCCTGGCCGCCGAGGGGGCCACGCGGGAGGCGTACGGTTCCGGCCGCCTCACCCGGTACGGTGCCGAACTGGTGGTCCCGCGGGAGGCGCGCAACGAGTGCGCGGTGCTCAAGGCGGTCGCCGACCTGTACGTCATGCAGCGCGACGATCAGGAGCGGATCCGCGCCGACCAGCGCATCGTCCTGGCCGAACTCGCGGAGGCGCTCAGCGCCCGCGCCCCCGAGGGGCTGGACCCGCAGTTCCGGGCGATCTTCGACGCCGCTCCGGACGACCGGGCCAGGAAACGGGCGGTCATCGACCAGATCGCTTGTCTCACCGACGCAGCCGCCCGTTCCCTGCACGCACGTCTCACGCGGCGCACCCGACGCGCCGATGGGTGAGCCGATCGCGCCACTCCCCCTTCACGCGGCAGGCTCAGTGCGGGACGCTCGCATGTGGTCGCATGTGGCGGAGAGGTTATGAGGAGGCATCAGGTGGTCGACGCACACCGGACATTCGTCATCGTCGGCGCAGGGCTCGCCGGGGCAAAGGCGGCCGAAGCGCTGAGGTCCGAGGGGTTCACGGGGCGGGTGATCCTGATCGGCGACGAGCGCGACCATCCGTACGAGCGGCCCCCGCTCTCCAAGGGCTACCTGATGGGCAAGGAGGACCGCGAGAGCGTCTTCGTCCACGAGCCGTCCTGGTACGCGGCCTCCGACATCGAGCTGCACCTCGGCCAGCCGGCGGTCCAGCTCGACCGGGACGCCAAGAAGGTGGTCCTCGGCGACGGCACGGCCCTGCACTACGACAAGCTGCTGCTGGCCACCGGCGCCGAACCGCGCCGCCTGGACATCCCCGGTACGGGTCTCGCCGGGGTGCACCATCTGCGGCGCCTCGCGCACGCCGAGCGGCTGAAGGGGGTCCTCGCCGGACTCGGCCGGGACAACGGCCACCTGCTCATCGCGGGCGCCGGATGGATCGGCCTGGAGGTCGCCGCCGCGGCCCGCGGGTACGGCGCGGAGGTCACCGTCGTCGAGCCGGAGGCCACGCCGCTCCACTCGGTGCTCGGCCCGGAGGTCGGCCGGCTCTTCGGCGATCTGCACACCGATCACGGGGTGCGGTTCCACTTCGGGTCGCGGCTGACCGAGATCGTGGGTCACGACGGGATGGTGCTGGCCGCCCGTACGGACGACGGGGAGGAGCACCCGGCGCACGCGGTGCTCGCCGCGATCGGGGCCGCGCCGCGGACCGCGCTCGCCGAGACCTCCGGGCTGGCCCTGGTCGACCGGGAGCACGGCGGCGGCATCGCCGTGGACGAGTCCCTGCGCACCTCGGACCCGGACGTCTACGCGGTCGGGGACGTGGCCGCCGCCCACCACCCGGTGCTCGGGACCCGGCTGCGGGTCGAGCACTGGGCCAACGCGCTGAACGGCGGACCGGCCGCCGCGCGGGCGATGCTGGGCCGGGAGGTCGGCTACGACCGTGTGCCGTACTTCTTCTCGGACCAGTACGACGTGGGTCTGGAGTACTCGGGGTACGCGCCGCCCGGCGGCTACGACCAGGTGCTGATCCGCGGGGACGCGGGCAAGCGGGAGTTCATCGCCTTCTGGCTCTCCGAGGGGCGGGTGCTGGCCGGGATGAACGTGAACGTGTGGGACGTCACCGACCAGATCCAGGCCCTGATCAGGTCGAAGGCGCCGGTGGACCGCGAGGCCCTCGCGGATCCGTCTGTTCCGCTTGAGTCGCTGGTCACGGCGGAGGGTGCCTGACAGGTTTGCCCGCGCCCGGCCGTAGACTTCACGGGTGGCTGGACGGATCAATGACGACGACGTGAAGGCGGTACGGGACGCGGTCCCGATCGACGCCGTCGTCTCCGAATACCTCCAGCTGCGCAACGCGGGCGGCGGCAACCTCAAGGGCCTGTGCCCCTTCCACGACGAGAAGTCCCCGTCCTTCCAGGTCAGTCCCAGCAAGGGCCTGTACCACTGCTTCGGCTGCCAGGCGGGCGGGGACACCCTCGACTTCGTCATGAAGATCGACCACCTCTCCTTCTCGGAGGCGGTCGAGCGCCTGGCCGGCCTGGCCGGCATCACCCTGCGGTACGAGGAGGGCGGCTACACCTCCGGCACCAGCGGCCGCGGTGACCGCATCCGGCTGGTCGAGGCGCACAAGGCCGCCGCCCAGTTCTACGTCGACCAGCTCGGCAGCCCCGAGGCGGAGATCGGCCGCAAGTTCCTGGCGGAGCGCGGCTTCGACCAGGCCGCGGCCACCCACTTCAGCGTGGGCTACAGCCCGGCCGGCTGGGACCACCTGACCCGCTTCCTGCGCGGCAAGGGCTTCACCGACAAGGAACTGATCACCTCCGGGCTCTCCCAGGACAGCCGCAGCGGCAAGCCCATCGACCGCTTCCGCGGCCGGCTGATGTGGCCGATCCGCGACATCAGCGGCGAGGTCGTCGGCTTCGGCGCGCGCAAGCTGCGCGACGACGACAACGGTCCCAAGTACCTGAACACCCCCGAGACGGCGATCTACAAGAAGTCCCAGGTGCTCTACGGCATCGACCTGGCCAAGAAGGAGATCGCGAAGACCTCCCGGGCGGTCGTGGTCGAGGGCTACACCGACGTGATGGCCTGCCACCTCGCCGGCGTCACCACCGCCATCGCCACCTGCGGCACCGCCTTCGGCGGGGACCACATCAAGATCCTGCGCCGGCTGCTGATGGACAACGCGACCGCCGAGGTGATCTTCACCTTCGACGGCGACGCGGCCGGCCAGAAGGCCGCGCTGCGCGCCTTCGAGGACGACCAGAAGTTCGCCGCCGAGACCTCCATCACCATCGCCCCGGGCGGGATGGACCCCTGTGACCTGCGGCTCGCCCAGGGCGACGTGGCCGTCTCGGGGCTGGTGGAGTCCCGCACCCCGCTGTTCGAGTTCGCGCTGCGGCACATCGTCTCCCGGCACAACCTGGAGAACCCGGCGGGCCGCGCCGCCGCGCTGGCCGAGGCCGCGCCGGTCGTCGCGAGCATCAAGGACCTCTCGATCCAGCACGAGTCGGCGGTCCAGCTGGCGGGGATGCTGGGCATCCTCGACGAGCAGTTCGTCGTCAAGCGGGTCGCGCAGCTCGCGCGGTGGGCGCGCGAGCGCGGCAACCAGCCGCAGCAGCAGGGCCGGGGCAGACCCCAGGAGCCGGCCCCCGCCGCGCCGTCCCCGGTCGGCGGCGGACCCGCCCTGAACCTGCGCAGCCCCGCCCACCGCACCGAGCGGGAGCTGCTCAAGCTGGCGCTCCAGCGGCCCGCGCTGGTCTCCCCCGCGTTCGACGCGTACGGGACCGACGAGTTCACCGCCCCGCCCTACGCCGCGGTCCGCCGGGCCATCCAGGACGCGGGCGGCGCCTCTCAGGCCGCCGACGACTACCTGGCCCGCGTCCGCGACGCCGCCCCGAACGACACCGTCCGCGCGATGGTCACGGAGCTGGCGGTGGAGGCCATCCACGCCAAGACGGTGGACGAGGTCTACGCCGGGGTCCAGCTGGTCCAGGTCCGCCTGCGCGCCGTCGACCGCCGGGTCCTGGAGATCCAGGGCGCCATGACCCGCCTGAGCCCGCAGGCCCCGCCGGAACAGCACGCGGCGGTCCAGGAGGAGCTGTGGGTGCTCCAGCAGTACGGCCAGCGCCTGCGCAACCGCGGCGCCGAGGGCCTCTGACCCCGGCTACCTCGTCCCGGCCCGGCCCCGGCGCGTGAACCAGTCGCCGCCCGGTATCTCGCTTCCCGATGTCCGCAGGTCGCGGGCGAGCAGCGGGGCCGCCAGGTAGACCCAGGCCCGGACCGGGCTGCCGTCGGGACGCAGGGCCCGGCGAGCGATCCGGTCGTAGACGTTCCCCGGCCGGTCCGGACCCCCGTACTCCTCCAGCACGTCCAGCGCGGCCAGCAGCTCCCCGTACGCGCCCGGCGCCGCCGTGATCAGCTCGCCGACGACGGCCGAGCCGGGCCGGTGCACCGCGTACGGGTAGCCGGGGCCGTCGTAGAGCACCGCGTCGGGGAGGGTGGCGGGCTCCTCCGAGGCCGTGCGGCCGCGCAGGAACAGGCCGTGGTTGACCTCGCCGGGACGCAGGGTGCCGTAGACGAAGAACGGGAGCGGGGCGGTCGGGTCTGGTGGCCGTTCGACCGATGTCACGGGGCCCTCCCTCGGGATAAGGCGCAGCGTCCGCCGGCCGGGCCGAAAGTCCCGGCTTCCCTGCGCCCCACCACCGTACGCACCGCTGTTGCACAACCTCCCGGTGCCCGTGACCCGCGCCGTCTGGCGTCGGCCTCTTCCCCTCCCCCTCACGGTTCTGCGCCCATGACACCTTCGTCCCGCCGCCCGCTCGCCGCCCTGACCCGCGCCCGCGCCAGGCGGAGTCACCCGGACGGCGCGGACCGCGCGGACGCCCCGGATGGCGGCACGAGCGGCCTTGACCTGTGGATACGGCTCGCGCGTGGACCACGTACGGGCATATCTGACGGGACATCAGCAGGCGCGGGGCGGGCGGGCCGGGTTATCTCGGAAGCACGACCCCGTGTCTTCAGGAGAGTTCCCATGCGCCGACGTACCGCACACGTGCTGACCGCGACCGCGCTGACCGCCGCCGCGTTCACCGGGCCGGTCGCCGGCGCGGTCGCCGCCGTGGACCTGGGCATGGTGGGCTTCGCGCCCGGGGACTTCGCCCGGCTGGAGGTGTGGCCCAAGTCCGCCGCCCCCGGAGCCACCGTGACCGTGAACACCACCGCCTGTGGGTCCGGCAGCCACGCCGAGGGCGATGCCACCACGGTCGGCGGCGGCCGGTTCAAGCTGGTCCCGGGCACCCACAAGGAGGTGGTCGTGGGGCAGTTCCAGGTGGCTCACGGCACCCGGCCCGGCACCTACGGCATCGGCGCGACCTGCGCGAACGGCAAGTTCGCCACCGGCGACCTGGTCGTCACCGAACGCGGCCCGCAGGGCCACGTCAACACCGGGGTGGGCGGTGGGACGACCACCACCACCGACCCCGCCAAGATCGCGGTGGGAGCTGCCGTACTGGCCGCTGCCGCCGTCGGCGGTACCTGGCTCCTGCGTCGCCGGGCGAGCGGCACGCGGAGCTGACGGACGCCCACCGCGGCTCCGGCCGCGGTCCGACCGGTACCGTCCCCCGTCGCCCGCCCCGCGAGGTCCCCCCGTTCGCGGGGCCGGGCGACGGCCAGTCACCCCGAAACGGAAGCCGAGGGGGTACGCATGGGTGGCGCATTCGGTGGTGTCCGGGGCACCGGCCGACAGCCCTGGCCCCCGGCCGGCGACCGCCCCGGATCAGCCGCCCGGCCCCCGGCCCGGGCCATCCGCCCGACCGCCCGTCACGGGGGACTCGTCGCGCTCGCCGCCTGCATCGGCATCTGGCTCGTCACCAGCGGTTCCCGGGAGCCGGTCGGACCGCCGCTGCCCTCCCCCGCCGAGGCCCTGACCGCCGCCGGCGTCCTGGGCCCTGGCATCGCCCCGCTCCCCGGGTCCCCGCCCGGCAGGATCCGGATCCCCTCCATCCGGGTCGACGCCCCGCTGACCGGACTGGGTCTGGAGCGGGACGGCAGCCTCGAAGTGCCGCCGCCGGACCGGCGCGACCTGGCCGGCTGGTACCGCGAGGGCACCACCCCGGGCGCCACCGGCACGGCCGTCATCGCCGGGCACGTGGACGACGCCGCCGGACCGGGGGTCTTCTACCACCTGGGCGCGCTGCGCCGGGGGGCCGCGATCGAGATCCCGCGCGCGGACGGCCGTACGGCGGTGTTCACCGTCCACGCGGTCGAGGTCTACGACGCCAAGGCCTTCCCGGACACCCGCGTGTACGGCCCTTCGGCGCGGGCCGAGCTGCGGGTGATCACCTGCGGCGGCGGTTTCTCGCCACGCACGGGCTACCGCGGCAACGTGGTCGTCTTCGCGCACCTCACCGGGACGTACTGAGCACCGGTCAGCCCCACTGCTCGAAGCCGAGCTTGACCACCAGCGCGCCCACGACGGTGAGCAGTACGCCGCGGACGAAGCCGCTGCCCTTCTTGAGCGCCATGCGGGCGCCGATCATGCCGCCGGCCAGGTTGAAGACCGCCATGAGCGCGGCGAGCTGCCACAGCACCATGCCCTGGTAGGCGAACATCGCGAGCGCCCCCGCGTTGGTGCAGCAGTTGACGATCTTGGCGGTGGCGGAGGCGGTGACCAGGTCGAGGTGGAGCAGCGCCGTGAGCGCGAGGACGAGGAAGGTGCCGGTTCCGGGCCCGATGAGGCCGTCGTAGAAGCCGATGCCGAGGCCGGCGAGCGCGATGGCCAGGAGCACCCGCTGCCGGCTGACGGGCGCGGTGGAGGGGGCGGTGCCGAAGCCCGGCTTGAAGATCACGACGCCCGCGACGATCACGAGTACGCCCATGATGAGCGGCCGGAGCGCGTCCTTGCTGATGCCGCCGGCGAGCGCGGCGCCGCCCATCGAGCCGGCGAGCGCGGCCAGGCCGATGCGGACGGCGAGCTTCACGTCCACCGGGGCCTTGCGGACGTAGGTGACCGCGGCGCCCGCCGTGCCGACGATGGCCACGGCCTTGTTGGTACCGAGGACGGTGGCCGGATGGGCGTTCGGCAGGCCGAGCAGGAGTGCGGGCAGGAGCAGCAGGCCGCCGCCGCCCACCACGGCGTCGATCCAGCCGGCCGCCGCCGCTGCCACGCACAGGACGATGATCATGGTCGTTGATATGTCAGGCACGAGATGACCTTATGGAGCTGTCAGGTGCAGGGACCATCAATCTCCGGAAACTTGCGCAAAGGTTGAGCTTCGCCGGGCCGGAGCCAGGTCCGAAGCCACCGGAGCCGCCGGGTCCACACCGCCGTGAGAGCCCGGCAGCGGCCTCGGTGATCCTTAAGTCGGCCTTGAGGAAGGCCTCACCGACCCTTGACCCGGGCGCTGAGGTCGGCGTTCCGTCCGGGTAACAGGGGCGATGCGGCGGGGAAACAGCGGCCGCGCACGCTCGTGCCATGACCTCGAACCAGCGTGTGGTGGTGATCGGCGGCGGCCTCGCGGGCCTGCGACTCGCCGCGCGGCTGACCGGTGGGGCGGCGGTGACCGTCCTCGGCGAGGAGCCGCACGTGCCCTACAACCGGGTCCTGCTCGCGGAGGTCCTCGCCGGCCGCTACGCACCGGAGGTCACCGCCCTCCCGGCACCCGGCCCGGCGCTGCGCCGGGGCGTCCGCGCGGTACGGATCGACCGCGCGGACCGGACCGTACGGTGCGACGACGGCACGGTGGCGGAGTACGACACGCTGGTGCTGGCCACGGGCTCGAACGCGGTGCTCCCGCCGCTGCGCGGGCTGTTCGAGCCCGAGGGGCGGGACCTCCCGGACGGGGTCCACGCGTTCCGTACGATGGACGACTGCCTGGCCCTCTCGG
This sequence comes from Streptomyces sp. NPDC029164, assembly GCF_055563995.1. NCBI lineage: Bacteria > Bacillati > Actinomycetota > Actinomycetes > Kitasatosporales > Streptomycetaceae > Streptomyces > Streptomyces sp. NPDC029164. The sequence continues at coordinate 16,811 of NZ_JBVHWW010000048.1, read as the reverse complement.
CGGCCGTACGCCCCGGGGCGCGGGCGGTGGTGATCGGCGGGGGCCTGCTGGGCGTCTCCGCGGCCCGTGCGCTCGCCGCGCGGGGGGCGGTGGTGGTCCTGGCCCAGCAGGGCGAGCGCCTGATGGAACGCCAACTGGACACCGAGGCCTCCGCCCTGCTGGCCGCGCACCTGACCTCGCTCGGCGTGGAGATCCACACGGAATGCCGCGTCCGCGGCCTGGCGACGACCGGAGTTTCGCCCGCGGCTCGGTTGCCGGGGCTCCGCCCCAGACCCCGCGCCTCAAGCGCCGGCGGGGCCGAACGTGCCCCCGATGGCGCTGCTCTCCCCTCCGGCGGGGCTGGTCTTGCGCTCCGCGCGGTCCAGCGGCGCCCGGCGGACGGCATCAGCCAGAACCCGGCCCCGCCGGTGTCTGAGGCGCGGGGGCGCGGGGGCAGAGCCCCCGGCAGCGGCGCCGCGCCCGGGCAGCGGCGGGTCACCGGGGTCGAGCTCGCCGACGGCTACCGGCTGGAGGCCGATCTCGTCGTGCTCGCCTGCGGCGTACGCCCCCGCACGGGCCTGGCCCAAGCGGCCGGACTGGAGACCCGCCGGGGCATCGTGGTCGACGACCACCTCCGCACCAGCGACCCCCGCATCCACGCCATCGGCGACTGCGCCGAGCACGCCGGCCAGGTGTACGGCCTGGCGGGCCCCGCCCTGGAGCAGGCCGACGCCCTCGCCGCGGTCCTCACCGGAACACCCGCGCCCTACACCGGCACCCGCGCCCTCACCCGCCTCACCCTCGGCGGAGCCGAGAACGGCTCCCTGGACCTCGCCGCCTTCGGCGAGACCACCCCCCGCCCCGGCGACGACGTGGTCCGCCTCGCCGACGCCACCCGCCGGACCTACCGGAAGGTCGTCGTCCGTGACGACCGGCTCGTCGGCGGGGTCCTGCTCGGCGAGCTCTCCACCGTGGGCGCCCTCGCCCGCACCTGGGAGGGCGGCGAGTCCCCGCACGACCTGTTCCACCTGCTCACCGACGACGGAGGCCACTGAGATGACCGAGCCCCTGCCCACGATCGTGCTCATCGGGCACGGCATGGTCGGCCAGCGCTACCTCGAAGCGCTCGCCGAGCGCGGGGTCACCGCCACGCACCGGATCACCGTGCTCTGCGAGGAGCCCCGGCCCGCCTACGACCGCGTGCACCTGACCTCGTACTTCTCCGGCAGCACCGCCGAGGACCTGTCCATGACCCCGGCCGGGTTCATGGCGGAGCACGGCATCGCCCTCCACCTCGGCGACCCCGCCGAGCACATCGACCGGGCCGCCCGCACCGTCACCTCCCGCTCCGGGCGGGTGTTCGCGTACGACGTCCTGGTCCTGGCCACCGGCAGCTACCCCTTCGTGCCGCCCGTCCCCGGCAAGGACGCCCCCGGCTGCTTCGTCTACCGCACGATCGAGGACCTCCTCGCGATCGAGGAGTACGCCAAGACCCGCACCAGCGGCGCGGTCGTCGGCGGCGGGCTGCTCGGGCTGGAGGCCGCCGGCGCCCTCCAGGGGCTCGGCCTCACCACCCGCATCGTCGAGTTCGCCCCGCGCCTGATGCCCGTCCAGGTCGACGAGGGCGGCGGCGCGGCCCTGCTGCGCACCATCGAGTCCATGGGGCTGACCGTCCACACCGGGGTCGGCACCCAGGAGGTGGTGACCGGCGAGGACGGCCACGTCAGCGGCATGCGGTTGTCCGACGGCTCCACCGTCGACACCGACCTCGTCGTCTTCTCCGCGGGCGTCCGCCCCCGCGACCAGCTGGCCCGCGACGCCGGGCTGGACGTCGGCGAGCGCGGCGGCATCGCGGTCGACGCCCACTGCCGCACCTCCGATCCGCACGTCTACGCCATCGGCGAGTGCGCCCTCGCCGTGGACGGCCGGGTCTACGGGCTGGTCGCCCCCGGCTACGAGATGGCCGAGACGGCCGCCGAGGACCTGCTGGGCCGCGAGAAGGAGTTCACCGGAGCCGACCTCTCCACCAAGCTCAAGCTGCTCGGCGTGGACGTGGCCTCCTTCGGCGACGCCCACGGCGCCGCCCCCGGCAGCCTCGACGTCGTCTGGTCGGACTCCCGCACCGGCGTCTACAAGAAGCTGGTCGTCTCCCCCGACGGGGTCCTCCTCGGCGGTGTCCTGGTCGGTGACGCCGACGCGTACGGCCTGCTGCGCCCGCTCACCGGCAGCGTCCCGCCCGTCGCCCCCGAGCAGCTGGTGCTGCCCGCCGGGGTGGGCGCGCCCGTCGCGCTCGGCCCGTCCTCGCTCCCCGACCACGCCGTGATCTGCTCCTGCCACAACGTCACGAAGAAGGCCATCGCCGCCTGCGCCACCCTCGCCGAGGTCAAGAAGTGCACTAAGGCGGGCACTGGCTGCGGCAGTTGCGTCAAGGTGATCGGCCAGCTGCTGCCGGCCGCCGCCGACAAGGGGCTGTGCGGCTGCTTCCCGTACACCCGCTCCGAGCTGTACGAGATCGTCCGCACCCGGCGGCTGGCCTCCTACGAGCAGCTCCTCGACGGCCACGGCCGCCCGGAGGCCCGAGGCGGCGACGGCTGCGAGGTCTGCAAGCCCACCGTCGGCTCGATCATCGCCTCGCTCGCCCCGACCCTCGGCGCCAGCGGCTACGTCCTGGACGGGGAGCAGGCAGCCCTCCAGGACACCAACGACCACTTCCTGGCGAACCTGCAGCGCAACGGCTCGTACTCGGTCGTCCCGCGCATCCCCGGCGGTGAGATCACCCCCGACAAGCTGATCGTGATCGGCGAGGTGGCCCGCGACTTCGGCCTCTACACGAAGATCACCGGTGGGCAGCGGATCGACCTCTTCGGCGCGAGCGTGGACCAGCTCCCGCGGATCTGGGCCCGGCTCGTCGACGCCGGCTTCGAGTCCGGGCACGCGTACGGGAAGGCCCTGCGGACGGTGAAGTCCTGCGTGGGGCAGACCTGGTGCCGCTACGGGGTCCAGGACAGCGTCAGGATGGCCATCGACCTGGAGCTGCGCTACCGCGGGCTGCGCGCCCCGCACAAGCTCAAGTCGGCGGTGTCCGGCTGCGCCCGCGAGTGCGCGGAGGCGCAGAGCAAGGACTTCGGGGTCATCGCGACGGCGAGTGGCTGGAATCTGTACGTCGGCGGCAACGGCGGGGCCACACCGCGCCACGCCGACCTGCTGGCCCAGGACCTGTCGGACGCGGAACTGGTCCGACTGATCGACCGGTTCCTGATGTTCTACATCCGCACCGCCGACCGGCTGGAGCGGACCTCCACCTGGCTGGAGCGGCTGGAGGGGGGCCTGGCGCACCTGCGGGACGTCATCGTGCACGACTCGCTCGGGCTCTGTGCGGAGCTGGAGTCCCTGATGGCCGACCACGTGGCGCACTACCGGGACGAGTGGGCCGAGACGCTCCAGGACCCGGAGCGGCTGCGCCGGTTCGTGTCCTTCGTGAACGCGCCCGGCGCCCCCGACCCGACCGTGAGGTTCGTCCCCGAGCGCGACCAGGTCAAGCCCGACCTGGCCGTCCTGACCATAGGAGGTGCCGTCCGATGACCGTGGAACTGCAAGTGGCGCAGGGCTGGCTGACGGTGTGCGAACTGTCCTCGCTGGTCCCCGGGCGCGGGGTCGCGGCCCTGCTGCCCGACGGGAGCCAGGCCGCGGTGTTCGTCGACCGCGCGGGGCGCCCGTACGCGATCGGCAACCAGGACCCCTTCACCGGGGCGCACGTGCTCTCGCGCGGGCTGGTGGGGGCCGTGGCGGGCCGGCCCTTCGTGGCCTCGCCGCTGCTGAAGCAGCGCTTCGACCTGGAGTCGGGGCGCTGCCTGGACGACGAGGAGGTGGCGGTCCGGACCTACCCGGTACGGACCGCCGCGACCTCGTGATCATCCGGCGGACGGTCAGCCCTGGTCCTGGACCATGGACGGGTCCATCCACATGATCTCCCAGGTGTGGCCGTCGAGGTCGTCGAAGGCGCGGCCGTACATGACGCCGTGGTCCTGGGCGGGGCGGGGCTCGGTGGCACCGGCCGCCAGGGCCCCGTCCACCAGCTCGTCGACGGCGGTGCGGCTGGGGGCGCTCAGACAGAGCAGCACCTCGGAGGTCTTCGTCGCGTCCGCGATCTCCTTGTGGGTGAAGTCCTTGTAGCGGTCCTCGGTCAGGAGCATCGCGACGATGGTGTCGCTGATGACCATCGAGGCGCAGTTCTCGTCGGTGAACTGGGCGTTGAAGGTGTAGCCCAGCTTGCCCCAGAAGGTCTTGCTGGCCTCCAGGTCCTTGACCGGCAGGTTGACGAAGATCATGGTGGCGGACATCGGGGTCCCTCTTCTCTGGGGTGCGGTGCTCCGGGCGTGCCGCTCGGTGCTTTCGGGAGGTAGACCGAGGGGCCGGGAGAAACTCATCGCTCCCCGCGAAGTTTTTTCGGGCAGCGGATCCCGCCGTACGCGGCACGGCACGAAACGGCACGACACGGCACGTCCGGAGGATTGAACGTCGAGCGGTCGCTCGTGCGTAATGAGGAGTTGGCGCCCCGGCAACTGGCGCCTCCTAGGTTCCTCGACGCGTGCGACCCCGCACTCGACCGGGTGCGGGGGCCTTCCTCCCACAGGAGTGACCGTGGAACGTCGTACCTTCCTGCGCGGTGCCGTCATCGGCTCGTCGGCCGCCGCCTTCGGCGGCACGTTGATGCACGGGGCCGCCTACGCGGCGCCCGCCCAGCCCGGCGCCGGCCCCTACGGGGCGCTCGGCGCGGCGGACGCCAACGGCATCATGCTGCCCAGCGGCTTCACCAGCCGGGTGATCGCCCGCTCGGGCCAGACCGTCGGCGGCACCTCGTACACCTGGCACAACGCCCCCGACGGCGGCGCGTGTTTCGCCGACGGCTCGGGCTGGATCTACGTGTCCAACTCGGAGATCAACCCCTCCGGCGGGGCGAGCGCGGTGAAGTTCAACTCCTCCGGCACCGTCACCGGCGCCTACCGGATCCTCTCCAACACCCGGCAGAACTGCGCGGGCGGCAAGACCCCGTGGAACACCTGGCTGTCCTGCGAGGAGGTCGACCGCGGCTTCGTCTACGAGACCGACCCGTACGGCGTGAACGCGTCCGTGCAGCGTCCCGCGATGGGCCGCTTCAAGCACGAGGCGGCCGCCGCCGACCCGGTGCGCCAGGTGATCTACCTGACCGAGGACGAGACGAGCGGATGCTTCTACCGGTTCGTCCCGACCACCTGGGGCAACCTCTCCTCCGGCACCCTCCAGGTCCTCAAGGCCGGCACCGCCACCTCGGGCTCCTTCACCTGGGCCAACGTCCCCGACCCGGACGGCTCCCCGACCGCGACCCGCAGCCAGGTGTCCGGCTCGAAGAAGTTCAACGGCGGCGAGGGCTGCCACTACGCCAACAACACGGTCTGGTTCACCACCAAGGGCGACAACCGCGTCTGGCAGCTCAACCTCACCGACAACACGTACGAACTGGCCTACGACGACTCCCTCGTCCCCGGCGGCGCGGCCCCGCTGACGGGCGTCGACAACGTCACGGGGTCCTCGTTCGGCGACCTGTACGTCGCCGAGGACGGCGGCAGCATGGAGATCTGCGTGATCACCCCGGACGACGTCGTGGCCCCCTTCCTGCGGATCACGGGCCAGTCCTCCTCGGAGATCACCGGCCCGGCCTTCTCCCCGGCCGGCAACCGCCTCTACTTCTCCAGCCAGCGCGGCACCACCGGCAGCTCCTCCGCCGGCATCACGTACGAGGTCACGGGCCCCTTCCGCGTCTGAACCCCACCACCCTCCAGCCCCGCTGCCCCCTCCAGCACCTCCGCCCCCTCCAGCCCCTCCGGCGTTTGAGGCGCGGGGCCGGGGGCAGAGCCCCGCTCCTCCAGCTCCTCCGGCGTTTGAGGAGCGGGGTCCGGGGGCGGAGCCCCGCTCCTCCAGCCCCGCCGGCGTTTGAGGCGCGGGGGCTCGGGGGCAGCGCCCCCGCAACGGACCGGCACCCGCACAACCGGCCGCACCCCCACGGGCAACCCCGCAGGGGCGCGGCGGCCCCGTCACGACGCCACGGCCCCGCCCTTCAGCAGGGCGGCCCCGAGCGGCGTCACCGTGTGCAGCACCGCGTTCCCCCGCCGCAACGTGGTGACCAGCCCCGCCTCCCGCATCACACACGCGTGCTGACTCGCGGACGCCAGCGAGACCCCGGCCCGGCGGGCCAGCTCACTGGTGGTCGCCCCGTCCCCTATGGCCCGCAGCACCACCGACCGCGTGTGCCCCACCAGCTTGCCCAGGGTGCGCTGGCGCTGCTCCTCCACGGGCCGCGCCGCCTCACCCCCCGCGGGCGCCGAGGCCAACTGCGCCGCCGCCGGATAGACCAGCACCGGCGGCAGCTCCGGATCGTGCAGGGTCACCGCGGTGCGCCGGCAGAAGAAGGACGGCTGGAGCAGCAGCCCGCGCCCCCGCAGCCGTACGTCCCGGTCCACCGGGTAGTCGCACTCCAGCACCGGCGCCCGCCAGCGCAGCATCGGCGGCAGCGAGTCCAGCAGCTCGTCCGCGCCGCCGTCCAGCAGGGCCCGGCCGCGCGCGGCCCGCTCGGCCTCGATCTGGGCCTGGATGTGCGTCCAGTACGGCTCCACGGCGGCCCGGTGGTACGCGCGGAGCTCGCCCATGAGCCGCGGCAGCTGCTTGTCACCGCTGTCCATGAACTCCCGTAGCCGCGGCGTCATGGGCGCACCGGCGCCCAGCAGCTGCAGCTCGCGCCGCATGCGCTCGGGACGGATCCCGCGCAGCGCGTCGAGGCCCACGTCCCACCCGTACTGCCCCTCCACGGGGGTCAGGAAATCGGGGAAATAACCACGACTCGGTATGAGCATACCGAGCGTGCGTGTTTCACTATTCAACCTGCTCCGGGTTTCCGTACGCCATTCACCGAACAACCGGGCATCGCGCCGGTCTCTTAAGCGGTGAAAGCTGAGAATCGTTTCCCACAACGCATCGGGACGCCCTGCCATCCGTACGCGTGCCAGGTCCACTCCAGTGAAATGGATACGCAGCACCGAACCCCCACCTGTGCAACCGCAATCCCCCCGCCCCATGAGTATGCATGCCGTCACACGTTGTCACCACGCCCTTTCGGCCACAGTTGAAACCCCTTTCGGCAGGGGCGTGACAACCGAAATCCTGTACTCCGCCGGGCACACTCCGATGCGACCGAAACGCTCCGTGAAGGCCGTGGGGGGCTTTGCGGGGCCTGGCGGTCGGTCGCACCGGGAAGCGCCGACGTGCCCGGCAGAATGACAGCGGCGGTGGACGGGTGGGGATCCGTCCACCGCCTGCTGGCGTAAAGATTTGTTGAACAACGGAAATAGGCGCGCCCGCCACCGGGCAGTCAGGGAACCCGGGGGCAGGCGCGGTCTATGGGAGCCCTTGGCAGGGCCGGGGGTCAGCGGCTGTCGCTGCCCTTCGCCTCGGCGGCCGCACGACCGGCCTCCAGGCGCGCCACCGGAATCCGGAAGGGCGAGCAGGAGACGTAGTCGAGGCCGACCTCGTGGAAGAAGTGGACGGACTCGGGGTCGCCGCCGTGCTCACCGCAGACGCCGAGCTTGAGGTCGGGGCGGGTGGCCCGGCCGGCCTGGACGGCGCTGCGGACCAGCGCGCCGACGCCGTCCTTGTCGATGGTCTCGAAGGGCGAGACCCCGAAGATGCCCTTCTCCAGGTACGCGGTGAAGAAGCTGGCCTCGACGTCGTCGCGGGAGAAGCCCCACACCGTCTGGGTCAGGTCGTTCGTACCGAAGGAGAAGAACTGCGCGGCCTCGGCGATCTGGGCGGCGGTCAGCGCGGCGCGCGGCAGCTCGATCATGGTGCCGATGGACAGCTTGAGGCTGGTGCCGGTGGCGGCCTCGACCTCGGCGATGACCTGGTCGGCCTCCTCGCGGACGATCTCCAGCTCCTGGACGGTGCCCACGAGCGGGACCATGATCTCGGCGCGCGGGTCGCCCTTGGCGTTCTTGCGCTCGGCCGCGGCCTCGGCGATCGCCCGGACCTGCATCTTGAACAGGCCGGGGATGACCAGGCCGAGGCGGACGCCGCGCAGACCCAGCATCGGGTTCTGCTCGTGCAGCTTGTGCACGGCCTGGAGCAGGCGCAGGTCGTTCTCGTTGGCGTCCTGGCGGGACTCGGCGAGGGCGACGCGCACCGACAGCTCGGTGATGTCGGGCAGGAACTCGTGCAGCGGCGGGTCGAGCAGGCGGACGGTGACGGGCAGGCCGTCCATCGCCTCGAACAGCTCGACGAAGTCCTTCTTCTGCAGCGGCAGGAGGGCACTGAGTGCCTCCTCGCGCTCGCCGTCGGTGTCCGCGAGGATCAGTCGCTCCACCAGTTCGCGGCGCTCGCCGAGGAACATGTGCTCGGTGCGGCACAGGCCGATGCCCTGGGCGCCGAAGCGGCGGGCGCGCAGCGCGTCCTCGGCGTTGTCGGCGTTGGCGCGCACCCGCAGGCGGCGGACGCGGTCCGCGTAGGCCATGATCCGGTGCACGGCGGCGACGAGCTCGTCGGCGTCGTCGGCGCCGGCGTGCATGCGGCCCTCGAAGTACTCGACGACCGGGGAGGGTACGACGGGTACCTCACCCAGGTACACCTTGCCGGTGGAGCCGTCGATGGAGACGACGTCGCCCTCTTCGATGACCGTCTCGCCGACCGTCATGCGGCGGCGCTTGGTGTCGACGTCGAGCTCCTCGGCGCCGCAGACACAGGTCTTGCCCATGCCGCGGGCGACGACGGCGGCGTGCGAGGTCTTGCCGCCGCGCGAGGTCAGGATGCCCTCGGAGGCGATCATGCCGTCCAGGTCGTCCGGGTTGGTCTCGCGGCGGATCAGGATGACCTTCTCGCCCGAGCGGGACCACTTGACGGCCGTGTAGGAGTCGAAGACGGCCTTGCCGACGGCCGCGCCCGGGGAGGCGGCGATGCCGCGGCCGAGCAGGGTGGTCTTCGCGCCCTCGTCGAAGCGGGGGAACATCAGCTGCGCCAGCTGGTGACCGGTGACGCGCTGGAGGGCCTCGGCCTCGTCGATCAGGCCCTGGTCCACGAGCTGGGTGGCGATGCGGAAGGCGGCGCCGGCGGTGCGCTTGCCGACACGGGTCTGGAGCATCCACAGCTGGCCGCGCTCGATGGTGAACTCGATGTCGCAGAGATCCTTGTAGTGGGTCTCCAGCGTCGTCATGATCGTCATGAGCTGGTCGTACGAGGCCTTGTCGATGGCCTCCAGGTCCGCGAGCGGCACGGTGTTGCGGATGCCCGCGACGACGTCCTCGCCCTGGGCGTTCTGGAGGTAGTCGCCGTAGACGCCCGCGTGGCCGCTGGCGGGGTCGCGGGTGAAGGCGACGCCGGTGCCGGAGTCGGGGCCCAGGTTGCCGAAGACCATGGAGCAGATGTTGACCGCGGTGCCCAGGTCGCTCGGGATGCGCTCCTGGCGGCGGTAGAGCTTGGCGCGGTCGGTGTTCCACGAGTTGAAGACGGCCTCGACGGCGAGGTCCATCTGCTCGCGGGCGTCCTGCGGGAACTCGCGGCCGGCTTCCTTCGCCACGATCTTCTTGAAGTGCTTGACCAGCTTCTTCAGGTCGGCGGCGTCGAGGTCGGTGTCGACGGTGACCTTCTTGGCGGCCTTGGCCTCGTCGAGGGCGTCCTCGAAGAGCTCCCCCTCGACGCCGAGGACGGTCTTGCCGAACATCTGGATGAGGCGGCGGTACGAGTCCCACGCGAAGCGCTCGTCACCGGCCTGGGAGGCAAGGCCGGTCACGGACTCGTCGGAGAGACCGATGTTCAGGACGGTGTCCATCATGCCGGGCATCGAGAACTTGGCGCCGGAGCGGACGGAGACCAGCAGCGGGTCGTCCGACTGTCCGAGCTTCTTGCCCATCTTCGCCTCGAGGGCCGCAAGGTGGGCGCTGACCTCTTCGCGCAGCGCGGCCGGGGCCGTGCCGCTCTCGAGGTAGACCTTGCAGGCCTCGGTGGTGATGGTGAAGCCGGGAGGGACCGGCAGACCCAGGTTGGTCATCTCGGCGAGGTTGGCTCCCTTGCCGCCGAGAAGGTCCTTGAGGTCGCGGTTGCCCTCGGTGAAGTCGTAGACGAACTTCTGATCTTTGTTTTCCGACACGGGTCTCGACTCCTCGAGGCTCGGTGGCTGCCCTGACGGCCAGGAACATACCCAGATCGAAGGCTTCTGGGTACGTCCACTTGGTCGTCATGCGGCTGTAACCACCCGTGCGCCAGCAGATCGAAAGTAACTCATGGGTAATCAGAAAGTACGAAGAGCGTTCACCTCTCGAAGGAGAAGGGGACTCCTGAGGCGTAATCCCGCTCGGATGAGCGATCATCGATCCATTTGCATTCGAGAGTTGAACGCACAAAGGGTGGCACCCAGTGCCACCCTTTGAAAGTCTTACCCGTGACTTCAGTGCTCATCTGAGCGAAACCCTTCCCATGCGTGGCGTATATCACGCGCCACGGAGGGCGATTTGTCAGCCTCCGGAGGTGTCCAGTTCAGCGTCCTCGCTCACACCCGCGCAGTCGTACGGGTCCTTCAGCCAGCCGTCGGGCAGGACAACTCGGTTGTTTCCGGACGTCCGACCGCGCGGACCGTCCGCACTCTCGGGCCACGCCTGGTCCAGGTCCAGCTCGCTCAGATGAGCGTCCAGCTCGGCCAGGGAAGAGGTCACCGCGAGCTTCTTGCGCATCTCGGACCCGACCGAGAAGCCCTTGAGGTACCAGGCCACGTGCTTACGGAAGTCGATCACCCCGCGCGCCTCGTCGCCGATCCACTCCCCCAGCAGCTGCGCGTGCCGGTGCATGGTGGCCGCGACCTCGCGCAGCGTCGGCTTGTGGAAGTCCTCCGGGCGCCCCTCGAAGGCCGCCACCAGGTCGTTGAACAGCCACGGCCGCCCCAGGCAGCCACGGCCCACGACCACGCCGTCGCAGCCGGTCTCGCGGACCATGCGCAGGGCGTCCTCGGCGCACCAGATGTCGCCGTTGCCGAGCACGGGGATCTCCGGCACGTGCTCCTTGAGCCGCGCGATGGCGTCCCAGTCGGCGGTGCCGCCGTAGTGCTGGGCCGTGGTCCGTCCGTGCAGGGCTATCGCGGTGACCCCCTCCTCGACGGCGATCCGGCCGGCGTCGAGGTAGGTGAGGTGGTCGTCGTTGATGCCCTTGCGCATCTTCATGGTGACCGGCAGGTCGCCGGCGCCGGCGACGGCCTCGCGGAGGATCGCGCGGAGCAGGTTGCGCTTGTACGGGAGCGCCGAGCCGCCACCCTTGCGGGTGACCTTGGGGACCGGGCAGCCGAAGTTGAGGTCGATGTGGTCGGCGCGGTCCTCTTCGACGATCATCCGGACGGCCTTGCCGACCGTCGCCGGGTCGACCCCGTACAGCTGAATCGAGCGAGGCTTCTCGGTCTCGTCGAAGTGGATCAGCTGCATGGTCTTCTCGTTGCGCTCGACCAGGGCGCGGGTCGTGATCATCTCGCTCACGAACAGCCCCTTGCCGCCCGAGAACTCGCGGCAGAGGGTACGGAACGGGGCATTGGTGATGCCGGCCATGGGCGCGAGCACCACCGGGGGCTGCACGGTGTACGGGCCGATCGCGAGAGGCGGAGGGAGCGTGGTCATCCGCCCATTGTCCCGCATGCCGAGGGGGTGTGGCGGACGTAGCATCGGCGGCATGATCGAGCCGAGTCCCCGGCAGCGCATGCTCGTCCTGGCGATCTGCTGCATGAGCCTGCTGATCGTCAGCCTCGACAACACCGTGCTCAACGTCGCGCTGCCGTCGATGCGCCGAGAACTCGACGCCTCGGTCGCGGGCCTGCAGTGGACCATCGACGCGTACACCCTGGTCCTGGCCTCGCTGCTGATGCTGGCCGGCTCCACGGCCGACCGGATCGGCCGCCGCAAGGTGTTCGTCGCCGGCCTGCTGGCCTTCGGCCTGGGCTCCCTGCTGTGCTCGCTCGCCCCCAGCCTCGGCTGGCTCATCGTCTTCCGGATGGTGCAGGCGATCGGCGGCGCGATGCTCAACCCGGTGGCGATGTCGATCATCACCAACACCTTCACCGATCCGGCCGAGCGGGCCCGGGCCATCGGCGTGTGGGGCGCGGTCGGGGGCATCTCCATGGCCGCGGGGCCCCTGATCGGCGGGGTGCTGGTGGACACCGTGGGCTGGCGCTCGATCTTCCTGATCAACCTGCCGATCGGTCTGGCGGCGCTCGTACTGACCCTGCGGCACATCCCCGAGTCCCGGGCGGCCCGGCCGCGGCGGCCGGACCCGGTGGGGCAGGTGCTGGTCATCGCCCTGCTCGGCAGTCTGACGTACGGGATCATCGAGGCCCCGGCCGCCGGCTGGCGCTCGCCTCTGATCATGGGGTGCGCGGTGGTGGCCGTGGCCTCGCTCGTGGGGCTGCTGGTCTACGAGCCCCGGCGCGAGGAGCCGCTGATCGACCTCCGGTTCTTCCGGAGCGCGCCCTTCAGCGGCTCGACCGTGATCGCGATCAGCGCCTTCGCCGGTCTGGCCGGCTTCCTCTTCCTGAACACGCTGTACCTCCAGGACGTACGGGGGCTCAGCGCCCTGCACGCCGGGCTCTACATGCTGCCGATGGCGGCCCTGACCGTCCTGTTCGCGCCGCTGGCGGGGCGGCTGGTGGGCAGCCGGGGGCCGCGGATCTGCCTGCTGATCGCGGGCGTGGCGATGGCGGCGAGCGGGCTGCTGTTCGCCCTGTTCGAGGCCGAGACCTCCAACCCGCTCCTGTTCACCGGGTACGTGCTGTTCGGGCTCGGCTTCGGCATGGTGAACGCGCCGATCACCAATACGGCGGTGTCTGGGATGCCGCGTTCCCAGGCGGGCGTCGCGGCCGCCATCGCCTCCACGAGCCGCCAGACCGGCGGCACGCTGGGCGTCGCGGTCATCGGCTCGGTCCTGGCGGCCGGGTTGGCCAGTGGCTCCGACTTCTCCGGGGCGGCCCAGCCGGCCTGGTGGATCATCACGCTGTGCGGACTGGCGGTGCTGGTCGTGGGTGCGGTGACGAGCGGCAGCTGGGCCCGCGGGACGGCGGAGCGCACGGCCCGCACTCTGGAGGAGCCCGTCAGCCCGTCCGCGACGGCGGGTTCGCCGCGCGCCTGACCGCGAGCCCGGCCTTGGCCGGGCGGCCGGCCCCTACGGCGCCTGTTCGTCGCACTCGAAGTCCTCGGCCGAGGTGTTGACCCGGTCGAGGAGGCCGCGCAGGAGGGCGCACTCCTGCTCCGACAGTCCCGCGAACATGCCGCCTTCGACCTCGTCGAGGGCGGCGTTCGTCTTGCGCAGGGCGGCTTCCCCGGCGGCGGTGATGGCCACGTTGTGACGGCGCCGGTCGGCCGGGTCCCGGCGGCGTTCGGCCAGGCCGTCGCCCTCCAGGTCGTTCAGGATCCCGACGAGCACGCTCGGGTCCACCTCCAGCCGCTCGGCGAGCGCCCGCTGGCTGATGGGGCCGCCCTCCAGGTGCATCAGCGTCATCGCGTGCCGCGGGGTGAGCCCGGCGGCGCTGAGTGCCCTCTTCATCCGGGTCTGGGTGACCGCTCCGTGCCAGGCGAGCAGCAGGCCCAGCCGCTGCGGGGGGTGCAATCCGTCCTGATCTGCCGTCATGGTCCACATCGTAGCAATCGAGAAATGATTGCGTTGGCGATATCGTTGATGCTATTCAATGATTCCACATCATCGACCGTTGGAGACTCTCATGTTCATCGCCTACGCCGTCGTCGCCGGCCTGCTCGCCCTCGTCCTCGCCGCCTCCGCCACCTTCACCCTCCAGCGCAACGACCAGATCGTGGCGAGCATGCAGAAGGTCCGGGTCCCGGACGCATGGCTGCCACGGCTGGCCACGCTCAAGGCCGCCGGGGCGATCGGCCTGGTCGCCGGTCTGTGGGTGACGCCGCTCGGCGTGGCCGCCGCCATCGGCGTGACCCTCTACTTCATCGGCGCGGTCATCAGCCACCTGCGCGTCAAGGACTACGACCTCGCACCGGCGGCCGTTCTCGCCGTGGTCGCGGCGGCGGCCCTGGCGCTGCGGATCCTGGCATAACACTGACGAGTGACAGATGTTGAAATCTGTCAGCCGTCATGCCATTCTCGTTCCATGACGAAGAACGAGAACACCCGGACCCCCACCCAGCCCACCACCCTTGGCAGCACCGGCCCCTCCGTCTTCCCGCTGGGGCTGGGCTGCATGGGGATGTCCGCCCTCTATGGCGAGGCCGACCGAGCCGAGTCCCTCGCGACCATCCACGCCGCCCTGGACGCGGGCATCACGCTGCTCGACACCGGCGACTTCTACGGCATGGGCCACAACGAGCTGCTGATCAACGAAGCCCTGCGCACGGCACCCGCCGCGGCCCGCGAGCAGGCGCTGACCAGCGTCAAGTTCGGCGCGCTACGCACGGTCGAGGGCGGCTTCACCGGCTATGACGGACGGCCCGCGGCCGTCCGGAACTTCCTGGCCTACTCGCTCCAGCGGCTCGGCCGGGACCACATCGACATCTATCGGATCGCCCGCGTGGACCCGGACGTGCCGATCGAGGAGACGGTCGGGGCCATCGCCGAAGCGGTCCAGGCCGGGCACGTGCGCCACATCGGCCTCTCCGAGGTCGGCGCGGACACCATGCGACGGGCCGCCGCCGTGGCCCCGATCTCCGACCTCCAGATCGAGTACTCGCTGATCTCCCGCGGCATCGAGAAGGAGATCCTGCCGACCGCCCGCGAGCTCGGGATCGGGATCACGGCGTACGGAGTGCTGTCCCGCGGCCTGATCAGCGGCCACTTCAGCCGCGACCGCGCGCTGGCCCCGGGCGACTTCCGCGGCATGAGCCCCCGCTTCCAGGGCGACAACCTCGACCGGAACCTCGACCTGGTCGACGCTCTGCGCAAGGTCGCCGGGGACAAGGGGGTCAGCGTCGCCCAGACCGCGATCGCCTGGGTGCTCGCACAGGGCCCCCGGCAGGGTGTGGACCTCGTGCCGCTGGTGGGCGCCCGGCGCCGGGACCGGCTCGCCGAGGCACTGGGTGCCATGGACATCACCTTCAGCGCTGCGGACCTGGCCGCCATCGAGGAGGCCGTGCCCGCCGGCGCGGCGGCCGGCGAAAGGTACCCGGAGGCCCAGATGGCCCACCTCGACAGCGAGCACTGAGCTGACGGTACGGTCGTACCCATGCCCCCCGCAGCCGCCGAGCCCCTGACCCCCGAGCGCATCCTCGAGACCACCGAGGAGGTGCTGCGCCGCTTCGGCCCCACGAAGGCGACCGTGGTGGACGTGGCGCGCGCCCTCGGTGTCAGCCACGGCAGTGTGTACCGGCACTTCCCGTCCAAGGCGGCGCTGCGCGAGGCCGTCACGGACCGCTGGCTCGCCAGGAGCGTGGTCATGCTGGAGGAGATCACCTCGGCACCCACCGGGAGCGCCCCCACCAAGCTGGAGGCGTGGCTCGGAGCCCTCTTCGAGGCCAAGCGCCACAAGGCGGGTGCGGATCCGGAGCTGTTCGCGACCTACACCGTGCTGCTCGCCGAGAACAGCGGCGTGGTGGACGCGCATCTGGCCGAGCTGATCGACCAGCTGGCCCGCATCATCGCGGAGGGCGTCGCCGCCGGGACGCTCGCCGCCGAGGACGTGCCGGCCGCCGCCCGGGCGGTCTTCGACGCCACCGGCCGCTTCCACGACCCGCAGTACGCGGCCGACTGGCTCTCGCCCACGATCTTCACGGAGTTCGAGGCGGTCACCACGCTGGTCATCCGGGGTCTGCGCGCCTGACCCGGGCCGGCGGGCCTGTCCGGAACCGCCCGGTCCGCAGAACTTGATGATCATTTTGGGTGCGCTCGTCTTGTCCCTGCCGTTCCCCCGTCCCTACGGTCCCCCTACCGCACTCCATCAGGCTCGTTCCAGGGGGAACCTTGTCCACCCAAGCAGCACGACCCGCGCCTCCCGCCCGCTCGGGGGCCGCGACCGCCATCGGCTGGATCCTGACCATCGGCCTCAACGTGGTCGCGCCGATCATCACGTACAACACGCTCGTGGACGACCACGGCTGGAGCGAGTTCTCCGCGCTGCTCGTCAGCAGCGCCTGGCCCGTGCTCGACAGCGCCATCAGCGTGGCCTGGCACCGCAAGCTCGACGAATTCGCCGTGGTCACCCTGGTGTTCATCGTGATAACGGCCGGGGTCTCGCTCGTCGGTGACCCCTCGGCGCGCGCCCTGCTGGTCAAGGACTCCGCCGTGACCGGGCTGTTCGGGCTGCTCTGCCTGTCCACCCTGCTGGCGAAGCGCCCGTTGATGTTCTACTTCGGCCGCAAGTTCGCCACCGACGGCACTCCCGAGAGCACGGCCTGGTGGAACGGCCTGTGGCAGTACGAGGGCTTCCGGACCACGATGACCCGGATGACCCTGGTCTGGGGCGTCGTCTACGTCATCGAGGCCGTCGTCCGCGTCATCCTGGCGTACACGCTCAGCACCAAGACCATGGTGACCCTCAGCCCGATCATGATCTACGCGGTGCTCGGCGCCCTGGGCGTGTGGACCGCCCTGTACGGCAAGCGCTCCCAGGCGGAGGGCGAGCGCCGCGCCGCGGAGGCCGCCGAAGCCGGGGCGGCCGGGGCGGCCGGGGGCTCCGCGGCCTGACCCCGCCGAGGAAGACGAAAGACCGGTGGCGGGGGGGGGGGGGGGGGGGGGGGGGGGAGGGGGGGGGGGGGGGGGGGGGGGGGGGGAAGGGGGGAGGGGGGGGGGGGGGGGGGGGGGGGGGGGGGGGGGGGGGGGGGCGTCTTCTT
>NZ_JBVHWW010000047.1:46832-52523 GCF_055563995.1 Streptomyces sp. NPDC029164 | reverse complement strand
CCCGACACCACGCCACCCCCCCACACCCCTACCCCCCCCCCCCCCCCCCCTCCCCCCCCCCCCCCCCCCCCCCCCCCCCCCCCCCCCCCCCCCCCCCCCCCCCCCCCCCCCCCCCCCCTCCCCTCTTCTCTGCTCCGCTCAGCGGGTGAACAGCGCCTCACCCGGCGGCACCGGCGCGTCCGGCGGCAGCAGCGCCAGGTCCAGCCCGCGCACCAGCCGGGCCCGCAGGGTGGTGTCCGCCGCCAGGGCCTCGGCGACGCGGCGGGCCGCGGCGGGCGCCTGCGCCCCGCCGGCCAGCACGATCGCGAGGGTGCCGTCGGCGTCCGCGCCGCCCGGGCCGAGGTGGGCGCGGAGTACGGCCGGCTCCGCGGACACGGCGACCCGTACGGCCTCCCGTACGGCGGGGTCGGCCAGCGGGTCTGCGTCCGTACGGCCTTCGGCGAGCGCCAGCAGCGCGGGGCCGGTCAGCTGGTAGGCGACGGGCCCGGCCAGGTCCAGGACGACGGTGTCGGCCTTCTCGTGCGCGGCGGCGGCCAGGGCCTGGTGCAGCGGGACCGCCACCGGGCGGGCGGCCGGGTCCCAGAGCGCGAGCGAGGCGGTCGAGGTGAAGGCGGGCAGGGCCCGCCGGTCGCCGGCCCGGAGCGTCGGGACGGCCATGTCGCTGGTCTTCTCGCGCTTGAGGCCCGTCTCCGGGTCGGTCTCCACCTCGCCGAGGACGGCGACGACGGGGACCAGCAGCCGGGCCCCCTTGAGGGCGGCCAGCACCTCGGGCTCCCTGGCCCGGTCCTCGGACCAGGCGGCCAGGGCCGCGGTCAGCCGGGGATCGGCCGAGCCGTCGTCGTCGGAGAAGCCCGGGTCGGGAATGTTCTTGTTCGCCATGTTCGCCACAGTTACCCGACCCTACTGTGCCTGGTGCGAAGGTGCCGTGAGGGGCCCGTGATCGCGGCCCCGGGTGCCCCGCCGCGGGCGCCGGCCCAGTACGGCGGCCAGGACGAGCAGCACCGCTCCGGCGACCGCGGCCGCGGGGGCGCCGAGCCGGGCACCGCGCTCGGGCGGGCGGACGGGCTCGGGGCCGGGGCCGAAGTACGTGCGTCCGGCCGCGGCGGGGGCGGGCACCGCGGCCTCGGCCTGCATCGACTCGGCGGCCTGGAGGGCGGCGACGGGGTCCACCGTGCCGTGGCCGCGGGCGTCGTCGCGGCCGCCGGCCGGTGAGTCGGAGGCGGTGTCCTCCAGCAGCTTCTTGATCTGGGCCGGGGACAGGTCCGGGTGCTCGGCCTTGATCAGGGCGGCGGCGCCGGAGACGAAGGCCGCGGCGGCGCTGGTGCCCCAGCCCTCGTAGTACGAGCGGTCGGGGTCGGCGATGACCACGTCGACGCCGGGGGCGCTGACGGTGGCGTACCAGTTGCGGGTGGAGAACTTGGCCTTCTTGCCGCGGCGGTCGACGGCGGTGACGGCGATCACCCCCGGGTAGGCGGCCGGGTAGGACACGCGGTCGCCCGTCTCGCCGCCGTTGCCCGCGGAGGCGACGACGACCACGCCCCTGGCGAGCGCGTACTGGACGGCCTCGTCCTCGCCCGCCTCGTGGTGGGCGGAGTCGCTGTCGTCCCCGAGGGACAGGTTGATCACGTCGGCGCCGTGGTCGGCGGCCCAGCGGATGCCCTCCGCGAGGGCCCCGCCCTTGCTGTCGCGGGCCTTGCCGCGGCCCGGGTCGCCCTCTTCGAGGATCACCCGGACCGGCAGGATCCGCGCCTGTGGGGCGATCCCGAGGACGCCCTGGCCCCGGCTGGGTCCGTGGCCGTGCCCGGCGATGATGCTCGCCATGGCGGTGCCGTGGCGGGCCCACGCGCGGTCGCCGCGGCCGGCGCCCATGCCGATGAGGTCGGTGCCTTCGAGGACCTGCCCCGCGAGGTCGGGGTGGGAGTCGTCGACCCCGGTGTCGAGGACGGCGACGGTCACGCCGTCGCCCCGGGTGGTGCCCCAGGCCTCCTCGGCGCGGAGCGCGAGCAGGCCCCACTGGCGGTCGCGGATGGTGTCGGCGGCGGCCGGGACCGCGGTGGCGGCCGTGAGGAGGGCGGCGGCGGTGAGGGCTGCGGCGGCCCGGCCCAGTGCCCGTCCCGGGGTCATCGGCCGGCCTTCGGCGCGGGCGTGGCGGGCGGAGCGGCGAGCAGCGCCACGCCTTCGCCGATGCGGGCGGCGACCGCCTTGGCCTCGTGTCCGAGGCCCGCCTGGGCCGCGGCTCCGGTGGCGTCCTTCTTCATCAGGTCCTCGGCGGGGCGGGGCGCGTCCAGCGGGCGGCCGTCGGCGAAGGCGGAGACGGCGTAGACCACGACGGGGGCCTCGTCGAGTACGGACGCGGTCCAGGCGGCGCGCTGTCCGTCGGGGAATCCGTACGCGGGCGGGGCGGTGACCCGGCCGGTGAGGGCGGTCATCTCGGCGGCGTCGGCGGGGGTGAAGACCAGGCCGACGGTGATCAGGGAGCTGCGGGTGGCGTCGGTGTAGGTGGCGCGGAGCA
The DNA here is from genome assembly GCF_055563995.1 of Streptomyces sp. NPDC029164. Lineage (NCBI taxonomy): Bacteria > Bacillati > Actinomycetota > Actinomycetes > Kitasatosporales > Streptomycetaceae > Streptomyces > Streptomyces sp. NPDC029164. The sequence goes on along the minus strand of NZ_JBVHWW010000047.1, from coordinate 50,011 downwards.
CGCGGGTGCAGCCGGCGCCGGCCAACAGGTCCTGCCAGTCGGCGGCCAGGGCGGCCGCGCAGTCGGCGTCGGGTGCGAGCGCGACGCGGGTCCAGGCGCGGTCGGAGCCGCCGGGGCCGGCGGCGGGGCCGGCCAGGACGGGCGGGAGCAGGGTGTCCACGGGCGCGGCCCGCCACAGCGACTCGGCCTTGCGGTAGGCGGCGTCGGCGGGCAACGGGCGGTTCGCGGCGCGGTGTTCGGCCCAGGTGGTGACGGCGGCTCCGCCGACGAGGCCGCCCCCGAGGAGGAGGCAGAGCGCGGCGGCGAGGACGCGTCCGGGGTGGCGGCGCGGCGGGGCGTGCGCGGGCTGGGGCGGCGGGGACCAGGGATCGGGCTCGCCCGGAATCGTGGTCCGCGGTGTCGTCGTGGTCATCCGGCGGCTCCGCCCCCCGTTCCGTACGGCTGCCTGCCCGTACTCTACGGGGTCTGCGGCGGGGCTCCGCGGGGCCGGTGTCCCCGCCTCCGGCGGCCGCCGACCCCTACCCACCGGTAGAGACCTCTGGCAAGCTGCCGCCCATGAACTCCCCCGCCGCCGACCGCGCCCGGTACGACCGGGCGACCGCGCACCTGGACGCGCCGCTGGCCATCGTGGACCTCGACGCCTTCGACGCCAATGCCGACGACCTCGTGCGCCGGGCCGGCGGGAAGCCGGTCCGGGTCGCCAGCAAGTCGGTCCGGTGCCGTGCGCTGCTCGAACGCGTGCTGGCCCGGCCGGGGTTCGCCGGGATCATGTCGTACACCCTGGCCGAGTCGCTGTGGCTGGCCCGGTCCGGGTTCGAGGACGTGCTCCTCGCGTATCCGTCCGCCGACCGGGCCGGCTTCGCCGAGCTGGCGAACGACGCCAAGCTGGCCGGCGCCGTCACGGTGACGGTCGACGATCCCGCGCAGCTGGAGCTGATCGACGGGGCCCGCGACGGGGGCGCCGAGGAGATCCGCGTCTGCCTGGAACTGGACACCGCCCTGCAGCTGTTCGGCGGCCGCGTCCGGGTCGGGGCCCGCCGGTCCCCGCTGCGCGAGCCGGCGCAGCTGGCCGCGCTGGCCCGTACGGTCTCGGCCCGGCCGGGGTTCCGGGTGGTGGGCCTGATGGCGTACGAGGGCCACGTCGCCGGGGTCGGGGACGCGCTGGCCGGCCGGCCGCTGCGCTCCCGGGTGATCCGGGTGATGCAGGGCGCGGCCCGCCGGGAGCTCGCGGCGCGGCGGGCCGAGGTGGTGCGGGCCGTGCGGGCCGTCGTACCGGACCTGGAGTTCGTCAACGGCGGCGGGACCGGCAGTGTGCAGCAGACGGCCGCCGAGGACGCGGTGACCGAGGTGGCCGCCGGGTCCGGGCTGTACGTGCCGCGGCTGTTCGACAACTACACCTCCTTCAGCGGGCGTCCGGCGGCGCTGTTCGCGCAGCCGGTGGTGCGCAGGCCCGGTGTGGGCGTGGTGACGGTGCTCGGGGGCGGCTACCCGGCCTCGGGTGCGGCCGGCGCCGATCGCCTGCCGGTGCCGTACCTGCCGCAGGGGCTGCGCTACGACTCCCAGGAGGGGGCGGGCGAGGTGCAGACCCCGCTGCTGGGCGGCCCGGCCGACGATCTGCTGATCGGCGACCGGGTCTGGTTCCGGCACGCGAAGGCGGGCGAGCTGTGCGAGCGCTTCGACACGCTGCACCTGGTGGAGGCGGACCGGGTGACGGCCACCGCCCCGACCTACCGGGGTGAGGGCCGCACCTTCCTCTAGGGGGTGTCCTGGCGGGCCGGGTCCTGGAACACGGAGTCCGTCTGGTCGGGGATGACGCTGGTGTCGCCGCGCAGGACCGGTCCCTTGGTGCCGTCGTGGTCGACGTAGCCCGTCGTCGCGCACGGGTAGGGGCCGGTCTTCTGCTGCTTGGGCCCGATGAACATGGGGTTGACTATCCAGCGGCCGTCGCTGTTGTCGTAGGCCCGGCACATCAGCTCGTTCTTGTTGCGGTTCACGACGAGCCGCAGGGCGGTGGCGTCGCGCAGGAAGGAGACGTCGGTGTCGGAGTCGCCGGCGGCGAACACCTGGCGGCGGGCGGCGGGCTGGACCTTCTCGGCGGCCGCGCCGCGCACCCCGAAGATCTCCTTGTTGATCCAGCAGCGCTTGCCGTCGATGTAGGTGGTCATCGTGTCGGCGCCGTCCCGGACGGATCCGCAGCCCTGCAGGTGGGAGGTGAGCCTCCCGCCGTGGGTGGTGGTGTTGCGGATGCCGATGACGTGGTCCGCGTCGATGCCGGCGCCCCCGGCCCACACCTCGACGACCGGCTGGGGCGAGGCCGAGCTGATCCAGACGTCGAAGCCGGCCTTCCGCAGCGTGCCGATCAGGTCCTTCTGCTGCTCGTAGTAGCGCACCCAGCCGGTGGCGGTGCCGCTGCCGACCTGCTGCACGGCGCCGACGGGCGCGGCGAGGTTCTCGGCGCGGGCGGCGGCGGCGAAGCCGCGGATCTCGCGGGCGGTCCAGCCCTGCATGAGCTGGGGCAGCCAGGAGTACGAGGGCTCGGTCGTGCGGCGGTCCCAGCCGGCGAAGGCGGTGGCGCCGGCGCGGGTCGCGGCGGTCCCGTAGACGGCGTTGATCTCGTCCGCGCAGTCGGCTCCGCCGGGGGTCCCGGTGGGCAGCGGGGCGCCGGGGCGGGCGAGGGCGTCGCAGGCGCCTGCGAGGGCGGTGGCGGCGGCCGGGGTGAGGAAGCGGCTGGTGGCGGCCCAGTCGGCGGGGCGGCGGATCTTTCCGTTGCGCAGCAGCCAGAACATGGTGGCGTCGCCGACGTCGTTCTTGACGACGGTGTTGTCCCAGTCGAAGACGGCGACGGGTCTGGCGCGGGCGGGCCGGTACGGGTTGCAGCTTCCGTACTGGTCGATGAGCTCCTGGAGCCGGGCCTGGTTGTCGCCGTACCAGCCGGGGCCGACGGTCGCCCGGCGGCAGTGGCTCCGGTCCGCCTCGGCGGGCGGGGCCAGCAGGAGTCCGGAGCCGGCGGCCGCGATGAGGGCGAGGGTGGCGGTTCTGTTGCTGCGCATGCTGCTCCTCGGGGTTCGGGCACGGAACGGCCGGGGGGGGGGGGGGGGGGGGGGGGGGGGGGAAGGGGGGGTGGGGGGGCGGGGGGGGGGGGGCTGGAGGGGGGGCGGGGGGGGGAGGGGGCCAAAGAG
>NZ_JBVHWW010000047.1:0-46822 GCF_055563995.1 Streptomyces sp. NPDC029164 | reverse complement strand
GAATCCCGAAGCAAGAACCTGGGGTAGGGATGGGGTCGGTGTTTTTTTTCTTCCGCGTTCTTCTCTCCGGGGTTTGGCCAGGAAACGACCGCTCCCCTGGGGCCCCCCCCCCGGCCGGGAACGGGTGTGGTCCACCGCGGGTGGTCCACGGCGGGTTGGTCTACGGCGGGGGTCGGTCTACAGCGGGGGTGGGTCTACAGCGGGGTCACGTACGCGCCGGAGATCCCGCCGTCGACGAGGAAGTCGGTGGCGTTGATGAAGGAGGAGTCGTCGCTGGCGAGGAAGGCCACCGCGGCGGCGATCTCGGTGGGCTCGGCGAAGCGGCCCAGCGGGATGTGCACGAGGCGGCGGGCGGCGCGCTCGGGGTCCTTGGCGAACAGCTCCTGGAGCAGCGGGGTGTTGACCGGCCCCGGGCACAGGGCGTTGACGCGGATGCCCTCGCGGGCGAACTGCACGCCGAGCTCGCGGGACATGGCAAGGACGCCGCCCTTGGAGGCGGTGTAGGAGATCTGGGAGGTCGCCGCGCCTATGATCGCCACGAAGGAGGCGGTGTTGATGATCGAGCCGCGGCCCTGGCGCTGCATGTAGGGCAGGGCGGCCTTGCAGCACAGGTAGACGGAGGTGAGGTTGACGTCCTGGACGCGCCGCCAGGCGTCGAGCTCGGTGGTGAGGATGGAGTCGTCGTCCGGGGGCGAGATGCCCGCGTTGTTGAAGGCGATGTCGACGGAGCCGTAGGTGTCGAAGGCCGTCTTGAACAGGGCGTCGACCTGCTCCTTGTCGGTGACGTCGACCTTCACGTAGGTCCCGCCGACCTCCTCGGCGGCGGCCTTCCCGGCCGTCTCGTCGATGTCGCCGCAGACGATGTCGGCGCCCTCGGACGCGAGGCGCCGGGCGGTGGCGAGGCCGATGCCGCTGCCGGCTCCGGTGATGACGGCGGTCCGGCCGACCAGGCGGCGGCAGACGATCTCTTCAGGGGTCTGGCTGGTCATGTTCTTCAGGCCTCCGTGCTGATGAAGACGTTCTTGGTCTCGGTGAAAGCGGTGAGGGCGTCGGGGCCGAGCTCGCGGCCGAGGCCGGACTGCTTGTAGCCGCCGAAGGGGGTCGAGTAGCGGACGCTGCTGTGGGAGTTGACGGACAGGTTGCCGGCGGCGACGGCCCGCGAGACGCGCAGGGCGCGGCCGATGTCGCGGGTCCAGAGGGAACCGGAGAGCCCGTAATCGGTCGCGTTGGCCAGGCGTACGGCGTCCTCCTCGTCCTCGAAGGGCAGGACGACGGCGACCGGTCCGAAGACCTCCTCGGCGGCCACGGGCGCGGTGGGGGCGACGTCGGTGACGAGGGTCGGCGGGTACCAGAAGCCGGGGCCCTCGGGGGCGGTGCCGCGGATCGCGGTGAGGTCGTCGGTGACGAAGGACCGTACGCGCTCCAGCTGGGTCCGCGAGATCAGCGGGCCCATCTGCGTCTTCTCGTCGAGCGGGTCGCCGACGGCCACCGCGGCGATGCCGGGGGCGACGAGCTCCAGGAAGCGGTCGTAGACGGAGCGCTGTACGAGGATGCGGGTGCGGGCGCAGCAGTCCTGGCCGGTGTTGTCGAGGAAGGACATCGGCGCGGCGGCCGCGGCGGCCTCCAGGTCCGCGTCGGCGAAGACGATGTTGGGGCTCTTGCCGCCGAGTTCGAGGGTGACGCGCTTCACCCGGTCGGCGCACTTGGCCATGATCTGCTTGCCGACACGGGTGGAGCCGGTGAAGACGATCTTCGCGACGCCGGGGTGTTCGACGAGCGCGTCGCCCGCGACCGCCCCGTGGCCGGGGAGCACCTGGAAGAGGTGCTCGGGGATCCCGGCTTCGAGGGCGAGCTCGGCGAGGCGCAGCGCGGTCAGCGGGGTGGTCTCGGCGGGTTTGAGGATGACGGCGTTGCCGGCGGCGAGGGCCGGGGCCAGGCCCCAGGCGGCGATCGGCATCGGGAAGTTCCAGGGGGCGATCACGCCGATGACGCCGAGGGGTTCGAGGAAGGTGACGTCGATGCCGCCGGCGACGGGGATCTGGCGGCCGGAGAGCCGCTCCACTCCCCCGGCGGCGAAGTCGAGGAGGTCGCGTACGTTGCCGGCTTCCCACCGGGCGTTGCCGATGGTGTGGCCGGCTTCGCGGACCTCCAGCTGCGCCAGTTCCTCGATGTGGCCGTCGACGACCGCGGCGAAGCGGCGCAGCAGCCGGGCCCGGTCGGCGGGGGCGGCGGCCGCCCACGCGCGCTGGGCCGCGGCGGCACGGGCGACGGCGGCGTCGACATCGTCCCGTGTGGCGGCCGGGACGAGGGCGACGGTTTCCTCGGTGGCCGGATTCAGCACTCGCAGATGGAGTGGGGCCAGCTCATCGGACACGTGTTGCCTCACAGACTTTCGGTGGTTCGGCGGGGCGGGTTAGAGGCGTTCGAAGGAGCGGCGCAGCTCCCAGTCGGTGACCGCGGAGTCGTACGCGTCGAGTTCCACGCGGGCCATGTTCCGGTAGTGGGCGACCACTTCGGGGCCGAAGGCGGCCTTGGCGATCTCGCTGTTCTCCCAGAGCTCGGCTGCCTCGCGCAGGGTGGCGGGCACGTGCGCGTAATCGGCGGTGTAGGCGTTGCCGCCACACGCCTCGGGCAGCTCCAGCCGGTTCTCGATGCCGTAGAGCCCGGCCGCGACGAGGCCGGAGACGGCGAGGTACGGGTTGACGTCGCCGCCGGGGAGGCGGTTCTCGAAGCGCATCGAGCGGCCGTGGCCGACCACCCGGAGGGCGCAGGTCCGGTTGTCCACGCCCCAGGCGACGGCGGTCGGCGCGAAGGAACCCGGCCGGAAACGCTTGTACGAGTTGATGTTGGGGGCGTAGAGAAGGGAGAAGTCGCGCAGCGCGGCCAGCTGGCCGGCCAGGAAGTGCCGCATCACCGGTGACATTCCGCCTGGTCCGTCCCCGGCCATGGCGTTGCGTCCGTCGGCATCAGCGAGCGAGAGGTGGATGTGACAGGAGTTGCCCTCGCGCTCGTCGAACTTCGCCATGAAGGTCAGCGAGACGCCTTCCTGGGAAGCGATCTCCTTCGCCCCGGTCTTGTAGACGGAGTGCTGGTCGCAGGTGGTGAGCGCCTCGTCGTAGCGGAAGGCGATCTCGTGCTGGCCGAGGTTGCACTCCCCCTTGGCCGACTCCACGATCAGGCCCGCGGCCTGCATCTCGTTGCGGATCCGGCGCAGCAGGGGTTCGATGCGGCCGGTCCCGAGGACGGAGTAGTCGATGTTGTACTGGTTGGCGGGGGTCAGATCGCGGTAGCCCGCGTTCCAGGCCTGCTCGTAGGTGTCCTGGAAGACCATGAACTCCAGCTCGGTGCCGACCATCGCGGTGAACCCGTGCTCGGCGAGGCGCTCCAGCTGGCGGCGCAGGATCTGCCGGGGCGCGGCGACGACGGGCGAGCCGTCGTTCCAGGCGAGGTCGGCGAGGAGGAAGGCGCTGCCCGGGTTCCAGGGGATGCGGCGCAGGGTGGCGAGGTCGGGGTGCATGGCGAAGTCGCCGTAGCCCCGGTCCCAGGAGGACATCTCGTACCCGTCGACGGTGTTCATGTCCGTGTCGACGGCGAGAAGGTAGTTGCAGCCCTCCGTGCCGTGTTCGAGGACCTCGTCGAGGAAGAACTGTGCGGCGAACCGCTTGCCCTGGAGCCGCCCCTGCATGTCGGGGAAGGCCAGGACCACTGTGTCGATCTCGCCGCTGGCGACGAGGGAGCGGAGCTCCTCGGTCGCGAGCGGCGGCGTGCGGTCTACCACGGGAATCTCTCCTTCGGTGAGCCGAGTGCGCCTAAGGTATTGAATAGAACCATTGCTTGGGAAGGGGCGGAGCCGAGATGACCGATACGGCGAGTGAAGGCGACGCGATCGCGCGGCTGAATCCCGTGCTGCGGCAGGTGCGGGCGGGCAACGGGTTCGAGGAGGCGCTGGAGCAGATCCTCCAGGTGGTCCGGCTGGGCCTGGTGCCGGGCGGCGAACGGCTGCCGCCCGAGCGCGAACTGGCGGAGCGGATGGGCATCAGCCGGGTCACGCTGCGCGAGGTGCTGAAGGTACTGCAGGACCAGGGCCTGGTGGAGGCCCGGCGCGGGCGGTACGGCGGAACGTTCGTGCTGCCCCGCCCCGACACCCCGGCGGGCGGCGCCGAGGAGGAGCTGCGCCGGCGCGTCGCGGGGGTGGACATCGAGGACGCGCTGCGGTTCCGCGAGGTGCTGGAGGTGGGGGCGGCCGGCCTGTGCGCCTCCCAGGGGCTGACCGAGGAGGGAGCCGAACGGCTGCTCGCCGCGCTGGCGGCCACGCACGACGCCCCGCTCGCCGACTACCGCCGCCAGGACACCCTCTTCCACCTCACCCTGTGCGAGCTCGCCGGATCGGCCACTCTCACGGCCCAGTACGCGGCCGTCCGCGCCACCGTCAACGACCTGCTGGACTGCATCCCGCTGCTCGTGCGCAACCTGGAGCACTCGCAGCAGCAGCACACCGCGCTGGTGGAATCGGTGCTGGCACGGGACGCGGCCGGGGCGCGCGAGACGATGCGCGAGCACTGCTGCGGCACGGCGGCGCTGCTGCGGGGCTTCCTGGCCTGAGCGGAACCGGAAGGGGGCCGGGAGCGAGCCGGAAGGGGGGCCGGAAGCGGAACCGGAACGAGGGGCTCGGGAGGGTTTCGTAACTTCTGTTTAACGCAGAGGTCTTGCGCTCTCCACTCCACAAGAGCAAAGGTACGCCCCACAACCATTGCCCTGAGGCAGGAGCGCACGATGGCCGACGACATCGAGGCACGGCTGGCAGCCGTACCCGCACCCACCAAGTCCGCCGAGGGCGGCGACCCAGGCACGGACGACTACCTGGAGCGCCGCACACTGCGCCGCGGCAGCGCCGGCTGGCTGCTCCTGACCGGTCTCGGCGTCGCCTACGTCGTCTCCGGCGACTTCTCCGGCTGGAACGTCGGCCTCGACAAGGGCGGCTTCGGCGGCCTCGCCATCGCCACCGTCCTCATGGGCGCGATGTACGCCTGCCTGGTCTTCTCCCTCGCGGAGCTGTCCACCATCCTGCCGACCGCGGGCGGCGGCTACGGTTTCGCCCGCCGTGCGCTGGGCCCCTGGGGCGGCTTCCTCACCGGCACCGCCATCCTCATCGAGTACATCCTGGCCCCGGCCGCGATCGTCATCTTCATCGGCGACTACGTCGAATCCCTCGGCCTCTTCGGCCTCACCTCCAGCTGGCCGGTCTACCTCGGCTGCTTCGTGGTCTTCATCGGCGTCCACCTCTGGGGCGTGGGCGAAGCGCTCCGCTTCAGCCTCGTCGTGACCGCGATCGCCGTCGCCGCGCTGCTCATCTTCGCCGTGGGCGCCTTCACCGAGTTCAGCGCCGACGGCCTCAACGACATCCCGGTGGACGCGAGCGCCTTCGGCTCGAACTCCTGGCTGCCGCTGGGCGTCCTCGGCATCTGGGCCGCGTTCCCCTTCGGGATGTGGTTCTTCCTCGGCGTCGAGGGCGTACCGCTGGCGGCCGAGGAGGCGAAGGACCCGGTCCGCTCCATGCCGAAGGCGCTCGCCATCTCCATGGGCATCCTCGCCCTGCTCGCGCTGATCACCTTCTTCGCCGCGACCGGCGCCCAGGGCGCCGACGCCGTCAAGGCGGCCGGCAACCCGCTGGTCGTCGCCCTGGAAGGGGACGACGGCCCGACCGCGCTCAGCCGCTTCGTGAACTACGCGGGCCTGGCCGGCCTCGTGGCCTCCTTCTTCTCCCTCATCTACGCGGGCTCGCGCCAGCTCTTCGCCCTCTCGCGGGCCGGCTACCTGCCCCGCTTCCTCTCGCTCACCTCGAAGCGCAAGGCCCCGTACCTCGGCCTCGTCATCCCCGGCGCCATCGGCTTCGCACTGGCCGCCGCCACCGGGAACGGCGCGCGCATGCTGAACATCGCGGTGTTCGGCGCGACCATCTCCTACGCCCTGATGGCCCTCTCGCACATCGTGCTGCGCCGCCGGGAGCCGGACCTGGAGCGCCCGTACCGCACCCCGGGCGGGATCCTGACCTCCTCGGTGGCCTTCGTACTCGCCCTGTCGGCCCTGGTCGCCACCTTCCTGGTGGACAAGGACGCGGCATTCATCGCCCTGGCCGTGTACGCCGTCGCCCTCGCCTACTTCGCGATCTACAGTCGGCACCACCTCGTGGCCTCGGCCCCCGAGGAGGAGTTCGCGGCTCTGGCGGAAGCCGAGGCGGAACTGAGCCGTGACTGAAACCCTGTTCCTGCCCTGCCCTGCCCCCTGCTGGAGGTAACGAACGTGCCCAGGCCGCTCATCGGCATCACCACCTACGTCGAGGAATCCACCCGCTACGGGGTGTGGGACCTCCCGACGTCCCTCGTACCGACCGGGTACTACGAGCTCGTCCAGGCGGCGGGCGGCGCGGCCGTGCTGCTCCCGCCGGACGAACCCGGGTCGGCGGCGGAGGTGCTGAGCCGGGTGGACGGCCTGGTGGTGGCGGGCGGCCCGGACGTGGACCCGGTCCACTACGGCGCCGCGCGCGACCCCCGTACGGGTGCCCCCGCGACGGTCCGCGACCACTGGGAACTGGCCCTGATCGCCGCCGCGCTCGCGTCCGACACTCCCGTGCTCGGCATCTGCCGGGGCATGCAGGCGCTGAACGTGGCCCTGGGCGGCACCCTGATCCAGCACATCGACGGCCACGTCGACGCACCGGGCGGCACGTCCTGGCACCCGGTCCGCCCGGTCCCGGGCACCCGGTACGCGGAGCTGGTCCCGGAGGAGGCGCAGGTCCCGACCTACCACCACCAGGCCGTGGACCGCCTGGGCCGCGGCCTGGTCGTCTCGGCCCACGCGCTGGACGGCACGGTGGAGGCGATCGAGGTCCCCGACCCCGACCGCTGGATCCTGGGCGTCCAGTGGCACCCGGAACGGGACAAGGACACCCGGGTGATGGAGTCCCTGATCGAGGCTGCCACCGCCAGGGTCGCGGTGCCTGTCGCCTAGCTTGCCTTTCAGCCCCTCCGGCGCCTGAGGAGCGGGGTCCGGGGCGGAGCCCCGTCACGCGGAGCCCCGTCACGCGGAGCCCCGTCACGCGGAGCCCCGTCACGCGGAGCCCCGTCACGCGGAGCCCCGTCACGCGGAGCCGCGTGACGGGGCTCCGCCCCTAGGGCAGGCGGCGGGTCAGCGACAGCAGGTCGCGGGCCGGGCCGGCCGGCCGGGACCCGGCGGGCCACACCGCCCGCAGGGCCCGGCCCAGCCCCGCACCCGACACCGGCACCTCCACCAGCCGCCGCGCCGCCAGCTCGTCCCCCACCGCCAGCTCCGACAGGACACACGGCCCCGCACCGCTCAGCGCCGCCGCCTTCACCGCGGTGGTCGAGGCCAGTTCCAGCAGCGGCGCCGCCAGCCCCCCGCACCCGGCCAGCGCCGCGTCCAGTACCTGCCGCGTCCCCGACCCCCGCTCCCGCAGGATCAGCGGCATCGCGGCCAGTTCCGCCGCCTCCACCCCCCGGGTGCGCCGCGCCCACGCGTGCCCCGGCGCCACCGCCACCACCAGCCGGTCCTGCGCGATCACCGCCGAGTCCAGTCCCTCCGGCACCGTCAGTCCCTCCACGAAACCGAGGTCGGCCTCGTGCGTGAGGACCCGTTCGGCGACGACCGCCGAGTTCCCGGCGTGCAGGGACACCGCCGTGTCGGGCCGTTCCCCGCGCAGCGCGATCAGCCACCCCGGCAGCAGGTACTCCGCGATCGTCATGCTGGCGGCCACCCGCAGCCGCGAGTCCCGCCGGCCCCGCAGCGCCTGCGCCCCCGCGTCGAAGGCCTCCGCCGCCTCCACCACCCGCCGGGCCCAGTCCGTGACCAGCGCGCCCTCGGCCGTGAGCGTCGACCCCCGGGGCGAACGGTCCACCAGGGCCACGCCGAGCCGCGTCTCCATCGCCCGGATCCGGCTGCTCGCCGCGGGCTGGGTGATGCCCAGCCGCCGGGCGGCGCCGCTCAGGCTGCCGACCCGCGCGACCGCGAGCAGCAGTTCCAGCGCGCCCAGGTCCGGCACCCGGTGCGCCAGCGGAACCCACTCCTCATTACCCATAACATCAGTTTATGGCCTCATAGAGGGATGACCTCTGCCGCCCCGACCGCCCCGGCGCGAGGCTGGGTCCATGGCCACCACCCTCGTGCGACCCCGCACCCCCGTCACCCCCGCAGTCCGGGCCCACAAGGCACCCGCGCTGCGGCACCTCGGCCCCAACTGGTACGCGTCCGTCATGGGCACGGCGATCATCGCCAACGCCGGCGCCACCCTCCCGTACCAGCTCCCCGGCCAGCGCGTGGCCTGCCAGCTCGTCTGGGCCCTGTCCGCTGCCGTCCTCGCCGTCCTGCTCACCGCCCGCGCCGGCCACTGGATACACCACCGCGACCAGGCCCGCGCCCATCTCCTCGACCCCGCCGTCGCCCCCTTCTACGGCTGCCTGTCGATGGCACTGCTGGCCGTCGGCGGCGGCACCCTCATCGTCGGCAAGGACCTGATCGGGACCGGCGCGGCCGTCGCCGTGGACGCCGTCCTCTTCACCGTCGGCACCGCGATCGGCCTGGTCATGGCCGTGGTCGTGCCCTACCTGATGGTGGTGCGCCACAAGGTCGAGCCCCGCCAGGCCACCCCCGTCTGGCTGCTTCCCCTGGTCGCCCCGATGGTCTCCGCGGCCCTCGGCCCCCTGCTGGTCCCCCACCTGCCCGCCGGCCAGCCCCGCGAGGCCCTGCTGCTCGCCTGCTACGCCATGTTCGGCATCAGCCTGCTCGCCACCCTGCTGATGCTCCCCCTGATCTTCGGCCGGCTGATCGTCGGCGGGCCCCTCCCCCTGGCCCTGACCCCCACCCTCTTCCTGGTCCTCGGCCCCCTCGGCCAGTCCACCACCGCCGTGAACCAGCTCGCCGACGTCGCCCACCAGTCGATCGGCGCCCCCTACGCCGGAGCGCTGAGCGCCTTCGCCGTCGTCTACGGGGTCCCCGTGATGGGATTCGCGCTGCTGTGGCTGGCCCTCGCCGCGGCCATGCTGGTCCGCGCCGCCCGGGGCGGCATGGGGTTCGCCATGACCTGGTGGGCCCTGACCTTCCCCGTCGGCACCTGCGTCACCGGCGCCACCGGCCTGGCCCACCACACGGGCCTGACCGCCTTCGCCTGGCTCGCCACCGCGCTGTTCCTGGCCCTGGTGACCGCCTGGCTGCTCGCCGCCGCCCACACCCTGCGCGGCCTGTTCACCGGCCGCCTCCTCGCCGGCTAGCCAGGGGGCTAGCCGAGGGCTAGCCGACCTGGAGCTCGTACCCCACGGAGAGGCCGAAGGACCCGGACGAGCCCTCGATCCGCAGGGTGTGGGGGCCGGGCGACAGCGGGTCGATCTGCACCCACAGGCCGCAGGCCAGACCGCTGAAGCTGCCCGCCCCGGCCGTCACCGGATTCCCCTCGACGCCCGTCAGCCGGATCTCGGACCCCTCGAACCGCTCCGCCGTCAGGGGCCTGCCGTCCAGCACCGCGGCGCCCTTCGCCCCCTTCATCCAGCTCGCGCAGTCGGACGCGCCGGCGATCAGGTTGACCAGGGGAAAGGCCACCGGCCGCCCGGCGGGCACCGAGCAGGTGCGCTGCCGCTTCTCGCCGAAGCTGCCGGCGAGGAACCAGACGTCGCCGGGCTGGTTCTCGGCGCAGAACGTCCCGTCCGGGTCCTTCACGGGATTGGAACGCGCGGGGCTGGAAGCGGCCCAGTTCCACCACCGGGCCTGGAGTTCGGCGCCGTCGAGCCGCCCGGCCCCCGCCGCGGCGGACGGGGCCTGGGACGACGGGGCCTGGGCGGACGGGGCCTGGGACGACGGCGCCGCCGCGGACGGGGCGGCCGAGGGGGACGAGGCGGGCGCGGTGCAGCCGGCCGCGAGCAGCGCCGCTCCGGTGACCAGGGCAAACGTTCTTCCGGTACGCATCCCCGCAGGGTACGGAACCCCCGTCAGCGCGCCGCCCGCAGGGCCCCGGCCAGTACGGCCGGGGCTTCGGCGAGCGAAGGCCCGTACCAGGTGAGGTGGCGGCCGCTGAGCAGGGCGGCCGGCAGGCCGGGGAAGGCCTCCGGGCCGTCCCCGGCCGTGAAGCGGTACGGCTCGTCCGGGAGCACCACCAGATCGCAGCCGGCCGCCGCGAGCTCCTCCACCGGAACCCGCGGATACCGCTCCGGGTGCCCGGCGTACACGTTGCGGACGCCCAGCCGCGCCAGCAGGTCCCCCGCGAAGGTGTCCCGGCCCAGCACCATCCACGGCCGCCGCCAGATCGGCACGAAAGCGGTGAGCGCTCCGACCGGCTCGGCCCGGGCCCACGCACGCTCCGCGTCCGCCAGCCACCCCGGCCTCGTCAGCCCCAGCGCCCCCACCAGCACCCGGTCCAGCTCGCGCACCGCCTGCGGGAGGTCCCGTACCTCGGTGACCAGCACCTCCAGCCCGGCCGCCCGCAGGGCCGCGAGGTCCGGGGCCCGGTTCTCCTCCTCGTTGGCGATGACCAGGTCGGGGCGCAGCTCCGCGATCCTCCGTACGTCGGGGTTCTTCGTCCCCCCGATCCGCACCGCGTCCCCGAGGCCGGCGGGGTGCGTGCACCAGTCCGTGACCCCGGCCAGCAGGCCGGGGGCGCTCACGGCCACCGCCTCCGTCAGCGAGGGCACCAGCGAGACGACGCGCACCGGCTCAGTGCTCGGGCGAGGGCGGCTCGGAGGTGGCGTGGATGTGCTCGCCCACCGCGACCACCAGGATCCGGGTGTCCTCGGTGACGGCCCGCCAGCGGTGGCGCACGCCCCCCGACAGGAACAGCGCGTCCCCGCTCTCCAGCCGGTACGCCCGCCCCTCCGCCTCCACCTGGCAGGCGCCCTCGACGACGTACATCAGTTCGTCGTTGCGGTGCTGGTACTCGCGGCCGGCGTGCTGGTCCCCGGTGAACTCCAGCGCGTGCAGCTGGTGGTGCCCGCGCACCAGGGGCCGTACGCCCTGCACCGGGCCCGGCCCGGGCTCGTCGCCGGCCCGTACGAGGTCCACGGTGCGCGCGGTGTCGGAGGCGGCCAGCAGTTCGACGGCCGTGGTCTCCAGCGCGTCCGCGACCCGCTCCAGGGACCGCATGCTGGGCCGGGCCCGCTCGTTCTCTATCTGGCTCAGGAAGGGCACCGACAGACCGCTGCGCGCCGACACGGCGGCCAGGGTGAGGTGCAGCGCGCGGCGCCGCTTGCGCACGGCGACTCCCACGCGCAGCGGCTCCTTGCCGTCCTTGTCCTTGCTCTTCTCGTCCCTGTCGGTCAGCTTGTCGCGCAGGCCGTCCGTACCGTCCGTACCGTCGGTGCCGTCCCTGTCGTTCATGTCGGGGCTGCCCTCCCCATGTCCGTCGCACATCGGTGTGCTGTAAGCACCTTACGCAGCAACCGCCCCCGGTTTCGCGTGCACGGCTCTTCCCGTACCCGACCGCTCACGGTCCGTGCCGAGGCTTGCGGCATCATCGTGTCCGTGACGACACGACGCCTGATGCTCCTGGACACCGCCTCCCTCTACTACCGCGCCTACTTCGGCGTGCCGGACTCCGTGAAGGCCCCCGACGGCACCCCGGTCAACGCGGTGCGCGGGCTGCTCGACTTCATCGGCCGGCTCGTGCAGGACCACCGGCCGGACGATCTGGTGGCGTGCATGGACGCCGACTGGCGGCCGCACTGGCGGGTGGAGCTGATCCCCTCCTACAAGGCCCACCGGGTCGCCGAGGAGACCGAGAGCGGACCCGACGTCGAGGAGACCCCGGACACCCTCGCCCCCCAGGTCCCCATCATCGAGGCGGCGCTGGACGCCTTCGGCATCGCCCGGGTGGGCGTCGCCGGATACGAGGCGGACGACGTGATCGGCACGCTGACGGCCCGCGCCGGCGGGCCGGTGGACATCGTCACGGGGGACCGCGACCTCTACCAGCTGGTGGACGACGCCCGGCAGCGCCGGGTCCTGTACCCCCTGAAGGGCGTCGGCACCCTCCAGGTGACCGACGAGGCCTGGCTGCGCGAGAGGTACGGGGTCGACGGCCCCGGCTACGCCGACCTGGCGCTGCTGCGCGGGGACCCGAGCGACGGCCTGCCGGGCGTCCCCGGCATCGGCGAGAAGACGGCCGCCAAGCTCCTCGCCGCGTACGGCGGCCTGGCCGGGATCATCGCGGCGGTCGACGACCCGAAGTCGAAGCTGACCCCCGCTCAGCGCAGGCGGCTGGACGAGTCCCGACCGTATCTGGCCGTGGCCCCGAAGGTGGTCCAGGTGGCCTCGGACGTGCCGCTGCCGCAGTTCGATCCGGCCCTTCCGAAGGCTCCCGCGCAGCCCGAACTGGTCGAGGCACTAGCCCATCGGTGGGGCCTCGGTGGAGCAGTCTCCCGCCTGAGCAGCGCGCTGCTCCGCTGAAGTGCTAACTTAGGTAAGGCTAAGTTTCAGGGGAGTCAGGGGAGACACCGTGGCAGAAGGACGCGCCCGCACCGTCGGCACCGCCGTCGTCGTACGCACCGAGCGGCTCTCGCCGCACATGGTGCGGCTCGTGCTGGGCGGTGAGGGCCTGGCCGAATTCGGCGCGGGCGAGTACACCGACCATTACGTCAAGATCCTGTTTCCCCCGACAGGCGTCGTCTATCCCGAGCCCTGGGACCTGGAGCAGATCCGCGCGCACTTCCCGCGGGCGCAGTGGCCGCGCCAGCGCGCGTACACCGTACGGAGCTGGGACCCGGCGCACCTGGAGCTGACCCTCGACTTCGTCGTCCACGGCGACGAGGGCGTGGCCGGCCCCTGGGCGGCGCGGGTGCAGCCGGGCGAGCGCGTGCGCTTCCTCGGCCCCGGCGGCGCCTACGCCCCGGACCCGACGGCCTCCTGGCACCTCCTGGTCGGCGACGAGAGCGCGCTCCCGGCGATCGCCGCGGCCATGGAGCGGATGCCGGTGGGCGCCCGGGTCCACGCCTTCGTGGAGATCGAGGGCCCGCAGGACGAGCTGAAGGCCGTCACCCCGGACGGCGTCGTCCCGGTCTGGCTCCACCGCGCCGGCCGCCCGATCGGCGAGGCCCTGGTGGAGGCGGTCACCGCCCTGGAGTTCCCCTCCACGGACGTCCACGCCTTCGTCCACGGCGAGGCCGGCTTCGTCAAGGACCTCCGCCGCCACCTCCGCCTCGAACGCGGCATCCCCCGCGAACGCCTCTCGATCTCGGGCTACTGGCGCCTGGGCGAAACGGACGAGGGCTGGCGCGCGATCAAGCGCGACTGGAACGCCACGATCGAAGCCGAACAGGACCACGCCGCAGCGGCCTGACCCCTCCGGGGGCCCGCACCACTGCCGCCCCGCCGCACCACCCCAGCCCCGCCGGCGTTTGAGGCGCGGGGTCTGGGGCGGAGCCCCAGCAGCGGCGCCGCACCAGCGCACGCACCCGCGGCCACGCACCCGCACCCCCGCACCCCCGGCGGGAGTCACGCCGCGCGTCCCCACCCGTCCGGCAGGACAATGGCCCCATGCGTACGCTCCGCGCACTGGGGGCAGCCGCCGTCGCAACCCTCCTCACCGCCACGGCGGCAGCAGCGGCGCCCAGCCCCCCGCCCCCACCCCGCCCCTTGATCAGCGACGACGCAGTCGACAAGGCCGTCGCCCGCCTCGACCAGACCGTCGCGGACATGATGCGCCGCACCGGCGTTCCCGGCGTCTCCGTGGCCGTCGTCCACGACGACAAGGTCGTCCACATCAAGGGGTACGGGCTGCGCAGAACCGGCGAGAGCGCCAAGATCGGCCCCGACACCGTCTTCCAGCTCGCCTCGGTGTCCAAGCCCGTCTCCTCCACGGTCGTGGCCGGCGCCCTCACCGACCCCGCCGAGTGGGACCGCCGCACCACCCTCCCCGGGTTCTCCCTCAAGGACCCCTGGGTCACCGACCACGTCACCACCGCCGACCTGTTCTCCCACCGCAGCGGCCTGCCCGACCACGCCGGCGACCTCCTCGAAGACCTCGGCTACGACCAGGCGTACATCCTCGACCACCTGCGCCTCGAACCCCTCTCCCCGTTCCGCGCGAGCTACGCCTACACCAACTTCGGGCTCACCGCGGCCGCCGAGGCCGTGGCCCGCGCCAAGGGCACCAGCTGGCAGAAGCTCAGCGCGGACACCCTCTTCAAGCCCGCCGGCATGACCCACACCAGCACCGAATTCTCCGCCTACGTCAACGCCCCCGACCGCGCGTCGACCCACGTCAAGAACCCGGACGGCACCTGGAGCCCCCGCTTCGTCCGCGACCCGGACGCCCAGGCCCCGGCCGGCGGCGTCAGCTCCACCGCCACCGACATGGCCCGCTGGCTGCGGCTGCAACTGTCCGGCGGCACCCTCGACGGGAAGCGGATCATCCCCGCCGACACCCTCGCCCGAACCCACCTGCCCGAGATCGTTTCCCAGCCGGCCAACGCCGTCGGCACCACCGGCTTCTACGGGCTCGGCTGGAACGTCGGCTACGACAGCGCCGGCCGCCTGCGCCTGAGCCACTCCGGCGGCTTCGAACTCGGAGCCAACACCAACGTCACCATGCTCCCGCTGGAGCAGCTCGGCATCATCGTCCTGACCAACGGCGCCCCGGTCGGCCTCCCCGACGCCGTGGCCCTGGACTTCTTCGACTTCGCCGAGCACGGCAAGGTCAGCACCGACTGGCTCGCGCTGGCCGCGTCCGCCTACGCCACCGCGCTCGCCCCGCAGGGCGCCTCCACCACCGACTGGGCCCACCCGCCCGCCGGTGCGAAGCCCGCCCGGGACAGCGCCGCGTACACCGGCACCTACGACAACCCCTACTACGGCAAGGCGACCGTGACCGCGGCCGACGACGGCGCGCTCACCCTGGCGCTGGGCCCGAAGCCGCTGCGCTTCCCGCTCACCCACTACGACGGCGACACCTTCAGCTTCGTGACCTCGGGCGAGAACGCGGTCGGCCGCACCGGGGCGTTCTTCGCCGACGGCACCCTCCGCGTCGAGTACCTCGACGCCGAGCACCTGGGCACCTTCACCCAGCAGTAGCCGCATAGCCTGTCCCCCGATGAGACGCAGAGCCCAGGCACCCCCCTCGCCCCTCCCCCAGCGGGCCGGCATCGACCCGGTCCGGCTGCGGCTGCCACCCGACCCGGACGGGAACTGGCCGGACCTCGGCCGCTACCTCACCGACCGCTACGCCGGCACCCGCGGCGCCGATTCCATCGCGCGCCTGCTGGCCGCCGGCCGGGTGCTCGGCCCCGGCGGGCGCGTCCTGCACGCCCGGGACCCGTACGAGCCGGGCGGCTACCTGTGGTTCCACCGGGACATGGAGCCCGAGCCACCGGTGCCCTTCGCGGTCCGCGTCGTCCACCGGGACCCGCACCTGCTGGTCGTGGACAAGCCGCACTTCCTGGCGACCACCCCGCGCGGCAGCCACATCACCGAGACAGCCCTGGCCCGGCTCCGCGAGGAGCTGGGCCTGCCCGCGCTCAGCCCGGCGCACCGCCTGGACCGGCTGACGGCCGGCCTGGTGATGTTCAGCGTCCGGCCCGAGGACCGCGGTGCGTACCAGCTCCTCTTCCAGCGGCGCGAGGTCCACAAGGAGTACGAGGCCCTGGCGGTCCACGACCCGGCACTGGCCCTGCCGCGGACGGTCCGCAGCCGGATCGAGAAGGCCCGCGGGGTGATCGCGGCGACCGAGGTGCCGGGCGCCGAGCCCAACGCCGAGAGCCTGATCGAACTGACCGGCATCCGGGGGGACCTGGGCCGCTACCGGCTGACCCCGCGCACCGGACGCACCCACCAGCTGCGCGTGCACATGAACGGCCTGGGCCTGCCCATCCTGGGGGATCCGGTGTATCCGGAGGTGACCGATCCGGCCCCGGACGACTACCGCCGGCCCCTGCAGCTCCTGGCCCGGGTCCTGGAGTTCACCGATCCGGTCACCGGAGCCGTCCACCGCTTCGAGAGCGGCCGCACCCTCCGGGCCTGGGACGACCGCGCGGCCTGGGAGGCCGGTTCCCGGGAGGAGACGGCCTAGACCCCGGGAAGGCGGACCCCCGCGATCCGCAGCGCCGCGTCGGCGGTGGCCTCCGCGAAGGCCGTCACCGGCCGCGCCGGATCGGCCCGGTGGATCAGCATGACGCCCTCGATGAGCCCGAAGACCAGGTCGTTGCGGAGCGTCAGCCCCGCCCCGTCCCCGGCCAGTTCGGCGCCGACGCAGGTCCCGTCGAGCAACACCCGGTAGGCGTCCTTGAGTTGCGCGCGCATCCGGCGGAACTGCGCGAAGCGCGCGCCGCCCACCTCGGGCAGCAGGTAGAGCGCCCCCAGGTTGTACGGGCCCCCGCACAGCAGGAGCACGTCCGAGCGGCACAGCTCCCACAGCCGGCGCGCGGCGGGCCGGCCGGCTTCGGCGAGCAGCCTGCGGGCCAGGACCAGGGAGGGCGCGACGGTGGACTCCAGCAGTTCGGCGAGGAGTTCCTCCTTGCCGCCGAAGTAGTGGTACATCGTGGCCTGACGCATTCCGGCCCGCCCGGCGACCGCCCGCGTGGTGGTCGCCGCGTACCCCCGGACGGTGAACAACTCGGCCGCCGCGCAGAGGAGTTCCTCGCGCGGCGGCCGGCCGCTCTCCGGTCTCAGCCGGTCGGCGCGTGGCCGGCCGACCCGTCTCGGACCCTCGTCCGCTCCCCCACTCATCGACCGATCGTCGCACAGAGCACGACGGATCGATCATGGCAAGAGATCAGATCAGGCCGCCCCCACTCTCGGAGGAAGCCCCAAGACCGCCTAGCCGACCGAGCTGTAGGCCACTACGCCCCGCAGCAGCGCGTCCACGGCCTTGCGGGCGTTGCGCGCCACCGTGCTCCCGCTCTCGCCCGAGGACGAGGGGGCCGCCGCCGCGATCTGCCCGAGCACGTCGATGACCTGCTTGCACCAGCGCACGAAGTCACCGGCCGGCATCTCCGCCTCGCGCAGCACCTCGTCCAGGCTCTTGTCGGAGGCCCACTGGTACGCCGCCCACGCGAAGCCGAGATCCGGCTCGCGCTGGCCCACGCCCTCCGCCTGGTTGATGCGGTGCTCCTCCTCCAGCGCGTCGAGCCGGCCCCAGATGCGGACCATCTCGCCCAGCGCCTCCTTCGCCGCGCCGCCCGGCACCTTCGGCGCGACCGCGTCGTCGGACTGCCGCGCCTCGAAGACCAGCGCCGAGACGCAGGCGGCCAGTTCGGCCGGGCTGAGTCCCTCCCACACCTTGGCCCGCAGGCATTCGGAGGCCAGCAGGTCGAGCTCCCCGTACAGCCGGGCGAGCCGCTTGCCGTGCACGGTGACCTCGTCCTCGCGCAGGTAGTCCAGCTCGGTCAGCAGCGCGTGGATCCGGTCGAAGGTGCGGGCGATGGTGTTCGTCCGGCCCTCGATCCGCCGCTCCAGCTGCTGGGTGTCCCGCTTGAGCCGGTGGTAGCGCTCCGCCCAGCGGGCGTGGTCCTCGCGCTCGTCGCAGCCGTGGCAGGGGTGCGCCCGCAGCTCGGACCGCAGCCGGGCGATCTCGCGGTCGTCGGCCGCGGCGGCCCGGCCACGCGCACGCCGCTCCGGAGCGATGTGCCCGGCCTTGCTCCGCAGCTGCGAGGCCAGGTCCCGACGGGACTGCGGCGAACGCGCGTTGAAGGTCTTGGGGATCCGCATCCGGTCGAGGGCCTCCACCGGGACCGGGAAGTCGATCGCGGCGAGCCGTTTGACCTGCCGCTCGGCGGTGAGCACGAGCGGGCGCGGGCCCTCCGCGTACTCGTACCCGCGGTGCCCGTGGACCCGCCCGGCCGGCACGCCCGGGTCCAGGACCAGCGCGAGCCCGGCGAACTTGCCCGTCGGCACGTGGATGATGTCGCCCGGCTTGAGCTTCTCCAGCGAACCGACCGCCTGCACCCGGCGCTGGGCGGCGCCCTGCTTGGCGAGCTCCGTCTCACGGTCCTTCAGGTCGCGGCGCAGCTGCGCGTACTCCTCGAAGTTCCCCAGGTGGCAGGTCATGCCCTCCTGGTAGCCCTCCAGCCCCTCCTCGTTGCGCTGCACCTGCCGGGAGATCCCGACGACCGAGCGGTCGGCCTGGAACTGCGCGAAGGAGGTCTCCAGCAGCTCGCGCGAGCGGTGCCGCCCGAACTGGCTGACCAGGTTCACGGCCATGTTGTACGAGGGCTTGAAGCTGGAGCGCAGCGGATACGTACGGGTACCCGCGAGGCCGGCGAGGCCCGCCGGGTCCATGCCCCGCTGCCACAGCACCACCGCGTGGCCCTCGACGTCGATGCCGCGCCGCCCGGCCCGGCCGGTCAGCTGCGTGTACTCGCCGGGGGTGATGTCGGCGTGCTGCTCGCCGTTCCACTTGACGAGCTTCTCCAGGATCACCGTGCGCGCGGGCATGTTGATGCCCAGCGCCAGGGTCTCGGTCGCGAAGACGGCCTTCACCAGACCGCGGACGAACAGCTCCTCCACGACCTCCTTGAAGGTGGGCAGCATGCCCGCGTGGTGTGCGGCGATGCCCCGCTCCAGGCCTTCGAGCCACTCGTAGTACCCGAGGACGTGCAGGTCCTCGGTGGGGATGGAGGCGGTCCGCGCCTCGACGATCTCGCGGACCCTGAGCCGCGCGGACTCGTCGTTGAGCCGCAGGCCCGCGTACAGGCACTGCTGGACCGCGGCCTCGCATCCGGCCCGGCTGAAGATGAAGTTGATGGCGGGCAGCAGCCCGTCGCCGTCGAGCCGGGCGATGACCTCCGGGCGGGACGGAGTCCAGATCCGGCCGCGGGAGCGCCGCTCGCGCTCGCGGTCGGCCTCGCGGACCATCTTGCCGCGCCGCCGGTCCTTCGGGTTGTAGGTGCGGCTGTTCTCCTCGCGCGCCATGCGCAGCAGGTCGGGGTTGACCTCCCGGCGCGCGGAGCCGCGGCCGCCGTGGTCGGACTCCTCCTCGAAGAGGTCGTAGATCTTGCGGCCGGCCATGACGTGCTGCCACAGCGGGACGGGCCGCTCCTCGGAGACGATCACCTCGGTGTCCCCGCGGACGGTGTCCAGCCAGTCGCCGAACTCCTCGGCGTTCGACACGGTGGCCGACAGGGACACCAGGGTCACCGACTCGGGGAGGTGGATGATCACTTCCTCCCAGACGGCCCCGCGGAACCGGTCGGAGAGGTAGTGGACCTCGTCCATCACGACGTAGCCGAGACCGCGCAGCGACTGGGAGCCCGCGTACAGCATGTTGCGGAGCACCTCGGTGGTCATCACGACCACCGGCGCCTCGGAATTCACACTGTTGTCGCCCGTCAGCAGGCCCACCTTGTCGGCGCCGTAGCGCTTGACGAGGTCGGCGTACTTCTGGTTCGACAGCGCCTTGATCGGCGTCGTGTAGAAGCACTTGCGGCCCTGCTGGAGGGCGAGGTGCACGGCGAACTCGCCGACGATGGTCTTGCCCGAGCCGGTCGGGGCGGCGACGAGGACGCCCTTGCCCGCCTCCAGGGCCTTGCAGGCCTCGATCTGGTACGGATCCAGATCGAATGCGTACATCTCGCGGAAGGGGGCCAGGGCAGAGGCCTCTTCGGCGGCGCGGATCCGGGCAGCGGCGTACCGCTCGGCGGGGGAGAGTTCTTCGGTCATCTTGCTGTCGAGCCTACCCGCCGGCTCTGACAACAGTCGCGATCATTTAAGTGAGCAGGCGGACCGCTCCGGGGACGCACTCCGCGGTCACGGGCAGCGCCCCGATCGGCTCGCCGTCCGCGTACACGGTCAGGCCCGGCGCCTCCGGGGTGACAGCCGGCGCCGACCCGGCCCGGGTCGATCTCCCGGATCCGGCTCTCCTTGAGGGCCTCGGCGGCCATCCGCCACCGCCCGTACGGAGAAGCCGGCCGCCCGCAACGCGGAAGCGGCCGGCTGCGCGGCGTGCGCGCCCCGGCCGCGTCCGGCGGTGGGATGGACGAAGAGGGTGACCTCAGAGCTCACCCGCGCCGGGGGCACCTCCCGGCGGTGGCCGGGGGCGTACCTGTCAGGTGGCGTCGTCGTAACCGTTGATCCGCCGGCGTCCGCCGTCGGCCTGACCGGGCAGCGCGGCGGGGGCGGGCACCGACTCCAGCTCGCCGATCGGCGTCGGGGTCAGGTCCAGCTCGGAGGCCTCGTCGTCGCTCAAAGCGGCGTCGGGGTCGTTGCGCCGGCGCCTGCGGTCGTTGAGGAGACAGATGCCGAGGGCCAGGAAGTACAGGGCCACGATGGGCAGGGCCAGCGCGAGCATGGTCGGCGGGTCACCCGTGGGGGTGGCGAACGCGGCGAAGATCGTGATGCCGAGGACCATGCCCCGCCACCAGCCGGCGAGCCGCTTGCCGGTGAGGACACCGGTGAAGTTCAGGAGGATCAGCAGGAGCGGCAGCTCGAAGGCCAGGCCGAACACGATCACCATGCGGGTGACCAGGTCGAGGTAGTCGTCGACCGGGAGCAGGTTGCGCGCGTGGTCGGGCGTGAACTCCAGCATCAGCGTCGCGGTCTGCGGAAGGATCTTGTACGCGAGCACCGCGCCCACACCGAACAGCGGCGCACCGACCGCGACGAAACTCCGCGCGTACTTCTTCTCGTGGTGGTGCAGCCCCGGCGCGGCGAACGCCCACAGCTGGTACAGCCACACCGGCGCGGACAGCACCACACCGGCGGTCAGCGAGACCTTCAGGGCGATCGAGAACGCCGAGATGAGACCGTTCACGGTCATGTCGGCGCAGGGCCGGCCGTTGCGCTGCGTCACCACACCGTTCGTGCATCCGACGGAATCCAGCATCGGCTTCAACAGGAAGTTGATGATGTCCCTGTAGAAGAAGGCCGAAACGATGGTGATCACCAGGATCGCCAGGACCGACTTCAGCAGACGGTTTCGCAGCTCACGCAGGTGCTCGACAAGAGGCATCCGCCCTTCGGCGTCCTTGTCCGCTTTCCCCTGCTTGCGGGCAGACTTGAGCAACCCACGTCCCTTGTCTCGTTGCAGATGACTGGCGCGTACGGCGTGCGTCAGCCCTGGGCGGCGCGGTTCGGCTCGCTGACCGGGCGGGAGCTGGTGACATCACCGGGCGCGGCCTGGATGGTACGCGGGGCGGCGGGCTGCTGCGCGGACTGGTCCGCGGCGGTGGTCGCGGTGGCCGCGTCCTCGGCCTCGCCGTCCTTCTTCATGGCCTTGGCCTCGCTCTTGAGGATGCGGGCCGACTTGCCGAGGGAGCGAGCCATGTCAGGAAGCTTCTTGGCGCCGAACAGCAGGATGATCACGCCAACGATGACGAGGATTTCCCAACCCCTGAGGTTGCCCATAGAAATCTTCCTTTTCTCCGAGGTTCACAGCGCACCGATACGGGCGCCTGGGACTTTCTCTACCGAGGATCGTAACCCCAGGGGGTTAACGCCCGGCAATCCCCCGGCGTACCCCGTCTTGCGTCCTGGCCGGTTGTCAATCCCCCCGTCACACGCCCGTCTCGTTCGCTACGGTCGCACGCCGCGACCCGCCCTGGCCAGGTCCGCGGCCGCCCGCTCCAGATCGCCCGACGCGTCGGTGATCCGGCGGCTGGCCTGCTCGACCTGCGCGGAGAGTCTGCGGACCTCCGCGTAGACCCGTACGGCCAGCACGGCGAGCACGGCGACTCCGAGGAAGCCCAGGGCAATTGCGAACATCGGCCACAGCATGGGGCGAGCCTAGGCCACCGCCCGCCTCAGATGCTGCGCAGGGTGCTCACGCCCCCGCCCATCAGCAGCTCCACGATGCGCTCACCAGCAGGTTTACGGACGGAGGCCCCGCATTCAGGACACGTGAAGGAGTAGAAGGTGGCCCGCCGGCTGCCGCCGATGGCCAGCCGCAGGGCTCCCGCGTCCAGCTCGAAGCGGGCCCGGCAGTCGGGGCAGGAGGCCTTGAAGGCGACGGGCCCGGACGTTGGCGACATCGGCCGCGCTCCCCTCAGAGCTGTTCCCCGTATCCCGCGAGTGCTTCTCGAGCGGCGCTCCGCGCGCTCTCCGCCAGCTCTGTGGGGGCGACGATCCGCCCCTCGCGCCCGAGCCGCAGCGCGAGCCGGCGCAGCGAAGCCGGATCCGGACTGCGCAGCGTGATCCGCAGGCCTCCGTCGGCCAGCTCCTCCGCGCTGTCGTGCGGGTAGTACTCGGCGACCCAGCGCCCGCCGGGACCGACCTCGACGACGACCTCCGGGTCCTCGGCGGCCGGCTGGACCAGGCCCTCGGACAGATCGCGCGGCTCGATCGCCGGCGGCTCGGCCCGCTCGTCCAGCAGCCGGATCTCCGCCACCCGGTCGAGGCGGAAGGTGCGCCTGGCCTCGGAGAGGTGGCACCACCCCTCCATGTACGTGTGCCCCACCGCGAACAGCCGGATCGGGTCGACCTTGCGCTCGGTGAGCTCGTCCCGCGCGGGCGAGTAGTAGCGCAGCCACAGCCGCCGGCGCTCCGCGATGGCCCGGTCGACGTCCGCGAAGACCCCGCCCTCGGACTCGAAGGTCACCGACAGCCGGGAGCTGGCCCCGGCGACCTCGCCGGCCGCGGCCTCCAGCTTGGCGGTGGCCCGCAGCAGGGCGTCCCGGTCGCCCTCGCGCAGCCCCGGCAGGGTGGCCACGGCCCGGGCGGCGACCAGCAGCGCGGTCGCCTCGTCGGCGGCCAGCCGCAGCGGCTCGGCGGTGGACTCCCCCGAGGCGTCGGGGTTGCGCCACCAGATGCGCTCCCCGTCGGTGTCGATGTCGAGCAGGTCCCCGCCGCGGAAGCTGGTCCCGCACATGGGCAGCACGTCGAGGTCCGAGATCAGCTCGTCCTCGGTGATCCCGAAGGCGCGGGCGACGTCGGCGACGTGTGCCCCCGGGCGCTCGCGCAGGTACGTCACCAGGGACAGCATCCGGCGGGTCTGGTCGATGGCGTTGGCAGCCATGCTGGTACGTCTCCCCCTCAGGGCACGTCTTCGAATGGGGCGGTCGCGAATGCGGCGGTCTCGAAGGTGGCGGTCTGGCGGTCTCTCGAATGCGGCGGATCCGGTTCAGGCCTTGGCGACGGCCCTCAGCCGGTCCACGACGTCGGCCCGCAGGTCGGCCGGCCCGACCACGACGACGTCGGGCCCGAACTCCACCAGCCAGGCGTCCAGCCCGTGCCCGTAGGGGATCTCCAGCTCGTCCCAGCCGTCCGCGCCCTCGCGCACCGCGGTGGCCTTGGCCCGCAGCGGGTAGCCCGCCCCGGCGCGCAGCCGGATCAGCGCGGAGCGGTCCGCGCTCTCCCCGGCCCAGCTCGCCACGGTCTCCCGTACGGTCACCACGTCCGGGACCTCGGCGGTGTACTGGGCCGCCCGGGACTTGACCTTGCCGGTGATCCGGGACAGCCGGAACACGCGCTCCGCCCCGCGGTCGCGGTCGTAGCCGGCCAGGTACCAGTGGCCGCGCCAGCACTCCAGCGCCCAGGGCTCCACCTGCCGCGTCTCGGGCCGCGCGGCGGTGGACTTGCGGTAGTCGAAGACCACCGGCCGACGGTCCCGGCAGGCCAGCATCAGCGGCTCGAAGGCCGCCTCGTGGACCGGGATGCGCGGCTCGATGGCACTGTGCTGGCCCTCGTACGGGTCGCCCGCCTCGGGCATCCCGCCCGCGCGCAGCTTCTGCAGGGCCCCGCTGGCGGCTCCCGCCAGGCGGGCCTGCTGCCAGACCTTGGCCGCCAGCCCCAGGGCGGCGGCCTCCTCGGCGTCCAGCGAGACGGGAGGCAGCCGGTTGCTGTCCCGGCGCGCCAGGTAGCCGGTTTCGCCGTCCAGGTTCTCCACCGTCTCGATGACCAGACCGAGTTCGCGCAGATCGTCCTTGTCCCGCTCGAACATGCGGTTGAAGGACTCGTCGTTGCCGGCCTCCATGTAGGCCTCGATGGAGCCGCGCAACTCGCGCTTGCTCAGCGGCCGGCGGGTCCCCAGCAGACACAGCGCCAGATTCATCAGCCGCTCGGCCTTGGCAATCGCCATCGACGCCCTTCCCCCGTTCTCGACACACTCGTGACCGTTGACCGTACCGCCCCGGCGGTCCCGGACAAAAGCGAGGGCCCCCGCCTCACGGCGGGGGCCCTCGGAGCGGCTGCCGGTGGATCAGGCGGCCATCAGGTCACAGACGAAGATCAGCGTCTCGCCCGGGGCGATCGCACCGCCCGCGCCACGGTCACCGTAGGCGAGGTGCGCCGGGATCGTCAGCTTGCGGCGGCCGCCGACCTTCATGCCCGCGATGCCCTGGTCCCAGCCCGCGATGACGCGGCCGGCACCGAGCGGGAACTGCAGCGCGGAACCGCGGTTCCACGAAGCGTCGAACTCCTCGCCGGTGGAGAAGGCCACGCCCACGTAGTGAACGGAGACCATGGCACCGGCCTTGGCCTCGGCGCCGTCGCCCTCCCAGATGTCCTCGATCACGAGGTCCTTCGGGGCTTCGCCCTCGGGGAAGTCGATCTCGGGCTTCTCGAGCTTCTGGCTCACGGAACTGCTCCTCATACGTACGAAACGGTCAACCGGAACAGTCTTACATCACGGCGAGGATGTCGAGGCTGAAGACCAGCGTCGACTTGGCCGGGATGGTGCCCTGCTCCTTGTCACCGAAGGCCTGGTCCGGCGGGATGACCAGCAGGATGCGGCTGCCGACCTTCTTGCCGATCAGGCCGTCCTTCAGGCCCGCGACCGAGAGCTCCTTCAGCGGCCACGTGACCGTCTGACCGGAGGTGTACGTGCTTTCGAAGGTCTTGTCGTCCTTCCACGTCTTGCCGTTGAACTTCACCACCACGGAGTCGGTGTCCTTGACCACCGCGCCGTCGCCCTCCAGGACGTAGTTCGAGACCAGCTTGGCCGGCTCGGCGGTGTCCTTCGGGACGGACACCGAGACCTCCTGGCCGTCCGTGTTCGTACCGACCTTGGGCAGGTCCTTGTTCTCCTGGGCGACTTCCTTGCCCGTGGCCGAGGCCGGGACGGTGGCGCCCTTGACGATGTCCACGACGAAGACCAGCGTGGCGTTCGGCTTGATCTTCGGCTCCGAGCCCTGCGCCCCGTAACCGAGCTCCGGCGGGATCACGAGCTCGACACGGCTGCCGACCTTCTGGCCCTCAAGGCCCTGGTCCCAGCCCTTGATGACGGCCCCGGCACCGATGGTCAGGTCGAACGGCGCGGGCCGGCCGAAGCTCTGGTCGAACGGCTCCTTGCCGTCCCACACCTGGCCGAGGTAATTGACCTGCGCGATGTCGTTCTTCTTCAGCACCTGCCCGGTGCCCTCGCTGATGGTCACCACCTTCAGCTCCTTGGGCGGCTCGCCCTTCCCCTTCGACAGGGTGGGCGTCTCCCCGAACTTGGCACCCTTGGTGATCGCGGGCGCCCCGTTCTTCATCTGGGCGGAGTCGGAGCCGCTGTCGTCGCCGCACGCTGCGGTCGTCAGCAGCAGAAGGGGTACGACAAGCAGGCCGGCAAGTCGGCGCACGGGTTCCTCAGATCTCAGACGGCAAGGCGGTCGCTCGCCACTCTAAGCCGTGCACAGGGCCCCGTACGAGAGACGTACGGGGCCCCGGTAAGGAGTGCGATGTCACATTGCGGTCCTACATGCCGGCGATCAGCTTCTCCACCCGGTCGTCCACCGACCGGAACGGGTCCTTGCACAGCACCGTCCGCTGCGCCTGGTCATTGAGCTTCAGGTGCACCCAGTCGACCGTGAAGTCCCGCCGCTGCTCCTGCGCCCGCCGGATGAAGTCCCCGCGCAGCCGCGCCCTCGTCGTCTGCGGGGGCACCGACTTGCCCTCGAAGATCTTGAGGTCGTTGCAGATCCGCGCCGCCTGCCCCTTGCGCTCCAGCAGGTAGTACAGCCCGCGCCGGCGGTGGATGTCGTGATACGCGAGGTCTATCTGAGCCACCCGCGGATTCGACATCGTCATGTTGTGCTTCGCCCGGTACCGCTCGATCAGCTGGTACTTCATGACCCAGTCGATCTCGGTCCCGATCCGGTCCAGGTCCTCCGCGTCGATCGCGTCCAGCGTGCGACCCCACAGCTCCAGCACCTGGTCCACCACACCGGTACGGATCCCCCGGCGCTCGGCGAAGTCCACCGCCTTGTCGTAGTACTCCCGCTGGATCTCCAGCGCCGAGGCCTCCCGGCCGCTCGCCAGGCGCACCTTGCGCTGACCCGTGATGTCGTGGCTCACCTCGCGGATCGCCCGGATCGGGTTCTCCAGGGTCAGGTCGCGCATCACCGTGCCCGCCTCGATCATGCGCAGCACCAGGTCGGTGGCCCCGACCTTGAGCAGCATGGTCGTCTCGGACATGTTCGAGTCACCCACGATGACGTGCAGCCGGCGGTAGCGCTCGGCGTCCGCGTGCGGCTCGTCCCGGGTGTTGATGATCGGCCGCGAACGGGTCGTGGCGGAACTGACACCCTCCCAGATGTGCTCGGCCCGCTGGCTCACGCAGTAGACCGCGCCCCGGGGCGTCTGCAGCACCTTGCCCGCGCCGCAGATCAGCTGCCGCGTGACAAGGAACGGAATGAGAATGTCCGCCAGGCGGGAGAATTCCCCGTGCCGGGCCACCAGGTAGTTCTCGTGGCAGCCGTACGAGTTGCCCGCCGAGTCGGTGTTGTTCTTGAAGAGATAGACGTCGCCCGCGATTCCCTCCTCGTGCAGGCGGCGTTCGGCGTCGACGAGCAGTCCTTCGAGAATGCGCTCGCCCGCTTTGTCGTGGGTGACCAGTTCGGTCACGTTGTCGCATTCGGGAGTTGCATATTCCGGATGCGAACCCACATCGAGGTACAGGCGGGCGCCGTTCCGCAGGAAGACATTGCTGCTGCGGCCCCATGACACAACACGGCGGAAGAGGTAGCGCGCCACTTCGTCAGGAGACAGTCGGCGCTGTCCCCTGAACGTGCACGTGACGCCGTACTCGTTCTCCAGCCCGAAAATGCGGCGGTCCATGACTGAACATTACGCCTTCTGCCCTCTTCTGAAACCGGGTTCGGGAGCGCCGTTTCGATCAGTTCCCCCGAGCGCGCCCGCCGACCCGCCGCCGAACAGGCCCCCCGACCGGCGTGGCGCCCCCGCACCACCCCGCCTACGAGGCCCCCGACCCCACCTCACACGAACCCTCCGACACCCCGTCAGACGAACCCGCCACCGTCCGTCCCGGCCCCGCAGTTGCCAGCACCCGCTGAGTGACCATCAGCACCAGCAGCGCCGCGATCCCCGCCACGCCCGCCACCCCGAAGCTCGCCGACGTACCGCCCAGCTCCACCGCGGGCCCCGCCGCCGCCGTACCGATCGCCGCACCCACCCCGAAGAACGTCACCAGCCACGAGAACGCCTCCGTCACCGTGCCCGCCGGAGCGTGCCGGTCCACCACGATGAACGCACACGCCAGCGCGGGCGCCAGGAACACCCCCGACAACGCCGCCAGACCCGTCATCGCCACCGGCCCCGGAGTCAGCATCAGCGGCAGATAGCCCAGCGCCAGCAACGCCACCAGCATCCGCAGCCGCCGCTCCGGCGCACCCGCCCACTGCCGCGCCCCGTACGTCACCCCGCCGATCAGCGCACCCAGCCCCAGCGCCGCCATCAGCCACCCGTACACCGCCTGGCCCCCGTGATCGTCCGCGTACGCCACACCCGCCACCGTGATCGAACCCAGCGCCATCCCCACGAAGAAGAAGGCACCCAGCAGCGCCAGCAGCCCCCGCGAACGCAACGCGCCCAGCCAGTGGGCCTCCCGCGGCGCCGAACGCCACGCGCGCGAAGGCTCGCTCACCACCACCGACAGCGCGCCCAGCACCCCGATCGCGTTGAGCGCCAGCAGCGCCCCGGCCGGCGACCACAGCGCCACGAACAGCGTCACCAGCAGCGGACCGACCGTGAACATGACCTCCTGGGCCACCGCGTCCATCGCGTACGCCGCGTGCACCTTCTCCTCACGGCCCCCCAGCACGCCCGGCCACAACGCCCGCAGCCCGCCCTCCAGGGGCGGCGTGAAGAGCCCCGCGACGACCACCGCGGCATACGCGGCCGCCGCCGACCCCGTGCCCGCCAGCGCCAGCCACACCACGCCCAGCGCCGAGACCACGGCCGCCGGCAGCTGCACCCGCGGCTGCCCGAACAGGTCCACCGCCCGGCCCAGCAATGGCTGGCCCACCGCGTTGGCCACCCCGTACGCGGCGGCGAGGGCCCCCGCGAGGCTGTAGCTGCCGCCCTCCGCGCGCGTGAACAGCACGATCGCGATCGGCGCGGTCGCGTTCGGCAGCCGCCCCACGAGCGTGCCGACCAGCAGCCTCGCGGCGTGCCGGGTCCGCAACAGCTCCGCGTATCCCGCGGCCATGTCCGCCCCCTTCCGCCCGGACCCTGCCGGGGTAATACGTATAACGTGACGGGTCATACGTACCATGGCCGCAGTCCACGGGTCCACCCCCCAGACCCCGCACCACCCCCGACACCACCCCCGACCTCGCACTTCAGGAGCCACCTGTGACGAGACCCACCAGCCGCGACGTGGCCACCGCCGCCGGGGTCTCCCAGGCCACCGTCTCCCTCGTCCTCGGCGACAAATGGCCCGGCCGCGTCTCCGAACGCACCGCCACCCTCGTCCGCGAAACCGCCACCCGCCTCGGCTACCGCCCCAACCTCGCCGCCCGCAACCTCCGCCTCGGCTCCACCCGCACCGCCCTCCTCGTCGTCCCCGCCCTCACCAACGAATTCTTCGCCCGCGTCTACACCGGCGCCGCCCGCGTCGCAGCCGCACACGGCTTCGGCGTCGTCCTCTACCCCTCCCCCGACGGCACCGGCCCCGCCCGCGACCCCTTCGCCTCCGCCCGCGCCGCCCTCGACGGAGTCATCGCCTCCTCCATGGCCGCCGACGCCCTCGACGCCATCGGCGGCAACACCCTCCCCCTCGTCATGCTCGACAGCGACCCCACCGCCGGCACCGCCGCCGCCCACGTCAACCTCGCCATGGCCGACGGCATGCGCCAGATCACCGCACACCTCCTCGCCCTCGGCCACCGCCGCTACCTCCACCTCGCCTCCGCCGTCGACTCCTGGACCTTCGACACCCGCGCCGAAGCCCTGGCCGCCCTCCTCGGCCCCGACAGCGAACTGCGCACCGTACGGTCCCCCCTCACCGTCCACGGCGCCCGTACGGCCACGGAAGCCGCCCTCGCCACCCCCCAGGACAGGCCCACCGCCATCGTCTGCGACGACGACATCCTCGCCGCAGGCGCCTGCAAGGCCGCCCGCCGCCTCGGCCTGCGCGTCCCCGAGGACCTCTCCGTCACCGGCTTCGACGACCTCGCCCTCGCCACCGCCGTCGAACCCGAACTCACCACCGTCCACCTCCCCGCCGAACACGTCGGCGAACAAGGCATGACCGCACTCCTCGCCGTCCTCGAAGGCACCCCCTGGACCGCCCCCGACATCCCCGTCCGCCTCGTCGTCCGCGACTCCACCGGCCCCGCCCCCACCCCCTGACCACCCCGGAACCGGAC
Source organism: Streptomyces sp. NPDC029164 (assembly GCF_055563995.1). Lineage (NCBI taxonomy): Bacteria > Bacillati > Actinomycetota > Actinomycetes > Kitasatosporales > Streptomycetaceae > Streptomyces > Streptomyces sp. NPDC029164. Next base: position 17,315 of record NZ_JBVHWW010000047.1, on the reverse strand, counting down.
ACGACGAAGCCCCGGCCCACCGAAAACGGCGAACCGGGGCTCCGGACATCAAGCTCCTACTCGGCGTCGTCCTCCGGCGCCTCGTCATTCGACACGGCATCCGCCTGCGCGGCCGCCGGCACATCCGCCTCCAGCAACCGCGACAGCTGCCGGCCCCGGATCCGCTTGAACTTGCGCTGCTGCGCCCGCGTACGGTCCAGCACCGCCACCTCCAGCCGCTCGGCCGGAATCGCCTTGTCCGCACCGTTCGCCTGGCTCGACAGCGCCTGCACCGCCAGCTTCAGCGCCTCGGACAACGTCATCCCGTCCTGGTGACGCTGGTCCAGGAACGTACTGATCTGCTCGGCATTGCCACCGACCGCGACCGAACCGTGCTCGTCCACGATCGACCCGTCGTGCGGCAACCGGTAGATCTGGTCCCCCGCCGCCGTCGCACCGACCTCGGCGACGACCAGCTCCACCTCGTACGGCTTCTCACCCGCACTGGAGAAGATCGTGCCGAGCGTCTGCGCGTACACGTTCGCCAGCCCACGGGCCGTCACATCGTCACGGTCATAGGTGTACCCGCGCAGATCCGCGTACCGCACACCACCGATCCGCAGGTTCTCGTACTCGTTGTACTTGCCGGCGGCCGCGAAGCCGATCCGGTCGTAGATCTCGCTGAACTTGTGCAGCGCACGGGACGGGTTCTCACCGACGAACACGATGCCGTCGGCGTACTGCAGCACGACAAGGCTGCGACCGCGGGCGATGCCCTTCCGGGCGTATTCCGCCCGGTCGGCCATGGCCTGCTGGGGTGACACATAGAACGGAGTCGACACCGGCTTTCCGTCCCTTTCTTCTGGGCTCCTACAGGGCGACGAACGGTCAGAGCAGGGCGGCGCGCGGGCCGTCGGGCTGCTCCAGACGACGGTTGGTGACCGTACGGGCGAGCTCCTGCGACTCTGCGTCCGTCAGCCTGCGGAATCCCTCGTCGGTGATGACGGTGACGATCGGATAGATGTGGCGGTACAGGTCCGGCCCACCGGTCGCCGAGTCGTCGTCGGCGGCGTCGTACAGCGCCTGCACGACCAGCGTGGTGGCCTGCTCCTCCGTCAGATCGGGGCGGAAGAGCTTCTTCATCGAACCCCGGGCGAAGATCGAACCCGACCCGGTGGCGGCGAAGCCGTGCTCCTCGGAGCGGCCGCCGGTCACGTCGTAGGAGAAGATCCGGCCCTTCTCCTTGGCCTCGTCGTACCCCGCGAACAGCGGCACGACGGCCAGCCCCTGCATCGCCATGCCCAGGTTGCTCCGGATCATGGTGGACAGCCGGTTGGCCTTGCCCTCCAGGGAGAGGGTCGTCCCCTCCACCTTCTCGAAGTGCTCCAGCTCCAGCTGGAACAGCTTGACCATCTCCACGGCCAGGCCGGCCGTACCGGCGATGCCGACGGCGGAGTACTCGTCCGCCGGGAACACCTTCTCGATGTCCCGCTGCGCGATCATGTTCCCCATGGTCGCCCGCCGGTCACCGGCGAGGACCACCCCGCCGGGGAAGGTGGCGGCCACGATGGTCGTCCCGTGCGGCGCCTCGACCACGCCCTCCGGCAGCCTGCGGTTGCCGGGCAGCATCTCGGGCGAGTGCGCGCCCAGGAAGTCCATGAAGGACGACGACCCCGGCGTCAGGAAGGCTGCCGGTAGACGCCCTGTGCTACGAGTGTTGGGTTCCACAGGTTTCCTTCCACGTAAGCGGCTGCACGCCTCATGACGTCCGGCCGATCCTTGAACTGCCCCAGGGCTGCGTTACAGCTGAAGCACAGTACGCCTCGGACCTTACCCGTCTGATGATCGTGATCCACATGTTCCGCTGGAGCATTCCGACAGAGCAGGCAGGTCCCGCCTTGGGCCTCGATCATGGCGTCGCGTTCGTCTTCGGTGATGCCGTAGTGGCGCTTGAAGTACGAGGCCCGGTTCCGCTGGGCCCGGCACTCTTTGCAGTAGCTGGCCCAGCCGTCCGAACTCGTCTTGTTCCGCTCCCACTGCGAGTGGGGCTTGATCTCCCCACACTGGGGACATCGCTTGTGCCCGGACGGCACGGGAACCTTCACCCGCACCGTCCGCCCCTGCGCCTCTTGCTTCCGCTTGTAATGCTCAGCCTGGCATTCACGGCAATACGCCTGGAGACCATCCCGCATTGCGCGGTTACTAGCGAAGGCCTCACATAACTGAACGCGCCTGCATCGCGAGCAACGCTTCATGCCCTCAGGTGCCACCTCGGCCACCGCGCCCCCGACCTTCGATTCGAAGGTTCAATGGCCTCGACGATCCCTACTGGCCGCCCTTTTGCACGAATGACCTCACGAAATCCTCGGCGTTCTCCTCCAAGACATCGTCAATCTCGTCAAGTACGGAGTCGACGTCGTCGGAGAGCTTTTCCTGGCGCTCCTTGAGGTCGGTCGATTCTTCGACCGCCGCCTCCTCGACCTCCTCGGTCGAGCGCGTCGCCTTCTGCTGTCCGCCGCCGGTGTCCTTGGTCGCCATGTCTACCTCACCCCGCTCGGTTCGCACGCTCACGTCGAGAGACCCCGGGACTCGGGATCTCTCAAGATCAGACCCTATGTCGGACCTTACTAGGAGGGTCCGACATTCGTCCCCGCACTTTCACAACGTCCGGTTCTCCACATGATTCCCGGACCGGGGCCCTTTCAGGCCCCGATGGCACCGCTCACTGCCCCGAAAGCACCCGCACCAGGTCCTCCGCCGTGCGGCAGCGGTCCAGGAGCTCCTTGACGTGGTTGCGGGTCCCCCGCAGGGGTTCCAGCGTCGGGACCCGCTGGAGCGAGTCCCGGCCGGGAAGGTCGAAGATCACCGAGTCCCAGGAGGCCGCGGCCACGTCGTCCGCGTACTGCTCCAGGCAGCGGCCGCGGAAATAGGCCCGGGTGTCCTCCGGAGGCTTGCTCTGGGCCCGCTCGACGGCCGGCTCCTCCACCAGTCGCTTCATCTTGCCCCGGGCCACCAGGCGGTTGTAGAGGCCCTTCTCGGGCCGTACGTCCGAGTACTGGAGGTCCACCAGGTGCAGCCGCGCCGCGTCCCAGCCCAGCCCGTCCCGGCGCCGGTAGCCCTCCAGGATCTCCCGCTTGGCGATCCAGTCCAGCTCCCCCGACAGGCTCATCGGGTCGCTCTCCAGCCGGCCCAGCACGTCCTCCCAGCGGACCAGCACGTCCTTGGTCTGCTCGTCCGCGTCGGAACCGAAACGCTCCTCCACGTACTTGCGGGCCAGCTCGAAGTACTCCATCTGCAGTTGCACCGCGGTGAGTGTCCGGCCGCTGCGCAGCGTGATGAGGTGCTTCAGGTCGGGGTCGTGGGAGACCTGGTGGAGGGTGCGTACGGGCTGGTCGACGGCGAGGTCGACGTTGATGAACCCGTCCTCGATCATGGACAGGACAAGTGCGGTCGTGCCGAGTTTCAGGTACGTGGAGATCTCGGAGAGGTTCGCGTCGCCGATGATCACGTGCAGCCGGCGGTACTTCTCGGCGTCGGAGTGCGGCTCGTCCCGGGTGTTGATGATGGGCCGCTTGAGGGTGGTCTCCAGGCCGACCTCGACCTCGAAGTAGTCCGCTCGCTGGCTGATCTGGAAGCCGTGCTCGCGGCCGTCCTGGCCGATGCCGACGCGGCCGGCGCCGGTCACCACCTGCCGGGAGACGAAGAAGGGGGTCAGGTGGCGCACGATCTCCGAGAAGGGGGTCTCCCGCTTCATCAGGTAGTTCTCGTGCGTGCCGTAGGAGGCGCCCTTGTTGTCGGTGTTGTTCTTGTAGAGGTGGATCGGCTGGGCGCCGGGCAGCTGGGCCGCCCGTACGGCGGCCTCGGCCATGATCCGCTCGCCGGCCTTGTCCCAGAGCACGGCGTCGAGCGGGTTGGTGATCTCCGGCGAGCTGTATTCGGGGTGCGCGTGGTCGACGTAGAGCCGTGCGCCGTTGGTGAGGATGACGTTGGCGAGGCCGATGTCCTCGTCGGTCAGCTGGCTGTTGTCGGCGGCCTCGCGGGCGAGGTCGAAGCCGCGGGCGTCCCGCAGCGGATTCTCCTCCTCGAAGTCCCAGCGGGCGCGTCGCGCCCGGTGCATCGCCGCCGCGTAGGCGTTGACGATCTGGGACGAGGTGAGCATGGCATTGGCGTTCGGGTGCCCCGGGACGGAGATCCCGTACTCCGTCTCGATCCCCATTACTCGCCGTACGGTCATGCGGCCCTCCTTGCCCGGCGGCGCTCCCCTTCGGGAGCGGCGCTCAAGTACCGCTGGTGCTCCGGTGCGTGTGACTGTGCGGTGCCCGTCCCCGCACTGCGCGTCCGGCGGTACGGAAGAGCCTAGAACCACTGCGCGCTCGTGGGGAGATCATTTCCGTCATTGAATCCGCCCTTTCACCGGCTGAAAAGCGGCCGGTAAAGCGGTCGGGTAAAGCAGTCGGCTGCGGATGCCCGGGGAGGGCATCCGCAGCCGCTCCGCTTCAGAGGTACTGGCCGGTGTTCGCCACCGTGTCGATGGAGCGTCCGGTGTCCGCGCCTTGCTTTCCGGTGACGAGGGTGCGGATGAATACGATCCGCTCTCCCTTCTTTCCGGAGATTCGGGCCCAGTCGTCCGGGTTGGTGGTGTTGGGCAGGTCCTCGTTCTCCTTGAACTCGTCCACGCACGCCTGGAGGAGGTGGGAGACCCGGAGGCCCTTCTGGTTGTGCTCGAGGAAGGCCTTGATCGCCATCTTCTTCGCACGGTCCACGATGTTCTGGATCATGGCGCCCGAGTTGAAGTCCTTGAAGTAGAGGACTTCCTTGTCGCCGTTGGCGTACGTGACCTCGAGGAAGCGGTTCTCCTCGGTTTCGGCGTACATCTGCTCGACGACGGTCTGGATCATGCTGTGGACGGTGCCGTCCTTGGAGCCCTGGTGTTCGGACAGGTCGTCCGTGTGCAGGGGCAGCGAGGCCTTGAGGTACTTCGCGAAGATGTCCTTCGCGGCCTCGGCGTCCGGGCGCTCGATCTTGATCTTCACGTCGAGCCGGCCGGGGCGCAGGATGGCCGGGTCGATCATGTCCTCGCGGTTGGAGGCGCCGATGACGATGACGTTCTCCAGGCCTTCCACGCCGTCGATCTCGGCGAGCAGCTGGGGGACGATGGTGTTCTCCACGTCCGAGCTGACTCCGGATCCGCGGGTGCGGAAGAGGGATTCCATCTCGTCGAAGAAGACGATGACGGGGGTGCCCTCGCTCGCCTTCTCCCGGGCACGCTGGAAGACGAGGCGGATGTGCCGCTCGGTCTCGCCGACGTACTTGTTGAGGAGTTCGGGGCCCTTGATGTTCAGGAAGTAGGACTTCCCGGCGGGCTGGCCGGTGACCTCGGCGACCTTCTTGGCAAGGGAGTTGGCGACGGCCTTGGCGATGAGCGTCTTGCCGCAGCCGGGCGGGCCGTAGAGCAGGATGCCCTTCGGGGGCCGCAGTTCGTGTTCCTTGAAGAGGTCCGGGTAGAGGTACGGGAGCTCGACCGCGTCGCGGATCAGCTCGATCTGGTCGCCCAGGCCGCCGATCTTGTCGTAGTCGATGTCGGGGACCTCTTCGAGGACGAGTTCTTCGACCTCGCTCTTGGGGACGACCTCGTAGACGTAGCCGGAGCGGGGTTCGAGCAGGAGGGCGTCGCCGGGGCGGATGGTGATGTCCAGGAGCGGCTCGGCGAGCCTCACCACCCTCTCCTCGTCGGTGTGCCCGACGACCAGGGCGCGCTCGCCGTCCTCGAGGATCTCCTTGAGGGTGACGATGTCCCCGGCCCGCTCGAATTCCATGGCCTCGACCACGTTGAGGGCCTCGTTGAGCATGACCTCCTGGCCGCGCCGGAGGTCTTCCGGGTCGACGCTGGGGCTGACGTTCACGCGGAGCTTTCGGCCTCCGGTGAAGATGTCGACGGTGCCGTCCTCGTTGGCCTGCAGGAAGACACCGAAACCGGCCGGCGGCTGGGCGAGCCGGTCGACTTCTTCCTTGAGGGCCACGATCTGGTCCCGGGCCTCACGGAGGGTATTCGCGAGTCGTTCGTTCTGTGCGGATACGCCGGCAAGATTTGTCTGCAGCTCGACGATCCGCTCTTCGAGAATCCTCGTGTGTCGCGGAGAGTCGGCGAGCTTACGTCGCAGGACGGCGATTTCCTGCTCGAGATAGGCAACCTGGCCGGCGGGGTCCTCAGACCCTCGCCCGGGCCGGATGCCGCGGTTGATGTCGTCGTCGTGGGCTGCCACGGTCCTCACCTCCTCCAAGGGGAGCTGGACGCTTCCTGACCCTACCTGGGCTGGTGGTGATTGAAACCCCTAGATCACAAAGACGGTAGAGGTGTGTCCGATCTTCACCCTTGCGTACTCCCTCACGCCAAGGAAATACCCACCCATCAAACTCGGGAAGCGGCCGGTTGTAAGGTCGAACTGTTCAACACCCGTCAGGGCTCGCGCGACTTGCTGCGGGTTGTGACCGGGATGGATCACTCAGCGCAGGGAACGGCAGGAGATATGACCGTGCAGCACGAGGCTCCGACGGGCGCGGCCGGTGAGGCCGGCGAGCCGCTTGAGGTCTGGATCGACCAGGACCTCTGCACCGGGGACGGCATCTGTGCGCAGTACGCCCCCGAGGTGTTCGAGCTGGACATCGATGGTCTGGCGTACGTGAAGAGCCCGGAGGACGAGCTGCTGCAGGACGCGGGGGCGACCGCTCCGGTTCCGCTGACGCTGCTCCAGGACGTGGTCGACTCGGCGAAGGAATGCCCGGGGGACTGCATTCACGTAAGGCGCGTTTCGGACAGGGTGGAAGTCTTCGGTCCTGACGCCGAGTGACGTTTCAAACACTCCTGGAGGCTGAGTCCGTCAGCTCCTGGCGGAATTTTCCGTCGCTCCAGCGCCACTTGGCGAGCTGCTTGGTGTCGGGGCAGCAGCGCGGTACGCCGGGTGCGGAGTAGCCGAGGAGGGTGGCGGTGACGACGCGGTCGCGCACGGTCAGTTCCGTGGCGGTCTGTCGCTTTCCGGTGTCGAGGAGGGTGGCGACGACGCGGGGGCGGGCGCCTTCGGCGGGGTCCTGGGTGAGGACGTAGACCGCGTGGGGCGGGGTGCCGGAGCCTGCTTCGCAGCGGACGGCGGCGACGGTCTCGGGGCGGGCGTCGCCGTCGAGGTCGCCCTGGGCGGTGGCCGTGACGGTCTGCGGGGCGCCGTTGCAGTCGAGGGGGTAGGTGGCGGCCGCGGCGTCGGGAGCGGCTGCCTGGGGACCGTTCGCGGTGGGGCCCGGCGTGGCGGCGGGGGTGCCGGTGGCCGGCTGTACGAGTCCCGCTGTGGCTATGACGGCGGCCATGGCGGTGGCCGTGGCGAGCCAGTGGAGGGGCCTGGCCATGCTGTGCGCCAGGGTGTCCGGGGTCGGCGTCAGCTCGGCGGGGCTGTGCAGCACGCGGGGTGTCTCCTGTGCGAAGGGTGACGGGGAGCCAGCATCGTGCCATACCTCACACGGAGGTGGAACGGCCGGGTCCGGTGCTGTTGGGTCCGGGGCGGGTGACCGCGTGCGGCCCGGGCGGGACGGGGTCGGCACGGGGACAACGAAAAGGCGCTGTGGCGCAGTTCCCGGTCGGTCCGGGGAACTGCGCCACAGCGCCGTCGTGTTGGGTCGGCGGTGCGGTTACGCGGAGCGGTCGCTGCCGGGGCCGTCGTAGTCCTCGCCGTAGGCGCCCTTGGCGGGGCGGCGGCGGCGCATGGGGGGCTCGACGCCGTCCGCGAGGCGGCGGGCGGTGACGAGGAAGCCGGTGTGGCCGATCATGCGGTGGTCCGGGCGGACGGCCAGACCTTCGACGTGCCAGTTGCGGATCATCGATTCCCAGGGCTGCGGTTCGGCGAAGCAGCCGATCTCGCGGATGGACTCGACGGTCTTGGACAGCTGGGTGGTGGTGGCCACGTAGCAGCAGAGGATGCCGCCGGGGACGAGGGCCTTCTTGACCGCGTCCAGGCACTCCCAGGGGGCGAGCATGTCGAGGATGACGCGGTCGACGTCGGTCTCGTCCAGGTTGTCCTGGAGGTCGCCCACGGTCAGCTTCCACGCCGGGTGGGGGCCGCCGAAGTAGCGTTCCACGTTGGCGGTGGCGATCTCGGCGAAGTCCGCGCGGCGCTCGTAGCTGTGGAGCATGCCCTGGTCGCCGATGGCGCGCAGCAGGAAGCTGCTCAGGGAGCCGGAACCGACACCTGCTTCCACGACGCGGGCGCCGGGGAAGATGTCGGCGAAGGCCAGGATCTGGCCGGCGTCCTTGGGGTAGACCACGGCGGCGCCGCGGGGCATGGACAGGACATAGTCGGGGAGCAGGGGACGCAGCGCGAGGTAGGCGACGTTGCCCGTGGTGCGGACAACACTGCCCTCGGGGGCACCGATCAGCTCGTCGTGGGGGAAGGAACCCTTGTGGGTGTGGAAATTCTTCCCGGCTTCGAGCGTGAACGTGTAGTGGCGGCCCTTGGGGTCGGTGAGCTGAACCTGGTCCCCGACCTCGAAGGGCCCGCGTCGGCGGGCGGCACCGGTCGGTTCGGACATGTGACCAGTGTATTGGCTTCAGGACTGGGGCCGTGCCATGGCCTTCACGAAGGCCTTTTCGACGTCGAGGGTGGACAGGACGCCGTAGATGGCGCCGCCTGGTTCGAGGACGAGGTACTCGGTGGCGGGGGTGGCGCGGAGGCGCTCGAGGAGTTCTTCGCCGGTGAGTTCCGCGGAAACCTTCATGCCGTCGGTGAGGTCCTGGGCGAGGGTGCTGACGGCGACCCAGGGGCGGCGGTGTTCGGGGACGGAGGCGATGGCGCTCTCGCGGACGATGGCGGTGGCTTCGCCGTGGCCGTCGACGACGACGAGGGCGCGGGCTCCGGCTTCGTTGGCGCGGCGGAGGGCTTCGGAGAGGGGGGTGGCGTTCTCCACGGGGATGGCGCGCCGGGTGAGGGTGCGGGCGCGCAGTTCGGGGAGGTGGGCGCGCAGGCGGGCCATGCGGAGGCTGTTGCCGGCTCCGGTCCAGATGATGGCGGCGAGGATGGCGGCGAGCAGGGCGTCCATGACGGTGTTCATGCCGCCGATGTCCTGGGTGCGGTTGCCGAGGAGTCCGGTGTGGGTGAGCAGGGGCAGGCCGAGGAGGACGGCGATGGCGAGGGCGCGGCCGACCCAGGCGGCGGCGATGGTGCCGGCCATGGGTTTGCCGGTGATGCCCCAGATGACGGCGCGGAGCATGCGGCCGCCGTCGAGGGGGAGGCCGGGGAGCAGGTTGAAGGCGGCGACGAGGAGGTTGGAGATCATCAGGCCGGCGAGGAGGACGCCGGGGACGCTGGCCGGTTCGACGGTTTTCATGCCGAGGTGGAAGGCGCCGGCGAGGAGGAGGGAGAGGAGGGGGCCGACGAAGGCGAGGACGAATTCGCGGCCGGGGGTCTCGGATTCCTTTTCGATCTCGGAGACTCCGCCGAAGAACTGGAGCTGGATGCGGCGCACGGGGAGTTTGAAGCGGAGGGCGGCGACGGTGTGCGCGAGTTCGTGGACCAGGACGGAGGCGTAGAAGGCGACGGCGAAGAAGAGGGAGACGAGGTAGCGGACGGGTCCGAGGTCGGGCAGGATGCGGTCGAGCTGGTCGCCGAAGACCCAGGTGATGAGGGCGGCGACGAGGAACCAGCTGGGCGAGACGTAGACGGGCACGCCGAAGGGGCGGCCCATGAGGAGTCCGCCGCCCGGTCCTGAGCGCCGGCCCGCGCGCTCGCCGGTTTCGTCGGTGTCTGCCACGGCTGTCCTTCGTTCCTCGGGGTTCCCCCGGACGGAGTCCCGGGGATCGGTGTTTCCAGTGTGGTCCGCAGTGCGTAAGCGGGCTGTGATGCTCCGATCATGCAGTGCGAGGGGGTCCGGCGTCGATGGTATGCGCGTGCTGTCGGTGGCGGGTCGTAGGGTTTTGTCCATGACGACGAGCCCCGGTGCCGTGCCTGACGCACCCGATGCCGCGACGCCGAGCGCTGTGGCGCCCGCTTCGCTCTCCCCTTCGCGGGCGAGCGATTTCATGCAGTGCCCCTTGCTGTACCGGTTCCGGGTGATCGACAAGTTGCCGGAGAAGCCCAGTGCTGCTGCTACCCGCGGGACGCTGGTGCATGCGGTGCTGGAGCGGCTCTTCGATCATCCGGCGTCGGAGCGGACGGCTCCGCGGGCGAAGGCGCTGGTCCCGGGGCAGTGGGACCGGTTGCTGGAGGCGAAGCCGGAGCTGACGGGGCTGTTCCCGGAGGGTGATGAGGGGGCGGGGCTGGCGCGGTGGCTGACGGAGGCGGAGGCGCTGGTCGAGCGCTGGTTCACGCTGGAGGACCCGACGCGGCTGGAGCCGGTGGAGCGGGAGTTCTTCGTGGAGACGGAGCTGGAGTCGGGGCTCCGGCTGCGGGGGATCATCGACCGGGTGGACGTGGCGCCGACGGGTGAGGTGCGGATCGTCGACTACAAGACGGGCAAGGCGCCGCGGCCGGAGTACGCCGAGGGTGCGCTGTTCCAGATGAAGTTCTACGCGCTGGTGGTGTGGCGGCTGAAGCAGGTGGTGCCGCGGCGGCTGCAGCTGGTGTATCTGGGCAGTGGCGACGTGTTGACGTACGACCCGGTGGTGGCGGACCTGGAGCGGGTGGAGCGGAAGCTGCTGGCGCTGTGGGAGGCGATCCGGGAGGCGACGGAGTCGGGTGAGTGGCGGCCGCGGCCGACGAAGCTGTGCGGCTGGTGTGATCATCAGGCGGTGTGTCCGGAGTTCGGGGGGACTCCCCCGCCGTATCCGCTGGTCATCGTGCCCCGGCCGGGGTCGGAGCGCCCGGCGGAATCATGATCGTCGGATCAGGGCAGAATGGACGGGCCCGCCGTAGCCGTCCGACGAATACGAGGTAGACCCCGTGGCCATCCGCGTCCTGCTGGTCGACGACCAGCCACTTCTGCGCACCGGCTTCCGGATGATCCTGGAGGCCGAGGAGGATCTGGCGGTGGTCGGTGAGGCCGGGGACGGTCTGCAGGCGCTGGACCAGGTGCGGGCGTTGCAGCCCGATGTGGTGCTGATGGACATCCGGATGCCGCGGATGGACGGGGTGGAGGCGACCCGGCAGATCACCGGTCCGGGCCGGGACGGTCCGGCGAAGGTGCTGGTGCTGACCACGTTCGATCTGGACGAGTACGTGGTGGAGGCGCTGCGGGCGGGGGCGAGCGGGTTCCTGCTGAAGGACGCGCCGGCGGCGGAGCTGGTGCAGGCGATCCGGGTGGTGGCGGGCGGGGAGGCGATGCTCGCGCCGAGCATCACGCGGCGGCTGCTGGACAAGTACGCGGGGCATCTGCCGTCGGGTGAGGAGAGCGTCCCGGACACGCTGGGGACCCTGACCGAGCGCGAGGTCGAGGTGCTGAAGCTGGTGGCCCGGGGGCTGTCGAACGCGGAGATCGCGGCGGACCTGTTCGTGAGCGAGACGACGGTCAAGACGCATGTGGGGCACGTGCTGACGAAGCTGGGGCTGCGCGACCGGGTACAGGCGGCCGTGTACGCGTACGAGAGCGGTCTGGTGCGTCCCGGCGCCCAGTAGGGGCCCAGGGAAGCGGAACGGGCCGGCAGCCGCGTGGTGCGGCTGCCGGCCCGTTGTGCGTGGCCCGGTCGGGGTCAGCCCTTGCTGATCTCCCAGAAGCGGAAGACGGTCGAGGCGTCGAGGGACCACTGGAGGCCGTTCACGTTCTGGCGGGTGACGGCGTACTGCTTGCCCTGCCAGAGCGGGAGGATCGGGAGTTCGTCGGCGACGATGTCCTGGAGCCGGTTGTAGTCGGTGTTGGCCGCGGTGCGGTCGGACTTCGCGGAGGTCGACGGGATGATCGTCCCGGTGATCTCCTTGTTGTCGTAGTTGTTGTGCAGGACGTTGTCCGGGCCGAAGAACGGCTGCGTGAAGTTGTCGGCGTCCGGGTAGTCGGGGACCCAGCCCTTCACGTAGACGCCGTACTTGCCGTCCTGGATGTCCTTCTCGTACTGCTCGAACTCGACGGACTTGACGTCGGCGTCGAACAGGCCGCTCTCGTTGAGCTGCTTGGCGATGACCTCGAACTGCTGGTCCGTGGAGGGGCCGTAGCGGGACGGGGTGGAGTACAGGGTCAGCTTGACCTTGCCGTTGATGCCGGCGGCCTTGAGGACGGCCTTGGCCTTCTCGGGCTGCGGGGTGCCGCCGTAGCGGTCGAAGAACGGGGTGGTGTGTCCGGCGATGCCGGTGGGGACGATGGAGTAGAGCGCGGTGGCGGTGCCCGCGTACACGTCCCGGACGAGGGCTTCGCGGTCCACGAGGTAGGCGATGGCCTTGCGGACGGGCAGCTTGCCGACGACGGGGTCGTTGACGTTGAAGACCATGTGCTCGACCTCGGCGCCGGTGCCCTGGACGACGTCGACCTTGTTGTCGCCGGTCTTGGTCGAGGCGAGGGCGGCGATGTCCTTGGCGGCGAGGCCGCGGAACGCGAAGTCCACGTCCCCGCTCTCGAGGACCTTCTTCAGGCCGCTCTGGTCGCCGTTGAAGAACTTCAGCGTGACGCCGGTGTTCTTGGCCTTGGCCTTGCCGCTGTAGGACTCGTTGACGGAGAAGGTGGCGCTCTTCTCGCTGAACGAGTCGAGCTTGTAGACGCCGGAGCCGATCGCCTTGTTGTCCGTACGCAGCTTGTCCGCCGGGTACTCGCTGTGGTCGACGATGGAGCCCGCACCGGAGGCGATCTTGCTCGGGAAGGTCGCGTCGGAGGTCTTGAGGCGGAAGACGACGGTCTTGTCGTCGGGGGCGTCGATGCCGGCGATGGACGAGAGCATCACGGCCGGGCCGTTCTCGTCGTTGATCTTCAGCGTGCGCTCGAAGGAGAACTTGACGTCCTTCGAGGTGAGGCTGTGGCCGTTGCTGAACTTCAGGCCGTCGCGCAGGGTGCACTTGTAGAGCTTGCTGTCGCCGCCCTCGAAGGCGCAGGACTGTGCGGCGTCGGGCTCGGGGGTGGTACCGCCCTTGGGGAAGCTCAGCAGCGACTGGAAGACGTTGTTGAAGAGGAGCCAGGAGCCCGGGTCGTAGCCGGAGGCGGGGTCGGTGGACTTCACCTTGTCTGATATGCCCATGACCACGCCCTTGCCGCTGCCGGCATTGGAGCCATCGGTCGAACCGCAACCGCTGAGCAGCGCGGCGGCGGTGGCTGCGCCGAGCGGGGCCGCCAGCCACTGGTTACGTCGATTCACGCGAACGTCCTTCACAGTCGAACTGTTTCGTTGCCCGGCTCGCGACACCCGCTGCCGGTCGTTGCCTTGCTCAGCCGCTTACGCCGCGGCCGAGCTCCCACAGCTGGAGGTCGGAGATGGCGTTGACCGACCACTCCACTCCGGTGATCCCGTCGCGTGCGGCGACGTACTGCTTGCCCTGCCACAGGGGCAGGACGGGCACGTCGTCGGCGACGATGTCCTGCATCTCCGTGATCGCGGGGACGGCGACGCCTCGGTCGGCCGCGCGCCGCGATTCGGGGATGAGCCTGGTGCGCACCGTGTTGTTGGCGTACGGCGTGCCCAGGAAGTTGTCCTGCTCCAGGAACGGGGCGAGGAAGTTGTCGGCGTCCGCGTAGTCGGGGAACCAGCCGAGCCCGTAGGCGGCGTGGTCGCCCTTCTTCTGCGCGGGACGGAAGTCGGCCCACTCGCTGCCCTGGACGGTGATGTCGAAGAGCTGGGTGGAGTTGAGCTGGGCCTTGAGGGCCTCGAACTCGGCGGCCGTGCCGTCGCCGTAGTGGTCGTTGGTGTAGTGCAGCGTCAGCTTGACCGGGGTCTTGATTCCGGCGTCCTTCAGCAGCGCGGCGGCCTTGGCCGTGTTGGCCTCGCCGTACTTGTTGTAGAACGAGTTGACGTGGCCGGTCACGGTGGTGGGGACCAGCGAGTACAGCGGCTGCGCGGACTTGCCGTAGACCTTGGAGATCAGGGCGCCGCGGTCGACGGCGGCGGCGAGCGCCTGGCGTACGGCCTTGTCCTTGACGACGGGCGCGTCGGTGTTGAAGCCGATGTAGCGGATCTCCAGGCCGGGCATGGGGACGAGCTTGACGCCCTTGGGCGGCTGCGCGGAGAACTCGGCGATCTGGGCGGGCGACAGGGTGCGGGAGACCATGTGGATCTTCCCGTCGGTGAGTGCCTTGCCCATGGCCGGGGAGTCCGCGAACGTGCGCAGTTCGACCTTGTCGTTCTGCAGCTTGAGGTCGCCCTTGTAGTGCGGGTTCTTGGTGAAGACGGCGCGGACCAGCTGGTCGCCCTTGACCTCGGCCTTCATCGTGTACGGGCCGGAGCCGTCCACGGCGAAGCCCTCGCGGAGCTTCTTGGCGTCGTAGTTCTTCGCGCTGACGATGCCGGCGGCGGGGGTGGAGAGCTTGAACGGGAAGGTCGCGTCCGGGGTCTTCAGGTGGAAGACGACGGTGTCGGCGCCCTTGACCTCGACGTTGTCGAGGGTGGAGAGCAGCGAGGACGGGCCGTTCTCGTCCTTGATGGCGCGGACGCGGTCGATGGAGAACTTGACGTCCTTGGCGGTGAGCGGCTCGCCGTCGGCGAACTTCAGCCCGGGGCGCAGGGTGCAGCGGTAGCTCTCGTTGCCGGCGTCGGTGAAGCGGCAGGCGGAGGCCGCTTCGGGGACGGGCTGGCCGCCGCCGCGCGGGGTGTGCATCAGCGTCTGGACGGTCTGGCGCAGGACGTTCCAGGCGCCGGCGTCGTAGGCGTAGGCCGGGTCGAAGGGGGCGGGAGCGAAGTCTGCGGCCTCGAACCGGTCGGTGGTCCCGACGACGATCGCTCCGGATCCTGCTCCTCCGCCGCTCGCGCTGCCGCATGCGGCGAGCACGGGGGTGAGCAGTCCGGCCGCGGCCGTCAGCACCAAGGTCTTGCGGTTCATGCTGGAAGTACTCCCTGTAACCGGCACTTGCTCAAAGCGGCGTAAAGGGCACTTCGCGGCGGTCGCCCGTTCAGGGCGGAACGATCGGGCCGGTGTAGTGACGATCGGTCCACGCGGTCCCGGCGCAGGGGTGTGCGTCCGGGACGGCAGAGGTGCGGCGTAGTGCCCGCGCTGACACTAGTGGCCCGGGACGGGATGGCTGGAACTGGCCGGACTTGGGGTGTAATCGCACCGTGATGGGAGCGAACTGCCTGTTCATGCGCAGGGGTGCGCAGATTCGGTCAGGGACTGATCAATCCGGACACAAGGGAAGGCGCAGGGGTCCTGGGACAGGCCCATAGGGGGTGTGATGGGTGACCAAGCTCACTCTGAGCAACTGACCGGAGCGGGATGGAATTTCAGCCTCCGGGGCCCGTGACGGAAGATCCTTCCGCTGAATCTCGATCCCACAGGCGTTCCGTTCGGTACGGAGTGTGCTCAGGGCATGCCGGTGCGTATCGGCGCGCGGCCGTGCGTGCCGAGGTTGCCGTGGGTAACCGGGAGGTGGGGCGGGCGGCGGGGGGTGCCCGCTCAGTTCAGCGGGGCGATGAGGGAGCGCAGGAACGCCAGGTCCACGTCCTCCAGCGAGCGCACGACCGTACGCCCCGGAGCGGGTTCGATCATGCCCACCGAGGGGATCGCCACGACCCGGCAGCCGGCGGCCTCGGCGGCCGCCACCCCGGTCCTGGTGTCCTCGATGACCGCGCAGCGCGACGGGTGGGCGCCCAGCGTCCGCGCCGCGAGCAGGTACGGGTCGGGGTGCGGCTTGGTACGGGCGACCTCGTCCCCGGCGACCGTCATCGTGAAGCGGTCGCGGCCCAGGGTGAGCAGGACCTGGTCGATGACCCGGCGGTGCGAGGCGGAGACGAGGGCGGTGGGCACGTTGTGCCGGGCCAGTTCCGCCAGCAGCCGCTCGGCGCCGGGCATCAGCGGCACCCGGTCGGCGATGCGGGCCTCGAAGCGCTCGTTGAGGAGCACGCTCAGCTCGGCGAGGCCGATGACGGCGCCGGTCGCCTCGATCAGGAAGGTCGCGCTGCGGCTCATCGGGCCGCCGACGACCACGTCCCGCCAGGAGTCCTCGAGCCGGTGGCCGAGCTCCTGGAAGATCTCCGCCTCGATCTCCCACCAGAAGCCCTCGGTGTCGACCAGGGTGCCGTCCATGTCGAGCAGTACCGCCTGCAGGGCCGAACCGTCGGCCGTACGGGCGACGGGGGCGGGAATGGTGCTCGTCATGCGCGTACCTCTCGGAAGGGACGAGAAGGCCGGTCACCTCTTCCCGCGGGGCATTCCCCTGGGAACAGGCGACCGGCCTGTATGGGACCGACAAGTGTACGTCGGTTGACCTCAGCGTGCGTTGAAATACTTCGCTTCGGGGTGGTGAATCACGATCGCGTCGGTGGACTGCTCCGGGTGGAGCTGGAACTCCTCCGAGAGGTGGACGCCGATCCGCTCCGGCTGCAGGAGGTCGGCGATCTTGGCGCGGTCCTCCAGGTCGGGGCAGGCGCCGTAACCGAGCGAGAAGCGGGCGCCGCGGTACTTGAGGTCGAACATGTCCTCGACCTGGGCCGGGTCCTCGCCGCCGAATCCGAGCTCGGCACGGACGCGGGCGTGCCAGTACTCGGCCATGGCCTCGGCGAGCTGGACGGAGAGGCCGTGCAGCTCCAGGTACTCGCGGTAGGAGTCGGACTCGAAGAGCTTGGCCGTGGCCTCGCCGATCTTCGAGCCGACGGTGACGACCTGGAGGCCGACGACGTCGGTCTCGCCTGACTCCTCCGGACGGAAGAAGTCCGCGAGGCACAGGCGGCGGCCGCGGCGCTGGCGCGGGAAGGTGAAGCGGGTCCGCTCGTTGCCGTCGTCGTCGAGGATGATCAGGTCCTCGCCCTTGGACACGCAGGGGAAGTACCCGTAGACGACCGCAGCCTCGAGGAGGTTCTCGGTGTGCAGCTTGTCCAGGAGACCGCGCAGCCGCGGGCGGCCCTCGCTCTCGACGAGCTCCTCGTACGTGGCCCCGCCCGCGCGGGCCTGCTTGAGGCCCCACTGGCCCTTGAAGAGGGCGCCCTCGTCGAGCCAGGAGGCGTAGTCCTTGAGCGGGATGCCCTTGACGACGCGGGTGCCCCAGAACGGCGGGGTGGGGACCGGGTTGTCGACGGACACGTCGGACCGGCCGCCCGGCTCCTCGGGCTCCTCCACCTGGAGGACGGGCGTGTCGCGCTTGGCGACGCGGCGCTGCTTGAGCTCGGGGAGGGAGGCGCCGGGGACGCCGCGCTTGACGGCGATGAGGGCGTCCATGAGGCGCAGGCCTTCGAAGGCGTCGCGGGCGTAGCGGACTTCGCCTTCGTAGATTTCGTGGAGGTCTTGTTCGACGTAGGCGCGGGT